>NZ_JBVIDX010000006.1:366975-421733 GCF_055572155.1 Streptomyces sp. NPDC030814
AAAAACACCCCCCCCCCCCCCCCCCCCCCCCCCCCCCCCCCCCCCCCCCTCCCCCCCTTCCCCCCCCCCCCCCCCCCCCGCTGCTGGGGGGAAGCGCCTGAGCGATTTGAAACGACGGGGGAATCGCTTCAGGCACTGCGGGGGGTGGCTGATACAGCTGAGGAGATCTGGGTCTCCGGTTCGGTGAGCTGGTGGTCGCGCTGGTCGAGATTGACGAAGATCATCCCGTACCGGACGGCACACCGCACGGGCTGCGGCGCGCCGCGCGGTCGCCGCAGACATCGGTACGCCCGGATGTCCTCGTCATCGTCCCGGGTCACCACCACCGGCTCACCGAACACGGTCACCATCAACGAGTCACCGCTGTGGGGGATGGCGGTGGCCAGGTCGATGAAGTGCCAACCGGATCGGTAGGCGGTAGCCATTTCTCGGCGGAAGGATCGGTCGTCGGGTGGAGTCGTCATGTCAGGCCCTCGCACCGCCATCGGCCGGAGGCACCGGCCAACTGGTGTCCAAGGCTCGCGCCAGCGTCGTCGACTCCGCCACCGCCGGCCAACTGGTGTCCGCGCGAGTGTCACGCTTCGCCTCGGAGAGGTCACCCAGGGCTCCGAGGGCGATAACGGTGGAGAAGGCGGCGACAAGCACCGAGCGAAGCATTCTCTTACGCATAGTCGGCTTCGTCCTCACTTGAAGGTCCCCTCTTCCCCCGTCGCATACGACGATGGCTCATTCGGGCACGTCATGGCCACATAATCGATGCATCATGTTCCTGCATGTTCAGGACCCTGGGGGGTGGAGATTTGAGTAAAAATCGGGCCAAGTCGGTACATCCCCACACGGTGGCTGATCTGTGCGACGACGGAGCACGTCTCTATGCACACGCGCTGCGGACCGGACGCCTCGCACGTGAGGACGTGGAACCCGCCCCCTGCCTCATGGAGTTCGCCCTCCTCCACCCCGATCCCGATGACGCGAACTGGCTCCGCCCGGTTCCCCCTTCGGTCGCGCTGGCCCAGCGGCTCAACCCGATCGAACGGGAGATCGCCGAGCAGCGCAGGCGGTCGATCGAACTCGCCGACGTCTTCGAGCCGTTCATGACCCTCACCGCCCAGGTGACGACGCCCACTCACGCCATCACGGTGCTGGAGGGCGGCGAACGCATCCAGGCGGCACTGAATCTGGCGACAGCCGAATGCCAGACCGAGGTACTCACGGTCCAGCCGAGCAACCGCATTTCCGAGCGCAACCTCCTGCAGGGCCTGGAGCGGGACAGGCCGTTGATCGAACGTGGTGTGCGCATCCGCACGCTGTACCAGCACACGGCCCGCTACAACCCGGAGAAGCTGGCCTACGTGGCCCAACTGTCCAACGGCAAGGTGGAGTACCGCACCATCGACGAACTGGTGGAGCGGCTCATCATCTGCGACGAGACGGTCGCCTTCATCCCCACCCGCGACGACCAGCAGGTCGCCCTGGAGCTCAGGCATCCGGGACTCGTGCGCTACCTCGTCAAGGTCTTCGAGTTCATGTGGGGCCGAGCGGTCCCCCTCACCGCCGGCGCCCCCTACGAGACCGCTCCCGACGGGATCAGCGAGATCCAGCACTCCATCGCGAAACTGCTCGTGGAGGGCCACGTCGACGAGGCCATCGCGCGTCGCCTGGGGATGAACGTGCGGACCTGCCGCGCGCACATCGCCAAGCTGGCCACGGCGCTCGGCAGTGGCAGCAGGGCGCAACTCGGCTATCTCATCGCGCAGTCGGGGATTCTGGAGCAGGAACAGCGGCTTCCCTAGGAGCCGCGGAGGGAGCGGGCAGGGACAGCAGGTCGTCCGCGGTCTCCGTGCCCGGCCGCTGCGGGCCGTCCAGCCCCACCTGGGCGATGCGGACGCCGAGTTGGGTGCGGCTCGCGGCGCCCAGGGTCTCGGAGAGGCGGGCGATGTGGGCGCGGCAGGTGCGGACGCTTATGCCGAGGCGTTCGGCGACGACCGCGTCCTGGTGGCCCTCGGCGAGGAGCGCGGCGATGGACCGCTCCCGGTGGGTGATGCCGTCGACACCGGAGGACGGCAGCGGGGCGGTCAGCGGGATACCGAGGCGCCAGAGCCGTTCGAAGACGGTGACCAGGTACTCCACCAGGGCGGGGTGGCGGATCTCCAGCGCCATGGTGCGGTCGGCGTTGGCGGGGATGAAGGCCACGGTGCGGTCGAAGACGATGAGGCGTTCCACGACCTCGTCGAGGGTGCGGGCCTCCGCCGCGTCGCCCATCATGTCCATGTAGTTGTGCAGGCCCTGCCCGTGCCGGGCCACATGCGTGTACAGGTCCCGCATCCGTACGCCCCGCCGGCACATGGCGAGCGCCCGGTGCAGACCCTCGCGCAGCTCGTCCTCGCGCCGGATCCCGCCCGGCTGCACGGTCATCACCTCGGTGGTGCAGCGGTCGGTGGCCTCGTCGATCGCCGCCCGGATACGGGACAGCCCGTCGAGCACCCGGATCGCCGCGCCCTCCGCCGGCTGACCCGGCCGTACGGCGCTGAGACCCGCGTACCACTCGACGGCCTCGACGGCCGCCCCCACCCGGGCCTGGCTGGCGCTGACCTCCGCGTGGACGCCGCGCAGCAGCCGGGTCATGACCTCCTGCGGGGAGGTGGGAACCAGCCAGCCCATGTCGTCGGGGTCGGGGTGCAGCAGGGCCAGCTCGACCAGACAGGGCACGGTCTCGGCGTCCTCGCGCGGTAGACGGCCATGCCGTACGGCCCTGGCGTACACCCGGTCCCCGGCCTCGCAGAGCCGGTCGGCACCGTGGGGATGCTCGTCCGTCGCGTGCCCGGCCATGAACAACTCACCCCCGGTTCCAGCCTGTTCGCAGCGCAACTATGCGCGGCCCGCACCGGCTCCGCAACACGACTGCACCGTCCCCCTGCCCCACAAAGCCCCTGTCCGCTCCATCTTGTCCACCCCTCAGGTATTGCGCTCTGCAACAAGCTGAAGAAGCGATGCCCGTGTGTCAGATGGAGGGGCTGTGAAGTCCGGGGCGCGACGGGGCGGGGCCGCGTTCCGTCCACCGGCCGCCGGGCGCGGCCGGGCGCGCGGGTCGGTCGCGTGGGGTCCGCGCGGAGCGCCTCCCCCGCGCGGCCGTACTTCAAACCCTCCGTTTCCGCTGGTCACGATCGTTCCCGCAAGATGGCGGAAACGAGACCGTGATCAGCTTGTTACGGATCGCGCTTACCGTCGGGCCATGGCGGACATATTTGACGCGTACGCGTTGGCCGACGCGTGGGACGAGATGTTCGAGCGGCCGGGTGAGGTCAGGGCCGCCTACGAGCCGGTGCTGGCAGCGCTTCAGCCCATCGAACCGGCCGAACTGAGGTTCAGGGCGGACCAGATGGCCCGGGCGTTCACGGACCGGGGCGTCACCTACGCCTTCGCGGGCGAGGAGAGACCCTGGCCCCTCGACCTGGTCCCGAGGATCCTCGACGCCCTGGAGTGGGACCTCGTCCAGCGTGGAGTCGCCCAGCGCGTCCGGGCGTTGGAGGCGTACCTCGCCGACGCCTACGGGCCGTGCCGGGCCTTCGAGGACGGGGTCGTGCCCTGGCGGCTGCTCCTCAACTCCCCCCACTTCCATCGCTCCGCGCACGGCGTCGAGCCTCCGGGCGGGGTGCGCATCCATGTCGCCGGCATCGACCTCGTACGCGACGAGGCGGGCGCCTTCCGTGTGCTGGAGGACAACGTCCGGGTGCCGTCCGGGGTGTCGTACGTCATCGAGAACCGGCGGGCCATGACCCGGGTGTTCCCGTCCCTCTTCGCCGAACAGCACGTGCTGCCCGTCGACGGCTACGCGCAGAAGCTGCTCGCCGCGCTCAGGGCCGCCGCGCCCGGCGGCATCGGGGACCCTCGGGTCGTGGTCCTCACCCCCGGCCCCAACAACGCCGCCTACTTCGAACACGCGCTGCTGGCCCGGCTGATGGGCGTGCAGCTGGTCGAGGGCCACGACCTGGTGTGCCGGGGGAACCGGGTGTGGATGCGGACCACGCGCGGGGAGATGCCCGTCCACGTCGTATACCGGCGGCTCGACGACGACTTCCTCGACCCTCTCCACTTCCGGCCCGACTCCGTGATCGGCTGCCCCGGCATCATGGGCGCCGCGATGGCGGGCAACGTCACCCTCGCCAACGCCGTCGGCAACGGCATCGCCGACGACAAGCTGCTCTACACCTACGTACCCGACCTCATCCGGTACTACCTGGGCGAGGAACCGGTCCTGCCCAACGTCGAGTCCTACCGGCCGGACGAACCGGGGCAGTTGGAGGCCGTGCTCGACCAGCTGGACAAGCTCGTCGTCAAGCCGGTCGACGGGGCCGGCGGGCAGGGCATCGTCATCGGCCCCAAGGCCGACCGGGAGACGCTGGAGCGCACCCGCGCGGCCGTCCTCGCCGATCCGCGCGGCTGGATCGCGCAGCGCCCCGTCGCCCTGTCCACCTCCCCCACCCTCGCCGGCGAACGCATGGCCCCGCGCCACATCGACCTGCGTCCCTTCGCCGTGAACGACGGCGACGAGGTCTGGGTGCTGCCCGGCGGGCTGACCCGGGTCGCCCTCCAGGAGGGCAACCTCATCGTCAACTCCAGTCAGGGCGGCGGATCCAAGGACACCTGGGTGCTCGCCGAGGGCCCCGCCGAGCAGCGCCACGAGGAGGAGAGCGGCCCCTTGGAGAAGGCACCGCGCCAGCTCGGACCCGACGGCACCCGCACGGTCGTGCAGGAAGGGGCGCAGCAGCAGTGAACGACGTGATCCTCTCCCGGATAGCCGAGGCCCTGACCTGGACGGGCCGGTACGTGGAACGCGCCGACGCCACCGGCCGCATCCTCGACGCCTACCTGCACCGCCTCCTGGAGGACCCCTGGCGCGACGAGGACGCCGCCTGCCGCTCCCTCTACGCGATCCTCGGCGTCGACGCGCCCGGCCGGCACTGCGACATGCAGCAGGTCCTGGACCGGCTGGCCTTCGACGCGCACTCCACCGGCAGCATCGAAGGGGCGCTCGGCGCCGCCCGGCTGAACGCCCGCAGCGCCCGGGAGGCCGTCTCCTCCGAGATGTGGGAGTGCCTGAACTCCACCTGGCACGCCCTCGCCGACCAGCGCACGGCCGCCCGCCGCACCGGCGGCCCGTACGCCTACCTGGAGCTGGTGCGGCGGCGCGCCGCCCTGTTCTTCGGGCTCGCGGACTCCACGATGAGCCGCGACGACAGCTGGCGGTTCGTGATCCTCGGCCGGAGCCTGGAGCGGGTCGACATGACCGTCCGGCTGCTGTCCGTGCGGGTCCTGGACGCCGCGCACGCGCCCGACTGGCCGACCCTGCTGAGCGCGAGCGGCGCCGACGAGGCGTACGCGCGCGTGCACGGCGGCTTCGGCGACAGCCCCAAGGTCGCCGAGTTCCTGCTCCTCGACCGGGACTTCCCCCGCTCGGCGCTGCACGCGCTGACCACGGCCGAGGAGTGCCTCGCCGCGCTCGGCCGCCCCCGCCAGGACCCGGCCCGCCGCCCGATCGGCGCCCTGCGCACCCACCTGGAATACCTGGACTCCGCGTCCCTGGAGGCCGGACTGCCCACGCTGCTGCGGGACCTGCAACGGGCGTGCATGGCCTCGGCGGAGGCGGTGGCCGAGAAGTTCTTCCCGTACCAGGGCCCCGTCGAGTGGGCCCAGGAAGGCGCGTGAGCACGATGACACCACCCCCCGCGACGAACGCCACCCGGCGCCTGCGCATCCGGCACACCACCCGTGTCTCGTACGCCCAGCCCGCGTCCTCCTCGCACAACGAGGTCCGGATGACCCCGCTCACGATGCCGGGCCAGACCACCCTGGACGCGCGGGTGCTGGTCAACCCGTCGACGCCGACCTGGTCGTACTGGGACTACTGGGGCACCCAGGTCACCGGCTTCGACCTGATGGACCCGCACGGCGACCTCACGATCACCGCGTCCAGCCTGGTGGAGACGGCGCCGCCGGAGCCGCTCACGGACGCGCCCGCCTGGGCGGAGGTCCACCGGGCCACCGCCGACTCCCGGCTCCTGGAGTACCTGACCGCGACCCGCCGGACGACGCTCCCGGCGGAGCTGGTCGAGCGGGCACGGGAGGCGGCCGCCGGACTCGACGTGCACGGGACGGCGGTCGCGGTGTCGTCGATGGTCGCCGACCATGTGTCGTACGTTCCGGGCGCCACCGGCGTGCACACCAGCGCGGCCGAGGCGTGGGACCAGCGGGCGGGCGTCTGCCAGGACATCGCCCATCTCACCCTGGGCATGTTGCGCGGCCTCGGCCTGCCCGCCCGCTACGTCTCCGGCTACCTCCACCCGGAGCGCGAGGCGGAGCTGCACCGGCCCGTCGCCGGGCAGAGCCACGCCTGGATCGAGTACTGGGCGGGCGAGTGGGCCGGCTACGACCCCACCAACCGGGTCCGCGCCGACGAGTCCCACGTCGTCGTCGGGCGCGGCCGGGACTACGACGACGTCACCCCGCACAAGGGGATCTACCGGGGGGTGCCCGGGGGCCCGCCGGAGGTGACGATCGAGTTCACGCGGGTGGCGTGAGCGGGTGGCGTGAGGGGGCGGTCACTCGCGTTCGTAGTTCGTCAGCACGCAGCCCGCCTCCGCCTCGACGCGGGTGTACGTGTCGGGGATCTCCAGGCCCGGCTCGCAGTCGATGTAGAGGAGGCCGGCGTCGAGCAGGGTCCGGGCGTGGGCGTCGCGGTCCACGTCGAGGACGAAGTTCATCCCGATCATGAGGCCGTTGTCGTCGGACTCGTCGGACGCCGCGAGGTCCTTCTGGAACTCGGTCATGTCGGTGACGTGCAGGAAGTCGATGTCGGTGTCGTCGTCGACGTCGCAGTCGCCGCCGCCGTCGATGGCGTCGCTGAACTCGGCGCGGATCTCCGCCAGATCGGACGACGAGTAGTAGTCGGTGTCCTGGCAGCCCACGTTCTTGTTGACGTAGGCGGCGACCGCCTCCGTGTCACCGGCCATCGGCAGCACGACCCCGTCGTCACCGCAGGCGGTGACGGTGAGGGCGAGCAGGAGGGCGCAGGCGGCGGCAGACATACGGGTACGCAAGGGGATTCCTCAGGTAGGTGGGGTGGAGCGGGGGGTGTCAGGGGGCCGGGCGGAGAGGTCAGTCGGCCGGCGCGAAGGCGAAGAAGCCGTCGGTGGTGGAGAGGTGGCCGTAGCCGGTGGCCTCGTCGACGACGGGGACGTGGTCGGCGGGGAGGTCCTTGGCAAGGACCTTCCGGGTGCGTGGGTCGACGGCCAGGCCCTTCTCCGTGCCGTCCTCGGCGGTGGTGTAGCCGTAGAGGACCGAGCCGTCCCGGGTGAACCGCACGGGGTCCAGCGGGGTCTCGCCGGAGCCCTCCTCCTGCGCCCACAGCCGCTTGCCGTCGGGCACCCGCCACACCGTCGTACCGGTGAACGTGCCACCCGGTACGGCGTCCTCGGCGGCGAGATCGCCGGACGGGGCGAGAAGGACGGACCGCGTGGCCTCGTACGACTCCTTCAGGGCACCGGACTCGAGGTCGTACCAGGCGTGGATCCAGGTGTCGGCGTCGCCCTGGGACGCCTGCCAGGCGACGAGGACCCTGCCGTCGGCGACGCGGAGCAGGGAGAGCGTCTCGGAGTCCGGCATGGGCTCCAGGTCCGGGTCGCCGTTGTCGTAGAGCTCCACGCCGGGCGGGATCTCGGCGTCGGCGCTGCTCCAGACCTTCTTGCCGGTGGCGAGGTCGCTCAAGGTGATGCGGACCATGTCGGACCCGCTGGCGCTCGCGTTCTCGAAGCCGGCGTAGTAGCCGCCGAGAACGGGCGGCGCGGTGGCGCGGGCGGCGCCGATCAGCCCCGTCTTCGGGTCGTACACGCAGTCGGCGCCCTCTTCGGTGCAGGTGACCGTGCGGGCGGCGCCGCCGTCCACCGGGGTGAGCCGCACGGTGGCGCCGGCGGGCTCGACGCGGTAGCCGTCGCTGAGGGCGGCCGCGTAGTACAGGCCCGTCTCGGGCCGCCGCACCGGGGTCTCACCCAGTTTCCGCCCCCGGCCGTCGTACACGGCGACCGTCGAGGTGGTCGTCTCCGCCGACAGCCCGTCGGACTCGGCCGTCTCCGACGAACCGACGGCGACCGCGGGGGCGCCGTCGTGGCGGCCGGTGAGGGTCACCGAGTCGGTGGCCGCCTTCAGGGACGCGCGCAGTTTCCCGGTCTTCGCGTCCCGGAACTCCAGCGTCAGCGGCTGGGGCGCCTCCGACAGGTGCAGGACACGGTTGGGGCCCTGCGGGGCCGGGTCCCGGTAGCCGTCGCCGTCCCAGGCGTCGGGCTCCAGGAAGGCCTTGGCGTCGTCGAAGTCCTTGAGGTACGCGCCGCCCGCGTCCTTGGCGAACAGCAGGGTGCCGCCCAGGTCCAGCACACCGGGCGCCGCATGGTCGGCGGCGAGGCTCCACGCGGGCCTCACGGCGAAGCCGGGGAGGCGGGGACCGTCGTACGCGGGGGCGGCGGAGGTGGCGCCGCCGCGCTCCGGGCGCTTCTCGCCACGCTCGACGTCACCGCCGTCGGAGCCCGCGGTGCACCCGGTGAGCAGGGTGACGGAGAGCGCCAGGGCCAGCCTCGTGGTGAGGGACGCGGTGGTGAGGGAGGCGGTGGTGAAGGGCGCCCGACGGGGTGCCGTCGTGCGCCATCGCGCGGGTGCGCCCGCGTCGTGGCCTGTCGCGCGGCTCTCCGTGCCCCCCGCATGGGTCTGGGGCCCCGTTGGGCCAATGGTGCGCGCATGGCGCTTTGCTGTGTCCCCGTTGTGTTGAGGCATCCCGACAGTCGTCCCCCGTGATCACGACATGACAGGCCGAAACCCTAGACCATGGCGGGATCTTGGCAGGGGACGATCGGGTGGTCCTCCACAGGATCTGCGCGAAGCGGGTGATGGGGGACAGCGGCGAGGACGGGCGGCGGCGCCGAGGGCCGTGCTCGGCCACTCGGGGCCGCCGCCGTCGTCCCCGGGTGCCTACTGCAGCTTCAGCGCGGCGCAGTCGGCCTTGTACTCGGCCGTGCAGATCTGCTTGACGGTGTAGATGTCGTCGGCGATGACCGTGTCCGCGATGTTCTTCTTCGTCAGCGCGACCGGCGGGACGAGCTGGGCGGGGATGTCCTTGGTGGTCGGGGAGTCGACGCGGTCCTTGGCGAGGGCGTCGAACTCGATGGAGCGGCCCTGGACCTTGGCGACGGCCATCTCGGCGGCGGCGTTCGCCTCCAGCGGGAACGACTTGTACACGGTCATGTACTGCTCACCGGCGACGATCCGCTGCACCGCGTCCAGGTCGGCGTCCTGCCCGGTGACCGGCGGCATCTTGGAGACACCGGCGGTCTTCAGGACGTCGATGACGGCGCCCGCGATGCCGTCGTTGGCGGCGTAGACGGCGTCGATGTTCCCGGCGCCGAGCTTGCCGACGGCCTCCTCCATGTTGGCCTTGGCGGCGACCGGGTCCCAGTCCTTGGTGTCGTAGGTCGCGGAGATCGTCACCTTGTCGCCGAGTTCGGAGAGCGCGCCCTCCTTGAACATCGCGGCGTTCGGGTCGGTGATCGACCCGTTCATCATGACGATCTTGTTGGCGGCGCTGTCACCCAGCCTTTCCACCAGGGAGCGGCCCTGCACCTGACCGACGAGCTCGTTGTCGAAGGAGACGTAGCCGTCGATCGGGCCCTGGGCCAGCCTGTCGTACGCGATGACCGGGATGCCGGCCTTGTCGGCGGTCTCGACGGCGCCCGCGATGCTCTTGGAGTCCACCGCGTCGACCACGATGATGTCGACCTTGTCGGTCACCATCCGCTCGAGCTGCTGGGTCTGGGTCTCCGGGTCCTTGTCGGCGTTGGCATACTGGACCGTCGCCTTGTTGTCGGTCAGTTCGGCGATCTTCTTCTTCATGATCGGCAGGTCGAACTGCTCGTAGCGCTTGGTGTCCTTGTCAGGGAAGAGAACGCCCACCGTGATGTCGTCGCCCTTCGTCGGGCTCGCCTCCGCGCTGCCGCCGACGTCCACGACACCGCAGGCGGCGAGGGAGACAGCCGCCGCGGAGGCGGCGAGAGCGGTGGCGGTGCGGTGCAGAGCGGTACGACGACGTATACGGCTGGTGCTGGTCGTGCTGGTCTTACGGGCGTTCACATCAAGGGCCTTCCGGGCGTGGGTCGGCACTGAGACCCAGGTGGCTGAAAGCCAACGCGGAGATCACCTCAGCGTCAAGGAGTAATCACTTAACGAGATGACAACAGCCTTGTGTGGTCTCGGTGTGAAGAGGGTAAAGCAAGGGGCTCGCGGTGTCGCCGCGCGCCCTTCACGCTCCGGACGGCGCGAGCTACCGCCGAGTACGCCACGGAACGAACAGCCCCTGGTGCGGCACGAGTTGACGGCGGGCGCGGGTACGAGCGACTCACCACAGAGGCCACCGCTCAGCAAAAAGGCAGGTCAGATGCGGTGACCGGCCTCACACACGACAGCCGGCGACACACACGGACATGTGGGCGAAGATCGGGACGATCGTCACTTACGGCGGCGCGACCGGACCGCTCCCCGCGCGCCCGACGGGCGTCGGCGGGTGGCGGACGCCACTCGCCCCCGGAGGCCCCGCCGAGCCCCCTACCGAAGATCACCGCAGGGGCCGGCCCCAAGGTTCACGCACCCTCGGGACGGTCACGTTCCGTAACCGCCCCTCCGGTGCCGGGCCGCTCAGCCCTCGGCCCACTTCCGCAGCAGCGCCTCGCGCTCCTCACGCCGGCGGGTGCCCTCCGCGGCGTGCTCGCGTCCCCACTCCTCCAGGACGCCGATGTCCACCGTGCCGTCCACGATGCGGTCGAGCAGGTCGACGGAGAGGTCGTACTCGGACTGGACGTAGCCGCCGGTGGCCGCGCTCATGTAGGCGTCCAGTTCGACGGTCGTCCCGTCGACGGTCTCGACGTGCACCTCGAAGACTCCCGGCATGTCCCCGCCCATCTGGGCGAGGCTGAGCGCGAGGTCGACCGCGGCCGTGACCACCAGCCGCCGGGCGGACCTGATGCGCACGTCCCGCACCACGACCGACCGCACGTCCGCCCAGCGCCACCGGCCTGTCTGGTCCACCCCGATCCCCTGCACCCCGTCCCGGGTCAGCCGCACCGCACGCCCGGATCCCTCCGGCTCGGCCCCGACGTACACCCCGCCGTCCTCGGCGATCCAGAACAGCCCGACCATGGACATGAGTGCCCTCCCCAAACAGCGCCGTACGCATAACCCTTGATGAGACATCACTCCGGGCCGGATGGTTCAGTCGGCAGTGCCCGGTGCAGCGAACCGCATCTCGAACCGATGCCGCGCGAACGGCTCACCCCGCGAGTCCCAGCTCGAACCACACGCCCTTCGCGAACCGCCCCGCCCTGCCGTCCGCCACGCCCCAGCCGTCCGCCATCTCGTCCACGAGTGCGAGCCCCCTCCCCCAGCAGGCGGCGACTCCGGCGGCCGGCCGCACCACCACCGGAGGGTCCGCGCTCTCGTCGAACACGCTGACCCGTAGTCGGGCCGGGGTCAGGCGGACGCGGAGCATGGCCGTGCCCTTGGTGTGGAGATGGACGTTGGTGACCAGCTCCGAGGTGCACAGGGCGGCGGGCATGACGAGGTCCTCCCGGTCGTGGGTGAGGAGGACGGCTCTCACGAAGTCCCGGCACAGGCGCGGGGCGGTCGAGTCGGCGGGGGCGAACAGGCTGTACTCGTGCGTGAGTTGCGCGGGGCGGTGGGCAGCGGCGCGGGCCGGGTACATGGGGGGGCTCCTGGTGGTGGGGCGGCGGGACGGGTCCCGGCCCGGCGATGGCGACGCCCACGTGCGCCCGGGGCGCGGTGGGTGCTCTGTCGGCTTATGGGCAGGGGGAGTTGACCGGTCTCGGTGCGTGACCGATTCCACACTCACCGTAGAGATACAGGTTTACAATTTTCAAGCCATTCACCCATACCGGTGGACGAACACCCCCTCTCCGGACAGACTTTGCACGACCGGACGAGGAGTAACCCGTGGGACTGCGCACCACCATCACCGAACGCCAGCGGCGACTCGGCCACGAACTCAAACAACTGCGCGAAAACGCAGGATTGAGCGCGAGTGAAGCTGCGGAACGGCTGGGAATGGGACGGGCCCAGCTGAGTCAGATCGAGAACGGGAAGACAACGATCCTGACGGAGCGACTTCGGCAACTCTGCCAGCTATGTGGATGCAAAGATAAGACGTATGTCGATGCCCTGATCGCCATGTCGGAGGCAACCGGCAAGGGTTGGTGGACCGCCTACAAGAAGCCCATGGAGCAAGGGCCCCTGAACATGGCAGAGCTGGAAGCGGGCTCGGCGGCACTGAGAATGCACCAGTCGCTGCTGATCCCAGGGCTTTTCCAGACGGCCGACTACGCCCGGGCCCTGTTCAGAAGCCCAGAACTGGGCTTCGAGAACATCGAGGACACGCTCAGGTTCCGCATGGAGCGACAGCACGTCCTCACCCGGGACAACGCACCGACCGTCCATGCGGTGATCCACGAATCCGCCCTGCGCATGCGATTCGGGGGAACTCAGGTACTGCGCGACCAGTTGCTCCACCTCGTCGAGATCGCACGTCTGCCCAACGTGATCATTCAGGTTTACCCCTTCACGTCCCAGGCGCACGCGGCCCTCACCGGCAACTTCGTACACGCCATCCCCGCCGTCCCCGCACTCGGCACGGTGGTGCTTGAGCACCCCACCGGATTCCAGTACTTGCGGGATCCCGACAACCTTGCCCAGTACGAGGTGCTGTTCGACGGGCTGACCAAGTACGCCCTCGCGCCTATCGACGTATCGTTGGCCCCGGAAGCACACTCCGTGAAGGACTCGCTGGCTCTCATCCAGCATGTGCTGTACACCCTCTGAGGAGTTCCGGATGCCCGAACTCAACTGGCAGAAGTCGACGTTCAGCGGCGGCCCGCAGGGCGAGTGCCTCTGCATAGCAACCGCCCCCGACGGAACGATCCGTCTCCGGGAGAGCGACGAGCCGGACGTCGTCCTCGGCACCGAGCCGAAGGCCCTCGCCGCGCTTCTGGGGCAGGTCAAGGCGAGGCTCGCGATCACGCGCTGAGGCCGCGTCGCGTACGGCAATCCGCGGCCGGGCGAGGAGTGTCGAACTCGCCCTCCCCTCCGCTCTCGCTGTCAACTCCCGTCCTGTTAGGCTCACTTGAAATATCAACAAGTGCCACTCCTGAAGCACCAGGCACCTCCTGACGGGAGACAGCAGCACGTGGAGACCACCGGACCACGCACGGCCGAAAGCCTTGCCGCACGCTTCCAAGACGTCGACTCGTCCGACGTCCCCGAGGACTTCATCGCCTATCTGCGGAAGATGGAGGAGAGCGAGAGCGGCCGGGCAGTGCGGGACGCCACCTACCGCGCCCTGGAGACCGCAGAGGGCAGGGGAATCGACGTCGGGTGCGGCGCCGGCCGCGCCGTCGCGGATCTCGTACGGCTCGGCAAGGAGGCCGTGGGGGTCGACAGCAGCCAGGCCATGGTCGACGCGGCCCTGGCCAGGTTCCCGCACTGTCACGTCGTCAGGGGCAGCGCCTTCGAGCTGCCGTTCGAGGACGGTGAACTGTCGTGGTACCGGGCCGAGCGGACCTTCCTCCACTTCGGCGATCCCGCCCAGGCACTGTCCGAGGCCCGCAGGGTGCTGAAGCCGGGCGGGACGATCGTTCTCGCGGACCCCGATCTCGGCTCGATGGCGGTGAGTTCGCGTATCCCGGAGACGACCGACGCGGTCAAGGCCGCGTTCTGCTCAGCCGTCCCGAATCCCCACGCCGGCACCCGCAGCGCCCACCACCTCGCCGACGCGGGATTCTCCGTCACCGAGGTCGTCCCCATCATGGCGGCCCTGAGCGACCACGCGTCCGCGTTCGGCGTGGTACTCGAGCCGGCCCTGACAGCGGCTCTCGCCCAAGGCACCGTCAGCGAGGAGGAGGCGGCGCGGTGGAAGGACGACCTGAGCGATCTCTCCCGCCGGAACGCCTTCACCGCGACGGCGACCTTCTTCGTCACCACGGCCAGCCTGGCGCCGTAGGGCTGGTGCCGTTGGTCGGAACAGGGCCGGCCTGACAGTCGGGGCGCCCGGGGAGGATTCCCCGGGCGCCCCGAACATTCGGCCAACTACCGCTCGTCGGCCGAGTTGAGCCGAAGCCGTTCCCGCAGCAGGTTCTTGCGCACCTTGCCCGTCTCGTTGCGCGGCAGTGCGGGCAGGAGTTCCAGACGGGACGGCAGGCACCATTCGCTCATGCCGAGCCCGCCGAGCCACTCACGCAGACCATCGAGGGTGGGTGTCCGCTCCCCGGCGACGACGACCGCGCAGGCGAGTTCGCCGCCGTGGCCGTCCGGGTAGCCGACCAGGGCGACATCCCGTACGTCGGGGTGGTCCAGCAGCGCCGACTCGACGTCGCTGACCGGGATCATGATGACGCCGATCCGGTCTTCGGCACGGCCGTGCAGCCGGATACCGCCGTGGCCGTCCGGTGCCGCAAGGTCACCGGTGTCGTACCAGCCGCCGTCGTGCTCGGCGAGCACGGTCAACCGGCCGTCGTCCCGGCCCCAGGTGGCCAGGCACAGCGAAGGGCTGCGGACGAAGAGACGCCCGGGCTGGTCGTCGCTGACCGGGTGGTCGGCCCGCAGGTCGATCTCGTGGCCCGGGGCGGGGCGCCCGACAGTGCGTCCAGCCAGTTCCGGGTGTTCTCCGGGTCGGGTGAAGGTGTTGGCGCCCTCGGTCATGCCCCAGCCCACGTCCAGCGGAATTCCGAAGGTCTCGGTCACCCGTCTGAACAGCGGCTGCGGGACCGTGGTGCCACCCGCGCGGATGATCCGCACGGTGGGCAGCCGCAGCGCCGTGCGTTCCATCGCGTCGATCAGGGTGGAGAGGAAGACCGGGACGATGACCATCCAGCTGATGCGGGCGTGGGCCAGGAAGGGGAGGATGGCCTCCGGCTCCCAGCGGTCCGTCACGACCGCGCAGGCCCCGCGGTACAGCGGCATGAAAATGCCCATGGTGAGGCCGACGATGTGCGTCGCCGCGTTCGGCGAGTAGACGCGGCTGCCGGGACCGATGCCGTCGGCGGCCGCGACGGGGGCGTACCAGGCGTAGCAGGTGTTGAGGGTGTGCAGCACAGCCTTCGGCTCGCCGGAGGTACCCGAGGTGAACAGCACCAGGGAGACCCGGTCCGGGTCCACGACGGACGGATCCGGCAGGGTGCCCTGCTCCGTGTTCTCGAAGTACTCGCGGAAGTCGACTTCCCCGTCGGAGGTGCGCTCGCCGAGCACCACACGGTGGCGCAGTGCGGGCAGCCGGGGTGCCATCTCGGCCAGCGCCGCGGCGTGTTCGAAGCCGTCCCACCGGTCGACGGTCACGCAGACGACGGCCTCCAGCCGGCGGAGCATCCGCTCCAGCTCACGGGGGCGGAACGCGCACATGATCGGCGCGGCGACGGCGCCGAGCCGGGCGCAGGCCAGCACCAGCGGTCCGACCTGCCAGACATTCGGCAGCTGCATCGCGACGACCTGACCGCTGCGCACGCCCAGCGCGTGCAACGCGCCGGCGAAGCGGTCCACGTACTCGGCGTACTGCGCGTAGCTGATCTGCAGGAGGTCCCGGCCGGCCTCCGACACGAGAAGGGCGGGGGCGTCGGGAGTCTCGGCACGCCACCGCTCCAGGTCGTCCAGGATGGTGTCGGCGCGCCAGAGGTCCTCCTTGCGGTACTGCTCCACGATGGTGGCGGATGGGCGCAACGTGGCGATCGGGTTCACAGTTTCCACTTCCCATGGGATGAAAGGGGCGAGGGCACCGGATGTACCGGGCCCGGTCATTCCTGGCCGAGGCCGTCGCGCCAGCTCGGCCGCAGCGGCTTGAAGCCCATCTGCGCGCGGATCCGGTCGTTGGCCGCCCCGCGCGCCCCCGTCATCTGATGGGCCACGAACCAGCCCAGCAGCCGGGGTGCCAGGTCGACCGGAACCGTGCGCGGCGGTGGCGCGCCGAGCGTGCTCGCGTAGTGCGGCAGCCACTGGGCGGCCGGTGCCGGCTCGTCGTCCGTCACATGGAAGACACCGGTGGCCTCCGACTCGACCGCCGTGACGGCCGCCCCCACCGCGTCCTCCACATGCAGGAACGAGGTGATTCCCGCACCGCCCTCCGGCAGGGGCAACTGCCCGGCCAGCACCCACTGCCCGATCCCGCCGTCACGGGCGTAGGCGGTCCCGGGGCCGTACAGGGTGCCGTATCGCAGCGCGACCCCCGCGAGGCCGCTGTCCAGGACCAGCCGCTCCAGTTCGGCGACGGCGCGCACGGCGGCGGACCAGCCGGGGTCCTCGGCGTCCACGTGCAGCGGCGCGTCCTCGTCGAGGACCGGGGGCCCGGCCGGGGCGGCGGCGAAGGCTATCGACTGGGCGACCAGTCGTCGCGCGCCGGCCGCACGGGCCGCCTCGACCAGGTGGGCGGTGCCCTCGGTACGCAGCCGCGTGGTCTGCGCGAAGGCCTGCGCGGGGTCCTCGCCCAGCAGGCGCAGGGCCGTCATCTGGTGCACGACGACCTCGGGCCGGGCGGCCGACACCGCCGACAGCAGGGCCTCACGGTCAAGGGCGTCGGCGACGACCACCTGGTCCGCCTCCGGCGCCCGCGACTCGTCCCGCACGAGCGCGCTCACCTCGTGGCCCCGCGCTCGTAGCGCGCCCACCAGGGGACGTCCGACGACTCCGGTGGCACCGGCGACGAGTACTCGCATGGATCAGCCTTTCTCGGGCGACGAGACGGGGGTGGCGACGCGCATCAGGAGCCGGCATGCCCTGTCGCCTTCGCGCAGACGGCTCTCGGCCCGGTTCCTGGTGAGGGGCGCGCCGAGTCCCTCGGAGCAGCCTGCGTGGATGTCGGTGCACGGGCAGCGGTGGCCCTCCGGTGGAGTGACCCGCGCCGTCCACGCCGCCTCCTCCAACTCGTCTGTCTCGGCAGTTAGTTGAAGCAGAGCGTACGCCTCGGCCACGCCGTCGCCGTCCCGGTCCGCGGGGACCCCGTCCGGGGAGATCCCGACGACCGTGCGGTCCGTCGGCCCGGGCAGCTCGGCCGGCGGGAGATTCCCGGTGCGGGTGCCGAGGACGGCTGATGAGCGTCGGTCCTCTTCTCGTTCGGGCCCCCGCGAAGTCCCCGCGACGCGGGGCCTCGTCGCGGGGCTGCCCGGGCCCGGCGGCCATCACTGCGTACACCTCGCTCACGGCCGCGTGCACCACGACCAAGTGCCCGTCCCCTCGCGCCCCGCGTGATGTGTCATGGCCGCAAGCATGGAAGCCCCGTCACCCCGCACCCATCCGGCGACCGCCGGATCCACCCCCGCCGAGTGGCTGACCACGTCCCAGCGCCGCGGCCCCCGTACCGGCCGGACACCCACCGCCGACCGGGAGGGCGGCACCCGCCGACCGGGAGGGCGGCACCCGCCGACCGGCGGGGCCCCGACCGAGGCCTTCGAGTCGGCCGGACACGCTCGGACGGCGAAGGGCACCGGTTCTCACCATCCGGGCCTCTGTTTTCAGCCACCGGCTGATCCTTTATCCTCCCGGCTACGCGCTCACGTGTATCAGCAGCCCCACCTGCGCTGTAGCGCCCCACCACCCCCACGCCGAAGTCGTGCGTCCTGTGTCTGTGGGCCGAAAGGGCTGCGAGTGATGTCCGAGGGTTCTGGTTCCGTGTCCGCAAGGGCGGGGGCGCGTCGGCGGCGCCGTGGGCACCGACGGCGGCGGGTGGGGGCCACCGCGGTGGCGACGGCCATCGCCGCGGCGACCGGCGGGGTGTACGCGCTGACCGCCGAGGCGGCGGTGACCTGTACGTCCCCCGTGTTCAAGCGGCAGTTCTTCGCGAACGTGTCCTTCTCCGGTACGCCGCAGAAGACGGACTGCGACAGTGCCATCGACCAGGACTGGGGCACGGGCGCGCCCGCCGCGGGGCTGCCGAGCAACAACTTCGGGGTGCGGTGGAGCGTGACACGCGACTTCGGCTCCGGCGGGCCCTTCACGCTCAGCGCGTCGGGACTGGACGGCATCCGGGTCTACCTCGACGGCGAGTTGCGGATCAACCTGTGGACGAACGTCTCCACCACGGTCTCCAAGAGCGTCAACGTCACCATTCCGTCCGGCCGTCACACGCTGCGCGTCGACTACGTCAACTGGACCGGCTCCGCGAAGGTCAAGTTCACGTACACGCCCCGGACCTCCGCCTCCGTCGACACGGTCAAGCCGCTCACCCCGACCGGGCTGACGGCCACGTACACGGACAGCACGCAGCAGACCCGGCTGGCCTGGTCGAAGAACAAGGAGATGGACCTCGCGGGGTACCGGGTGTTCCGGCAGGTCGCGGGCAGCGGGGCCTGGAAGCAGCTGACTTCGTCGACGGGGACCACGGCCACCTCGTACACGGACACCCCGCCCGCCACCGGCGAGCAGTACGAGTACCGGGTGGCCGCCTTCGACAAGGCCGGGAACCTCTCCTCCACGACCGCGTCCGCCACCGTCACGAGCTTCGCCGTCAGCACCCCGAACGGCTTCACGGCCGTCGGCACCGATGCCGGCGTGGCACTGTCCTGGGACGCCGTGCCGGGCGCGGTCCGCTACCGGGTGGTCCGTCTGACCGAGGGACAGCTCGGCATCTACTGGCTGCCGACCGGCACGTCGCTCACGGACACGAGTGTGGCGCGGTCCGCCGACCACACGTACAAGGTCGCGGCGGTCGACGCCGGCGGCCGGGTCACCGCCTACACGACCGGCGTGCTCACGCGTCGGCTGGTCGCCGCGCCCAAGGACGTGAGGGCGTTTCCGGAGACCAGCGCGGTCACTCTGACCTGGCGCATGGACGAGAACGACGCCACCGACGGCGACTACCGGGACTTCCGGGTCTACCGCTACACCGGTACGGGCACGGAGCGGACCGAGGTCACCGACCGCTGTGACCCCTGGACGCGCACCCTCGCCGACGGGACCGTCCAGCACCTCTGCACGGACTTCTCGGCAGGCACCACCACCGCCTACCGCTATGTCGTCACCGCTCACGACACGTACGGGACGGAGTCCGTCCCGAGCGCCGAGGTGACGGCGACCACCGGCACGGACACGGCGGGTCCCGCCGCCCCGGCCTCCGCGAGCGCGGTCGCGGGCGAGCCGGGGAACGTCCTGCTGACCTGGACGCCGGTCACCGATGCCGACCTCGACCGCTACTCCGTCCTGCGCGGCACGACCGTCACCGAGGACGGCTCCGCCGTCTGCTCCGACCCGGTCTTCCTCGCCAAGGCCGACGTGGCCGCGACCTCGTACCAGGACACCACCGCCGTCGCCGGCACGCCCTACTGTTACGTCGTCCGGGCCGTGGACTTCGCCGGGAACGCCGGCCCCGGGGCCACCGCCCACAGCGGCTGACCGGGGGCGGTCACGCCGCCACCGCCGCGATGACGTCCTCCAGGTCGTCCACCGCCGCGCGCACGCCCTCCGTGAGGAGGACGGCGGTGGGATTGAGGAGGATCTCGTCGACACCGGCGGCGCGGTAGCGGGCCAGCGTGGCGGCGATCTCCTCCGGAGTGCCGGTGACGACGACGTCGGCGCGGAGCAGTTCGGCGGCGGAGTCCGGGCCGTCGGTGTCCACGCCGGCGCGGCGGAGCATGTCCGCGTAGTGCGGGGCGCCCAGGTGCGCGCCCGCGGCGGCCCGGGCCAGGTGGCGCGGGTCGCGGCCCGTCCTGGTGACGGCGACGTGCACGGCCGTCGCGATCCGGGGACGCCCGGTGCGCCCCACCTCGGCGGCGCCCGCGTCCAGTTGGGGTACGAGCACGTCCCGGACGTACGTCGGCGGGGTCATCCAGGTGATCGCCACGTCCGCCGTCGCGCCCGCCGTGCGCGCCATGCCGGGCCGGAGCACCCCGGCCCCCACCTCCACCGGCGCGTGCGGCCCGACCGGCGGAAGCTCGGCGTGCAGCCGGTGGTACGGGCCGTCGTACGCCACGCTCTCGCCGTCCAGCAGGGCCCGCACGGACCGGACGTAGTCGCCGACCGCCGTACGGGGGCTGCGGTACGGCTCCGGTGCGAGGCCCTTGGCGAACTCCGGCGTGCCGATGCCGTACCCGGCCACCACCGGCTGCCCGGTCAGCAGCGCCAGCGAACGGGCCTGGAGCGCCGCCTCGTAGGGGTGCCGCAGCGGCAGCAGGGTCACCGCGGTGCCCACGGGCACGGTGTGGCCCTGCCCGGCCAGATGGGCCAGCACCTGGTGGGGTTCGGCGCGGAAGGACTGGCAGAGCCAGAGCCGGCGGGCACCGGTACGGGCCACGGACATGGCGAAGGGGGCGACGAGTTCGGGGTGGTCGGGCTGGAGGGGGTAGAGGACGGCGGGGAGGTCGTTCGCCGGTGTCAGGGGGCCCGGCACGGCCGCCTCGTTCGCCGGTGTCGGGGCTTGCGTCGCAGCCGCCTCGTTCGCCGGTGTCGGGGCTTGCGTCGCAGCCGCCTCGGTCGCCGTCGTAGGGGTCTGGGTCGCGTTCGGCCGGGGTTCAGGGGTGGTCATCGGGGTCCTCATGAGGGGCGGTGGTCGAGGGTGGCCACGAGGGTGCGGGACGGGTCGAGGTAGTGGGCGGCGGCCTCGGTGACACGGTCGTCGGTCACGTCGGCGAGGGCGTCGGGGTAGGTCGTCAGCCAGTCCACGGGCAGCCCGCCCGCCACGAAGCCCGCCAGGGCGCTCGCCTCCTCCGCACGCGTGGCCAGGGCGAACCGGGTGAACCCGGCCGCGTATCTGCGGGCCCGCCGCACCTCCTCGGGGGTCGGACCGCCGTGGGCCAGCTCCGCCAGGCAGGCGGTGACCTCGTCGGCCAGCCGGTCGCCCGTACCGGGGGCGCCGACGCAGTCGATCTCCAGCCAGCAGCCCGCCGCGTTCTGCCGGATGCTCGCGTCGACCGCGTACGCCAGACCGTGGCGTTCCCGCAGCCGCCGGGTCAGCCGGGAGGAGGCGTGGCCGCCGAGGACGACCTGGGCGAGGTGCAGCGCCGTGTGCCCCGGCTCGGGCGCCGGTATCGCGGGGCCGGCGGTGAGCAGCAGGGCCTGGTCGGCGTCCGGGTCGTGCAGGGCGAGGCGTCCGGGGGCGGGCTCGGGGCGCGGGAAGGGCGGCAGGACGAGACCGGACGGTCCCCCACCGGTCCACTCCCCGAACTCCGCC
Organism: Streptomyces sp. NPDC030814; assembly: GCF_055572155.1. NCBI lineage: Bacteria > Bacillati > Actinomycetota > Actinomycetes > Kitasatosporales > Streptomycetaceae > Streptomyces > Streptomyces sp. NPDC030814. Next base: position 388,220 of record NZ_JBVIDX010000006.1, read on the forward strand.
CGCACTGCGGCCTCTGCGTCCTCGGGTTCCGCCCCGCTCATCACCAGCAGCACGGCGCCCTGCGGGACCACGGCCCGGCGGTGGAGCGCGCGAAGGTCCACAGGGGCCGCCCCGTCGGGGGCGTCGTCGACCAGGGGGTGCGGCGCGCCGAAGGCGCGGCGGAGCTGGGCCCGGCGGAGCGTCGTACGGGGGCCGGCCGGGCGGGGCCCCGACGTCGGCCGCTGATGGCCGTCCCGCGTGAGCGTCAGCGGGAGGGCGGGGCGCAGCACCAGATCCGCGAGGAGTTCGAGCGCGGCCCCCAGCCCCTCCGCCAGCACACTCGCCGACAGCACCAGCTGCTCCGCGGTCACCACCGCGCTGAACTCCCCGCCGAGGTCGGCGGCCCGGTCCGCCACGGCCTGCCGGTCACGGGTCGTCGTGGCCGTACCGAGGTGCGCGGCGAGCAGTTCCTGGGCAGCGGCGAGACCGGGTTCGGTGCGGGCGTAGGGCAGCACGAGCCGGATCTCGGCGAGAGGGGCGCCCGGCACGGTCACGAGGACCATGTCCAGGCCGTTGGGGAGGACCGTGCGGAAGGTCTCGGCCGTTCTCATGCGGCGGCTCCTTCCAGGGGGTGGATGGTTCCGGGTGCGGCCAGCAGGGCCCGCGCGGCCCTCGACACGTCGGCCGGGGTGACGGCGGCGAGTTGGGCCGGGAGCGCGTCGGGGGTGGCGTGCGGGAGGAGCAGGGCGGCGCGGGCGTGGGTGACCGCGCGGGCCGGGAGGGAGTCGGACTGACGATGGCAGCCGGCCCGCAACACGCTCGCCGTCCGCCGCAGTTCCGTCTCCCCCGGTGGGGCGGCGGCCAGCTCGCCGAGCAGCTCCAGCCACCGCCCGACGACCTCCTCCACGCCGGCCCCCGGCACCCTGCCGAGCAGCACCAGCGCGAGGTCGGGGGCGGCGGAGGCCAGCCACTGGCCCTGGTAGCCGCAGTGGACGGTCGCCGCGTCCAACTCCGCTGCCCGAGCCACCAGTTGGGGCAGGCGGCTACGGCGGAGGAGCTCGCAGAGGACGACTTGGGCGACGTACAGCCGGAAGTCGCCGCGCGGATCGGCCAGGGCATGCCCGACGGCCACACCGTCACGGGCGTACGGGACGGCCGCGCCGGGGGTGGGCCGGTGCGGGGAGGCCGTCCGGAGGGCGGGGCCCCTGGGAGCGGGGGGCTGGGGAGTGGCGGTCCGACCGGTCCCGAGTTCCGGGAGTGCCCCGAGCTCACGGAGTGCCCCGAGCCCCCCGACGGCCTCGAGCTCCCGGACGGCCCCGAACTCCCGCTCCACCAGCTCCGCCACCCGCCCGGCGTCCACATCGCCCACGACCGACAGCACCGCCCGCTCGGGCCGGTGGTGCTGCCGGAAGAAGGTCGCGGCCTCCTGCGCCGTCACCCCGGTCAGCTCGGCCGTCGTGCCGTAGGCGTGCCGGGCGCCCGGGTGGAGGGCGGCCAGGACCGTGTCCCAGAGGCGGGCGCCGGCCCCGGCAGCGCGGATCTCCTCGGCGACGACGGCCGTCTCGGAGCGCACGGTGGCCGGTGCGGGCCGGAAACGGAGGAGACGGCGGGCCTCCAGGCCCAGGACGTCGGGCAGGGCGTCGGCCGGTACCACGGTGTGGAAGACGGTGTGGTCGCGGTGGGTCTCGGCGTTGCACATCCCGCCGGCCTCCTGCACGAGAGCGACGAAACCGGCACCCTCCCCACCGGTGCCCTCCCCGTCGGCGCCTGCTCCGCCCCCGCCTGCGTTCCCTCCCGCGTCGCCGTGTCCGTCGCCCCGGGGGAACATCAGGTGCTCCACCAGGTGGGCCATCCCGTGCCGCCCCGGCGGATCGTCGTCGCCCCCCGCGGCCACCGTGAGGGCGACCGCCGCGAGGCCGCGGCCGGGGATCTCCTCGGTGACCAGCCGGAGGCTCATCGCAGGGGCCGGTACACGGAGACGCACATCTTCCGGCTGTCGCCGCCGTCGAAGGGCTGCTCGCGCCAGCCGGAGTAGCGGGCGGAGAGTTCCAGGCGGGCGATGCCGGCGAGGAGGTCGAGTTCGCTGGGCCACAGGTAACGCATCACGGTGGTCGCGGACTTGGGGGCCTCACCGTCGAGGAAGAGCGTGTTGTGGATCATCATGTTCTGCGAGGCGGGCAGCACGCCGATCGACTCGATCATCGCGCCGCGCCCGTCGATCGGGTACGTGCTGATCTCGTTCTTCTTCTGGACGTGGTAGTCGCTGGGATCGAACGTCTCGATGACCACATGCCCGTCGGGCGCCGTGTGCCGGGCGACGGCGTGCATCAGGGCGATCTGCTCGTCCGGGGCGACGGCGCAGCACAGGGAGTTGAAGGGCGCGAGGACGACATCGAAGGTGCGGCCCAGATCGAGGGCGGCGAAGTCGGCGTGCACGGGGGTGATCCGGCCTTCGGGGTCCTTGCGGGCCAGTCGGGCCAGCATCCCCTCGGAGGAGTCGACGCCGTGCACCCGGAAACCCTTGTCGGCGAGCGGCAGCGCGACCCGGCCGGTGCCGACGCCGAGTTCGAGGACGCTCGCGCCGGGCGCGGTGAGGGTGAGGAGGAAGTCGGCGATGTCCTCCAGATCGGGGGTGGCCGGGTAGATCTCGTCGTAGACCTCGGCGAGCGCGTCGCTGTACGCCGTGGTCAGGGCGGTGCCGAGACCGGCGCCGGGCTCGACGGCGCTGGTGTCCGCGTTCGTGCCGGGGCCGGTGTCGGCGTTCGCGTCGGCGTTGGCGTCGGGGCCGCCCGTGCCGGCCACCAGGGTCTCTTCTGTTGCCACGCTGGTCGTCATCGTCCGCCTCCGGAGCGGGTGTCGAGGTTGTTCTGGGGGTGCAGCGGGTCGATGCCCGCCTCGTGGAAGGCCCGTACGACGTACGCCTCACGGCTGGCGTCGCCGTCGGACAGCGCGTGGGCGATGAGTCCGCCGGCGAGGGCGAAGGCGCGGTGCTGGCCGAAGCTCATGCCGTCCTGGCCGGGGCGGGGGTCCTCGGGGTCCCAGGCGGCGGCGACCCCGGGGGCCAGTTCCTCGGTGAAGACGGAGGTGCCGTCGCCGGTGAGGGTGCCCGCGTGGGGGGCGACGGCGGTGGCGACCGCGCGTTCACCGCGGCGGTGGTCGCCGTGCAGGTAGACGACGACGGAGTCCCGGCGCGGGAAGTCCTGCGGGTCGGAGAGGACCTTCGCGTGGTACAGCGCGCCCGCCTCCTCCAGTGCGCCGAGTGCCGTGCCCCACAGGGCGACCGCCGCGTCCGCGTCCCGGGCGTGCAGGAAGAGACGGCGTACGGGGCCGGCCGGGCGGGGCAGGGGGCGTGAGCCCATGACGTAGAAGAAGCCGGGGGAGAGCGCGGGGCGCGCGGCCTCCAGGGCGAGTTCGACGATGTCGCCGGGTGCGGGCGGGTCGGCGGGGGTCAGCAGCCGCTCGGCCGGTACGCGGGCGGTGACCTCGGGGAGGCGTACCACGAGCTGGTCGCCGTCGGGCCGGTGGAGCACCTCGACGAGCCGGCCCCGGGTGGGCGTGGTGGTGTGCGGGACGGCCGCCGCGAGCCGCGCCTCCAGGGCGGGGTCGCGGAGCGTACGGCGGGGCGGCGGGCCCTCGGCCTCAGGGCCGCCCCGGCCGCGGCCGGCGTGCAGCTCCTCGTACAGGGCGTTGGTGAGGCGGCCCCGCAGGTCACGGGGGCTGTCGGCGGTGACGGTACGTCCGGCGACGGTGGCCTCGCGCGCCCCGGGCGCCACGCTGACGCCGCCCAGGGCCGCGCGGAGCCGCGGTGCGAGGCCCCGGTGCCGGGCGTCGGGGGAGGCGCCCGACACCGGGGGGTCCAGGAGGGAGAGAGCGGTCATCGGTGGCTCCCGTTCGGGTGGTCGGGGTTCGGGCCGGGCGTACGGGCGGCTGCGGCCGGGGCGCGCGGCACCGTGCGGGCGGCGACGGCGGGGCCTCGGCACGCCGTGGCGGCGGCCGGTACCGGGGCGCAGCGCGCCATGGCCTCGGCCCCGGCGCGGGCGGTGGTCGTCATCGGTCGGTGCTCCCGTCCGGGAGGGTCAGGCCCAGCGTCCGGGCCGCGCCCGCCGGGTCCAGGAGGACCGTGCGGCCGATGCCGGCGGCCGCACGGGCGACCGGGTTGAGCGTGGCGTGGGACTCGGCCGTGGCGATGAGGCGGTCGTACATGTGCCAGCCGGCGTAGGCGGCGGCCCGCTCGGGGAGCCCGGAGTCGGGCGTACGGCACTCCAGGTAGCCCTGCCAGAAGGCGTGGACGCGCGGCAGATGGCGGCGCAGGCTCGCCGACCCCCGCCCGATGATCTCCTCGTGCGTGAGGCCGAACCCGGCTCCGGCGCCCCGCCGGTCGTCCCCGGCCTCGCCGGTCGGCGCGAACACGGAGTACGTCGCGTGGAACAGCCACTCCCCCGCGAACGCCCCCACGTCCCGCGCCGGATCGGCCAGCCGGAACTCCTCCCAGTCGCACAGGTACAGCGGGCCGTGGCCCTCGTCGGCGCCGATGAACTGGTCGAAGCGGAGGTCGCAGTGCGTGGGCGCGTGCGGCACGGTCGCCTCCCGCTCCCGCAGCCGGGCCAGGACGGCCACGACCTCTGCGTCGTCCTGGACGAGCTGCCAGGCGGCGATCTGCGCCATGCTGCGCTCCTGGACGGCGCTCCAGGGCAGGGCGCGCAGCCAGGCCAGCGGCGGCAGCGGCGCCTCCCCGGTGTCGATCCCGTCCCCGGCCGGCAGCGCGTGCAGCGTCCCCACCGCACGTCCCGCCGCCCGGCACAGCTCGTCGTCGAAGTCCCCGTCCAACGCCAGCTCCGCCCCCGACCGGGCCCCGGGCACCAGCCGGTGCACGGTCACCCCGGCCGCCGGATCCGCGCCCAGCAGCTCCGGTGAACGCAGCGGCGAGCCGTCCGGCAGCCACCGGACCGCCAACTCCTCGAAGCTCAGGGCGCGTTCCAGTTCGGGGCAGCCGCCGTCCGGCAGCGGGGTCACCGTCTTGACGAAGACCTGCTCCCCGGTGGTGGTCGGGCCCGCCCAGTTGTCGTTGCGGCCCCCGAAGGCGGTGACCGCCGACGCGTCCAGCCGGCCGAGTCCGAGCCGCTCCAGCAGGGCGTTCACAGCGGGCACGGTGCCCAGTTCGGTGGGCCGGTAGCGCTGCCGGGTGCGCACCGGCTCGGGCGTGGCCGTCCCCGTAGGTGTGTCGGTGGTGATCGTCATCGTGTCGTGGCTCCCCCGGGGACCGCGCGGCGGCCCTCCTCGTCGATCAGGTCAGCGATGAAGGCGGTGTAGTCGGCCAGTTCGTCGCTCCAGCCGCAGTACGCGGCGAAGTCCCGCATGTGCGCGGCGATCCGCAGCACCGCGGCGCGGGCCGCGAGCTCCCGGTCCGCGCCCGGCCCGTACGCGTCGAGCAGGACGGCCGGCAGGTCGACGCCCGCGTCCTCCCCCCACACCGGTACGGCCCAGGCGAGTTCGGCCAGATCGCCGAGCAGCCAGCCGAGGTCCAGTTCGGGCCGGGCGGCACCCAGGTCCTCCCCCGTCAGCAGCGCCACCGGACCCCGGCTCAGGGGTGGGATCAGCGCGCCGAGCGAGGCGAAACCGTGCACGAGGACGAGACCGTGACCGTCCCGGCCCCCGCGTTCGTTCCCGTCGCCGTCGCCGGACGCGGGGACGGGCGCCACGACCTCGGCGCACCAGGACCGGAGCGTCGTGAGGCGGGCGGGGCCCCACACCCGTACGGCGTGTTCCCGCAGGCGCCGCACGGCGGCGAGGTCACCGCCACCCCCGTCCGTCCCCTCGGCGAACCACCGCAGTCGGGTGAGCGTGGGCGGCGGCGCCCCGGTCGGCGCGGGCGTGGCGTGCAGGTCCCGCAGCGCCGCGCCCGCCGCCGCGAGCGCGTGCGCGGCCAGCCGCCGGGCCGCCGGCCGCGGATCGCGGAGCCAGGCCGCGGCGGAGTACGGCCCGTCGGCGAGGTAGGCGAGCCCGTCGCCCGAGGGCAATGGGGTGACCAACCGGGCTCCGGCGGTGTGCCGGGGGACGTGTGCGGCGAGGGGCGCCGTCGGCGGGGCCGCCCGCCGTGATCCCGCCCCGTGCCACCACTCGTGGCGTCCGTCGGCCGTACGTCGTACCCGGGTGCGCTGGAGCCCGGTGCCGAACTCTGCGACACGGTCCTCGACTTGCTCCGTGTATGCCGTCTGCGCCGCCTGTGCCGTCCGTACGGTCACTCGTCCTCCCCCTCCGCCCGCCGGGCCCGCGCGTACGCGCCCACGCACAGGCCCATCAGCTCGGACAGCGGCAACGACCCGCCGTCCTCCATCTCGCCCGTGCTCGCGCTGACGGCGGGCACGGTCGGCGCGACGACCACGCCGGGGCGGTCGCGCAGGATGTCGAGATGCCCCTGCACCACGGGGCTGAGCTGCGCGCCGGGCGGCAGCGACGGGGCCACGCCCACGAGGGCGGACGTCGACTGCAGGGCGCACAGCAGCGGTGTGTCGGTGAGGCCGAGCGCGTAACGGCTGAGGAAGTGCATCGTGGCCGGGTGGACGAGCACGAGGTCGGGCCAGCGGGCCAGTTCGACGTGCGGGACGGTGCCGGGCGCGGCCTCGTTCCAGTCGTCGGTGACGACCTCCCGCCCGCAGAGCGCGGATATCGCGTCCGCCGAAACGAATTTCCGGGCGGAACGGGTCAGCACCACCCGTTTCTCCATTTCCGGAAAGGTGTTGCCCAGCCAGTTGATCCAGAACGGCAGGAATGCCACGCTCAGCGCGCCGGTGCCCACGAGGAGCACCCGGCGGAATCCGGGATCCGCGACTCCTGTGGGGTCCATTCCCGCCTCCTTGCACATGCTTATCGGTGTGTGTCGCGTGTGTCGCGTTGCCCGGGGAGGGGCCGATGGCCGGCACCGGCCCCTCCCCGCGGGTCACTGCTCCGGTCGCCCGGTCGTCAGCACTTCTTCTCGATGGTGCGGGCGGTCAGCGAGCCGAGGGCCGCGGCGCACTGCTGCGAGGAGCGGGCCGTGATGATGGTGGCGCGGATCGCCCACGGGATGGTCGGGCTGAACGCGGGCGCGGCGTCCTTGCCGTCGTACAGGCCCAGCTCCTCGGCGGAGGTGTAGGCGGTGTAGCCCTCGAACAGGTCCTTCTCGTTCTGCGTCGACTGCATGAGTCTCTCCTTGATTCGTGGTGCGGGATTTCGGCATTCCGAATTCCCGGCCGCCTTGCGGACTTTCCGGCTTTTCGGCCGGTGCCGCTCGGCGACGAGATAACTATGGCCCGCCGAAAAAGCCGCTCGCCATTGTCAGTTGCGGCATGACCGCACCCGGCATGACCGCACCCGGCATGACCCGAACCGGCATCGCCGTGCCCGGCATTGCCGCAACCGCCAATACCGCCGGCCCCGCCCGTACGCGTAGAAAGTCCAGGGTGAACACACATGACTCCGCGAGGCCCGAGCCTCCGCCGCCCCAGCCGGCCCGCCCCCCGCTCCGCGCGCTGCTCGCCCACGCCCGCCCGCACCGCAACGTGCTGCTGCTGGTCCTCGTTCTGACGCTGGCCGGCAGCGCGGCGGGGCTCGCGCAGCCGATGGTCGTGGAGTCGTCGTTGACGGCGTTGATGACCGGCGGCGACCTGACCCACGAACTCCTGCTGATGCTGGCCCTGCTGGCGGTGTCGATCGCGCTCACCTGGACCCAGGCGCTGGTGAGCGAGCGCACGGCGGAGAAGGTCGTGCTGCATGTGCGCCGAGGACTGATCCACCGTCTGATCCGGCTGCGGACAGCCGAGTTGGACAGGACGGAGCCGGGCGGCCTCACCACCCGGGTGACCTCCGACAGCACGCTCGTGCAGCACGCGGCGACCAGTGGTGTGATCCAGCTGCTCGACGGCGGTATCCATCTGGTCGCCACCATCGTCCTGATGGGCATGACCAGCCTGCCGCTGCTCGGCATCACCTCCGGTGTGCTGCTGGTGGTCGGTGTCGCGATGGGCGTGGTGATGCCGAGGATCCGCCGGGTGACCACGCGCGCGCAGACCTCGGTCGGCGAGATCGGCGCCGCCCTCGACCGCGCGCTCGGCGCCGCCCGCACCGTGAAGGCCAACGGCGGCGAGGCGACGGAGACCGCGCGGGCCGTGGCCGCCGCCGAGGACGCCTACCGGGCCGGTCTGACCGGCGCCCGCTACCACGCGACGATCGCGGTGCTGTCCGCGCTGGTCGTCCAGGCCTCGTTCCTCGCGGTCATCGGCTTCGGCGGCGCCCTGGTCGCCACCGGCGCCCTCGACCTGGCCGCGCTGATCGCCTTCCTGCTCTACCTGTTCAACCTGGGCGGCCCGGTGCTGTCCCTGGTCGGCGGCACGACCTCGCTCCAGCAGGGCCTCGGCGCGCTCACCCGCATCGAGGAGGTCGAGCGGATGGAGATCGAGACGGACGTGGACGAGACCCCGGCCCGCCCGGTCGGCCCGCCGCCGCGAGTGACCCTGGAGAACGTCACGTTCGCCTACCCGGGCCGCGCCACCACCCTCGACGGAGTCGGCCTGGTCGCCCCGGCCGGCGGTGTCACCGCCCTCGTCGGGCCCTCCGGCAGCGGCAAGACGACCGTCTTCTCGCTCCTCCAGCGGTTCTACGAGCCGGACGCCGGGCGCGTCCTCCTCGACGGCACGGACATCGCGACCCTCAGCCGCGCCGAGGTGCGCCGCCGGATCGCGTACGTGGAGCAGGACACCCCGATGCTCGCCGGCACCCTCCGCGAGAACCTCCTGTACGCCGCCCCCGACGCCGACGAGGAGGAGGTCGCCCGCGTGCTGCGGGACACCCTGCTCGACTCGCTCGTGGCCCGGCTGCCGGAGGGCCTCGACACCCAGGTCGGCGCCCGCGGTCTCGCGCTGTCCGGCGGGGAACGCCAGCGCCTCGCCATCGCCCGCGCACTGCTGCGCCGCCCCCAGGTGCTGCTGCTCGACGAGGCGACCGCCCACCTCGACGGTCTCAGCGAGACGGCGCTGCGGCACACCGTGGAGCGGGCCGCCGAGCACTGCACGGTGCTGCTGATCGCCCACCGGCTGTCCACGGTGACCTCCGCCGACCACATGGTGCTGCTCGCCGGCGGGCGGGTGCGCGACCATGGCCGGCACGGGGAACTCCTGGGCAGGGACGAGCTGTACCGGGATCTCGCCGCCACCCAGCTGACCGCCACGGGAGCGTGAGAACCCCGCGCTCCGTCCTACCTGACGTACTGACCGCCGTCAGACCCCCACAGTGAAGGAACACCGCAATGCCGAAGGACCCGGCCCCCACGACCTCGCTCGCCAAGAAGACCGACGAGGACGCGTACGACCCCCACGAGGACCACGCGTACGACGACTACGACGACCACGACGACGCGGACGCGTACGAGGAGAGCGGGCCCAGGCCCGTGGCCGAGCACGTCATCGAGGACGACCGGTTCGGCGCGCTCACCGTCCGGCTGGACGCCGAGCGGGGCGAGGTCACGGTGACGGGCGAGCGGGTGCCGAAGGTCGAACTGTGGCGGGCCGAGGGGACGGAGGGCGAGGACCACATACCGGTCGGCACCCGTGACGGTGCGCGGCTCACCCTGACCGTCGACGGCGAGGAGGCGGTGATCGACCCCGCCAAGGGCCGGCTGACCCGGCGCTCGTACCGCGTCGACGTGCGGTACGCGGAGCGCTCCTGGCGGCTGGTGCCCGACTCCATCCCGGGCAGCCGGCTGGTGCGGGCCGGGGCGTACCTCGGGGACTTCTCCTCCGACGGCGACGGGAAGGTCCTGGTGGAGTGGCGCGAGGACGCCGAGCCGGAGGCGCTGGACGCGGCCCTCGGCTACGCGCTGGCCGCCGCGTTCGGCACGGGGGCCCAGCCCCTGTGGATGACGGCGATCGAGATGGTCGGCGACCTGCTGCCCGGCTGACGCCACGAGGGCTGTCCCGTGATTCCCGGTGGGCGCGCGTATGACGGGACAGCCCCTGGACACACGACGCAGAGGGCCCTGCCGGTACTCCCCAGTACCGGCAGGGCCTCATGACGTCCCCCGCGGAGGTCAGCCGCAGGTTCCCCTGATGTCGTCCGCGTACAGGTGCGAGACGATCGCCGCCTCGAACCGGGACTTGAGGTCGAGCTTGCGCACGATGCTGGCGGTGTGGGCCCGCACCGTGCGCTCCGCGATGCCCAGACGGCGGGCGAGCCAGCGGTTCTGCTCGCCCGTCGCGAGCAGCAGCAGGACCTCCCGTTCGCGGTCGGTCAGCGCGGAGAAGTCGAGCGCGTCCTCCTGTACGACAACAGCCATGTGTGTCCCCCTGGTTGTGTTCGGTCGTGTCGGCTTCCCTCGGCTCGTGGCCGGGGAATCCGTGCGCATCCATCGGTTCGTGTCCGACGTGCATCGGTTCCTGTCCGACGGGTTCCAGCCTGCCAAGCGCTTTCGGCCAGATCCCGTGCCGCGGGGCGCAGCTTGCTGCACCGGCGCGGCACCATGCTGCGAGCGAAACTTTCGGCCAACGCCGTTCGTTCGTGTCCTGGCCCGGGCTCGTCCGTCACACGTTCGCCACACCTTCCACGGTGTGCCGCCGTGACCGGGCGAAGCCTTGACCAACGCATTACTCTGAGTCCCGATCATTTCGGTGGATTCCGTATCGCCGTGGCCCCGACCAGCCACACCCGCGCGATACCGGCCACCGGCCCGGGCCGTACGGGAAGAACACGGGGGGAAGGATGAACAATGCGGGCAGCATGGGCCTGCTGGGGCTCACCGCGATGGAGGAGCGCGTCTACCGGCACTTCCTGAGGAACCCGGGGACCACGACGGAGGACATCCACCTCCTGCTCCACGCGTCGCAGGGCGACGTCGAGGCGGTGCTGCGGCGGCTGACGGAACTGGGCCTGCTCCGCCGCACGGAAGGGGCGGCTCAGGACCCGGCCGCCGCCGAGAGCGGGACCGCAGGCACCCTGACCGCGGCGGACCCCGAGGTGGCCGTCGGTCTGCTCACCGACCGACGGCTGAGCGAGCTGCACCACGAGTTGCAGCAGGTGACCCGGCCTCGTCACCTCGTCGCCGAACTCCGCGCCGAGCAGGGCGCCCACACCCAGGCCGGCGGCGGCGTGGAGCGGATGACGAACCTCGCGCAGATCCGCGACCGGATCGACGACCTGGCGTTCTTCGCCCGCAAGGAGATCCTCTCCGTCGAGCCCTACCGGGCGCTCACCCGGGAGAACATCGCCCACGCGCGGCCGCTGGACAGCCGCTGTCTGCGCCGGGGGGTCCACATCCGCAGCGTGGTCCTCAAGGACGCCCTGGCGGATCCGGCGACCGCCGCCTATCTGCGCGAACTGAACGCGCAGGGCGCGCGGATCAGGGTCGCCGCCGACATCGCCGAGCGGGTCCTCGTCTACGACCGGCACACCGCGCTGGTCCCGGCGGACCCCTCGGACACCTCGCGGGGCGCGCTGGTCGCACAGGAACCAGGTCTGGTGGCCAGCATCCTGGCCCTCTTCGAGAAGATCTGGGACCAGGCCACGGACCTCACCGATCTGCTCGGCGCCCCGGAACCCGACACCGAGACCCTGAGCCCGATGGAGCTGGAGGTCCTGAAGTCGATGTGCCGGGTCACCAAGGACGAGATCGGAGCCCGCGAACTCGGTGTCTCCCTGCGCACCTACCGCCGGCACGTCGCCGACGTCCTGCGCACCCTGAACGCCAGCAACCGTCCGCACGCGGCCCTGCTGGCCAGGGAGCGGGGCTGGATCTGACCCCGCCGGTCAGGGCGCCCCGGCGGCCCGCCAGCTGTGCAGGGCCGGGTCGTCGAGGGCCTCGGTCAGCCAGTCCCGTACGGCGTGGGCCGGCGAACCGGACGGGGGCCGGATCCGAAGGTGGATCCGGCCCCCGTCCTCGTCGAGTCGCCAGGCGTGTTCCCAGCCCCCGGGCAGTTTGCCGAGGACCCTGATCACGGCCGTCGCCGCCGGTGCGTCACCGGGCGCCCTGCGGACCAGCACCAGTTCCCGGAACTCCCCGTCCCGGAACGTCCCGTCCTGGAACTCCACGGTCGTCATCCCGTCCGTTCGTCCCGCCGGCTCACTGCCAGCCGTTGACGGACAGCGCGACCGACGGCCCCGACTTGGCGGCCACCGTCACTCCCAGCGGCAGCGCCATGACGAGCGCGAGCGCCGACAGTGTCCTGATGATGCGTGTGTTCCCCGTGTTCCCCGTGTTCTTCATGACCACGACTCTGCCAGCGGGCACACCCCGTCTGAAGGCTCCGCGATGTCAGGATGCTGCACCGGGCAGGACACTTGCTGCCAGGCACTTTGCTGCCAGGTCCCGGCTCACGGACGGCTTCTCAGTCCGAGGTCTGCTGCCGCTTGGGCCGCCACACCACCAGCGCGCTCGTCCGCTGCGCCTCCTGGTAGGGCACCAGGTCACGCCGGTACGAGGCGTGCACCGCGGCCTCGCGCTGCTGCATCGCCGCGGCGGCACCGTCGAGCGCGGTCTCCAGCTCGACGACCCTCGCCTGGAGGGCCGCGACCTGGTTCTCCAGCTCGATGATGCGCTTGATGCCGGCCAGGTTGATGCCCTCGTCCTGTGACAACTGCTGGACCGTACGCAGCAGTTCGATGTCGCGGGCCGAGTAGCGCCGACCGCGCCCGGCGGTGCGGTCGGGCGAGACCAGGCCGAGGCGGTCGTACTGGCGCAGGGTCTGCGGGTGCAGACCGGATAGCTGGGCGGCCACCGAGATGACGTACACCGGTGTCTCTTCCGTCAGCTCATAGGGGTTTCGACGGCGGCCGGATGTGTCCATGGTGTGGTCATGCTCCCTTCGCGGCCTGGAACAGCTCCGCCCGCGGGTCCTCGCCCGCGGTCGCCTCGCGATACGCCTCCAGGGCGTCACGAGCCTTCCCCGAAAGGTCCTTCGGGACACTCACCTCGACCGTGATCAGCAGGTCCCCGCGGGTGCCGTCCTTACGGACCGCTCCCTTGCCACGGGCCCGCATCGTACGGCCGTTGGGGGTGCCCGGGGGCAGTTTCAGGGTGACCGGCGGTCCGCCCAGGGTCGGAACCCTGACCTCCCCGCCGAGCGCCGCCTCCGGGTAGGTCACCGGCACGGTCACCGTGAGGTTGTCGTCCTTGCGCCCGAACACCGGGTGCGCGTCGACGTGCACGACCACGTACAGGTCGCCCGCCGGACCGCCCCGCTCGCCGGGCGCGCCCTTGCCGCGCAGCCGGATCCGCTGCCCGTCGGCGACCCCTGCCGGGATGCGGACCTGCATGGTGCGGGACGACTTGGCCCGGCCGGAGCCCTTGCAGATGTCGCAGGGGTTCTCGGCGATCAGGCCCCGGCCCTTGCAGTCCGGGCAGGGGTCCGTCAGGGAGAAACCGCCGCCGGAGCCCCGCGCGACCTGGCCGGTACCGACGCACGTCGGGCACACCCGGGGGGTGCCGTCGGCGTCGCCGGTGCCCGAACACGCCTTGCACGGGGACTGCGAGGACATCCGCAGCGGCACGGTCGCGCCCTCGATGGCCTCGGTGAAGCTCAGCGTGACCTCGGACTCGATGTCCTGGCCGCGCCGGGGCTGCACCCGCGTGGTGCCGGAGCTGCCCCGGTTGAACAGGCCCCCGAAGACATCACCGAGCCCGCCGCCGAAGCCGCCCGCTCCCTGTCCGCCCTGGGCACCGCCTCCGAAGAGGTCGCCCAGGTCGAAGTTGAACGTGCCGCCGCCGGCGCCGGGGCCCGGACGGAAGCCGCCGTTGCCGAAGAGCGCGCGGGCGTCGTCGTACTCCTTGCGCTTCTTGGGGTCGCCGAGGACGTCGTTCGCCTCGGAGATCTCCTTGAACCGCTCCTCGGCCCTGGCGTTGCCCTTGTTGGCGTCCGGGTGGAACTCGCGGGCGAGCTTCCGGTACGCCTTCTTGATCTCGGCCTCGGTGGCGTCCTTGGGGACGCCGAGGACCTTGTAGTAGTCCTTCTCGATGAAGTCCTTGGTGCTCATCCCCGACGTCCCTCCTTCCCCTCGTTCTTCGCGTCGTCGCCGTCAGCCCTCGTCCGGGCCACCGCTCTCCTTGTCGTCGGCCGTCTCCGCGGACTCGGAGTCCGCCTTGACTGTCTGCGCCCCCGGCTGGGGTTCGGCCACGGCCACCCGCGCGGGGCGGATGGTCCGTTCGCCGATGCGATACCCCGGCTGGAGAATCGCCACGCACGTCGTCTCGGTGACGTCCGGCGCGTAGCTGTGCATCAGGGCCTCGTGGATCGTCGGGTCGAAGGGCTCGCCCTCCTTGCCGAACTGCTGGAGGCCCATCTTCGCCGCGACGGTCTCCAGCGACTCCGCGACGGACTTGAATCCGCCGACGAGTTCGCCGTGTTCCCGCGCGCGGCCGATGTCGTCGAGCACGGGCAGGAGCTCGGTCAGGAGGTTCGCCACGGCGATCTCCTTGACCGTGATCCGGTCCCGCTCGACCCGCCGACGGTAGTTCTGGTACTCGGCCTGGAGCCGCTGGAGGTCCGCCGTGCGCTCACCGAGCGCCGTACGCACCTGGTCCAGCTGGGCCGTCAGGCCGGCCACCTGGGCCGTCGCTGCCGTGTCCCCGGCCGGGGCCGCCCCCTCCTGGGGGGCGGCCTTCGGCTCGGCGTCCTCGGAGCCGGAGGGGACGTCGGGCTGCTGCGGCTGACCTTGCGGCTGCTGCTCGTCGAAGCCCGGGGTCTCCTCCGTCACGCGGCACCGTCCTTCCGGTCCTCGTCGACGATCTCGGCGTCGACGACGTCGTCGTCGGCCTTGGCGCCGGCGGCGGCACCCTCGGGGCCGCCCGCGGCCTGCGCGGCCTGCGCGTCGGCGTACAGGGCCTGGCCGAGCTTCTGCGAGACGGCGGCGACCTTCTCGGTGGCCGTGCGGATCTCGGCGGTGTCCTCGCCCTTGAGGGCTTCCTTCAGCTCGCCGACGGCGGCCTCGACCTCGGTCTTGATCTCGCCGGGGACCTTGTCCTCGTTGTCCTTGAGGAACTTCTCGGTCTGGTAGACGAGCTGCTCGCCCTGGTTGCGGGTCTCGGCGGCCTCGCGACGCTTCTGGTCCTCCTCCGCGTACTGCTCGGCCTCCTGGCGCATCCGGTCGACCTCGTCCTTCGGCAGCGAGGAGCCGCCGGTGACGGTCATCTTCTGCTCCTTGCCCGTGCCCAGGTCCTTGGCGGTCACGTGCATGATGCCGTTGGCGTCGATGTCGAAGGACACCTCGATCTGCGGGACACCGCGGGGCGCCGGCGGCAGACCGGTCAGCTCGAACATCCCGAGCTTCTTGTTGTACGCCGCGATCTCGCGCTCACCCTGGTAGACCTGGATCTGCACGGACGGCTGGTTGTCCTCGGCCGTGGTGAAGATCTCGGACCGCTTGGTCGGGATCGTGGTGTTGCGCTCGATGAGCTTGGTCATGATGCCGCCCTTGGTCTCGATACCGAGGGACAGCGGGGTCACGTCGAGGAGCAGGACGTCCTTGACCTCACCCTTGAGGACACCGGCCTGGAGCGAGGCACCGATGGCGACGACCTCGTCCGGGTTCACACCCTTGTTGGCCTCCTTGCCGCCGGTCAGCTCCTTGACGAGCTCGGCGACGGCGGGCATACGGGTGGAGCCACCGACGAGAACGACGTGGTCGATCTCGGAGAGGTTGATCCCGGCGTCCTTGATGACGTTGTGGAACGGCGTCTTGCAGCGCTCCAGCAGGTCCGCGGTCAGCTGCTGGAACTGGGCGCGGGTGAGCTTCTCGTCGAGGTGCAGGGGGCCCTCGGCGGAGGCGGTGATGTACGGCAGGTTGATCGAGGTCTCCGTGGAGGAGGACAGCTCGATCTTCGCCTTCTCGGCGGCCTCGCGCAGACGCTGCAGCGCCATCTTGTCCTTGGCGAGGTCCACGCCGTGGCCGGCCTTGAACTGCTGCACCAGGTAGTCGACGACGCGCTGGTCCCAGTCGTCACCACCGAGGTGGTTGTCACCGTTGGTGGCCTTCACCTCGACGACGCCGTCACCGATCTCCAGTAGCGACACGTCGAAGGTGCCGCCACCGAGGTCGAAGACGAGGATGGTCTGGTCGTCCTTGTCGAGACCGTAGGCCAGGGCGGCGGCGGTGGGCTCGTTGACGATGCGCAGGACGTTGAGACCGGCGATCTCACCGGCCTCCTTCGTCGCCTGCCGCTCGGAGTCGTTGAAGTACGCGGGAACGGTGATGACCGCGTCCGTGACCTTCTCGCCCAGGTACGCCTCGGCGTCCCGCTTCAGCTTCTGGAGGATGAACGCGGAGATCTGCTGCGGGTTGAACGGCTTGCCGTCCAGCTCGATCTTCCAGTCCGTACCCATGTGACGCTTCACGGACCTGATCGTCCGGTCCACGTTCGTGACCGCCTGGCGCTTGGCGACCTCGCCGACGAGCACCTCACCGTTCTTGGCGAAGGCGACGACGGACGGCGTGGTCCTGGCGCCCTCGGCGTTGGTGATGACGGTGGGCTCGCCGCCCTCCAGAACGCTGACGACGGAGTTAGTCGTGCCCAGGTCGATGCCGACCGCACGTGCCATGTCAATTCCTCCAGCTGACTTGAGTGGAACGGACTCAAGTGTGCACGACCCTCCCCGTCGGGTCAACAGACCTGAGTCGGGCGGGCTCAACTTTTATGTTTCACTTATCTGTAGGAGCCCTCTGAGCTGGGCGTATCCGAACCGCCCTCACCTCCAGCCCCACCTCGAAAGGCGGGTCCTCCATCGGCCGCACGACCTTGCGGACCGTTCCCGCTCCAGTGCGCGCCGGCGGCTCCGGCCGCCGGGTCGATCCGCCACAGCACCGGCCCCGACGGAGGAGGGCCCCTCCGTCCTCCGCCGGCAGACCCACCCCCTGCCCTCCGTCCGCAACAGCAGCCGGCCCCCACGACGGCGGCCGCTGCGCTTCCACCCGGAGCGAGCGCCGAGGAGGCCGTGGAAGCGGGGCGCGAGATCGGGCGGGCCAGGCGGTGCGGCTCTCGTAGGCGGCGTGCTCGGCGGCCGGTTCGGCGACACGGGGGATGCCCTCGGGGCGGGGCGGCGGTCGGTCGGGGCCGTGCCCTTCACCGCAGGTCGCCCTCCACCGTGTCGGACCGCCAGGCAGTCAGCCGGTCGGGGAGCGGGGCGGTGGAGGTCAGGACGTGGCGGGAGTAGGCGTCGCGCTCGTGGGTGAGGACGGCCGCCTCCCAGACGCAGGGGGCGAGGCCGGTACGGCCGGGCCGGAGTTCCTCCGGACGTCCGGCGGGGCCGGTGAAGATCGCCAGGTCGGACATGAAGCCCTCGGTCCAGGTGTGCACCAGGACGTAGTCGCCGTCCCCGCCCGCGTGCAGGACCAGGACGGCGAGCCCCAGGGACCCGCGCGCTCGGCCGAGCGCCAGATGCGCCTCGGCGACGCGGAGGGCGGCGGCCGTGTCCGCCTCGGTGACGGTGCGGCCCGGCGCCGTGAGTCCGTAGACCTTGACGAGGTGGCCCGAGAGCTCGCGGGCGCCCAACGGGCGTACGGGGCGCGGGTGATGCTCCTTGGCCAGCGCGAGCAGCGCGTCCGCGTCCACCGCCGCCGGGAGGTCGTGATCGTGTGCGGTCATGGAGCCATCATGTGCGGCAGCGCACGGGGCGAACCACGGGTTTCTCCCCTCATCTCCCTGCCCGCGCTCGGCGTTTGAGAGCCGCCGCACGGGGCGACCGGTCGGGCGGTCCCGGCGTCGGCCCCGTGGCGGAGACGACTTCGGGGAAGCCGCCGGCGACGGGAGGCCGGTCGTCGCCCGCCGGCGCCGGATCGGGCCGCCTGGGGCGGGACATCGCGCGCGTGCCACCGGTGGCGCCGAGCCCGTACACCCTCACCCGTGACAGCCCCGCTACGACGACGACCGCCGCGCCCACCACCCACCACGCCCCGCCCGCACTCATCCACAGCATGTGGACGGCGACCCCGACGGTGACCGCGGCCACCGCGCACACGCCCACCACGACCGTGACCCCCACCGGGGTGAGCCCGAGCCGGCGCAGGCGGTGCGGAAGGTGGTCGGGGCCGCTCCGCCAGGGTGCGCGGCCGGCCAGCCGCCGGGAGAGGAGAACGAGCACCGCGTCGGCGGTCGCCAGCGCGGTGAGCGAGAAGGGCGCACCGATCCCGACGCCGTGCACCGCGGCGTACGCGTACACCTGAACGGCGCCCCCCGCGAGCAGGAACCCGACGAACAGCGCCCCGCACTCCCCGGGCGCCACGCGGGCGGGCGGCCAGTTCCGCATCAGGAACCCGGTGAGCCCGGCGGCGAGCACGCCGCACAGTGCGGCCAGCCCGTCGAGCACCTCGGCGGCGGCGCACACGCTCAACCCGAACGCCGTGACGACCCCGACGACCCCGAGCACCCCGTCCGGACGCCCGAGCCCCTTGAACCCGTGCACGACGAACACGATCCACGCGACGGCGGCCACGCCCGGGAGGACACCGATCTCCTCGTACGGCACCACGAACGCCGCGGCGCAGGCGACGCCCACGGCCCTGGGCACCCACGGCAGACCCCGCAGGTCACCGACGAGCCCGAGCCCGCCCACCGCCGCGCCCGCCAGGAGCAGCCGCCCGGCCTCCTCCCCCAGCGGCGCGACCCCGCTCCATTCCCCCAGCCATGCCACACCGCCCACCCCGCAGACGAGCGCGACACCCCCCAGCAACGGCACCGGCCGCATGCGCCGCCGCTCCACGATCCCGAGCCGCTGCGCGGGCACGCGTACGGCCGCCGTCAACACGGCGGTGACCAGCAGGGCGGACGCGGCAGCGAGAATTCCGTATAGCACGGAACCAAATTAGGGGCAAATGAGGCGATTTCATACGAATAACACGATCGTTTCGAAACAGCACGATGACCCTGTCCGCCCATTCGGGGGACGGGAAGACGTTCCACCGATCCCCGCACCCCGGCCGCCCCGATCGCGGGCGGGATCACCCACCCCACCTGGGACCTCGCCCTCACGACCCTCCCCGGGCACCCCGCCCCCGGTCAGGCAACCCTCAGCGACGCAGATCACCGCGCCGCTGGCTACAGTGCGACAGGAGAAGTGGGTAGTCTCAGACGGACTGCATAAGTTACCGCTTAGTAATGACCCTCGCAGGCCCGAGGAGCCCCCAAATGCAACTCGCCGCGATCATCGTGTCGCTGGTACTGACCGTGGTCGGCGTCGCGCTGCTCGCACGCGCCATCGGTCAGTTCATCCGGTACTTCAAACTCGGCCAGCCGGTCCCGGCCGGCAGCCGTACGGACAATCCCTACCAGCGCAGTGTGACGCTGGTGCGGGAGTTCCTCGGGCACACCCGGATGAACCGGTGGGCCATCGTGGGCTTCGCCCACTGGTTCGTGGCGGTCGGCTTCCTGACGCTGCCGCCGACCCTCGCCCAGGCCTTCGGCCAGCTCTTCGAGGCCGACTGGGTGCTGCCGGTCATCGGCGGTTTCCTGCCGTTCGAGCTGTACATCGAGTTCATCGGCGTGATGACGGTGCTCGGCATCGCCACGCTGATCGTGATCCGGCTGCTGAGCCTGCCCTCGCGGGCCGGCCGCAAGTCCCGTTTCGCGGGCTCCAAGGCCGGTCAGGCGTACTTCGTCGAGTACGTCATCCTCACCATCGGTCTCGCCATCTACGTACTGCGCGGACTCGAGGGCGCGATCCACGACGTCGACCACTACGAGGCCGCGTACTTCGCCTCGTACCCGCTGGTCCTCGCCTTCAAGGGGCTCAGCCTCCCGGTCCTGCAGAACCTCGTGTACCTCACCGCGATGGTGAAGATCAGCACCTCGTTCATCTGGATGATCGTCGTCTCGCTGAACACCAACATGGGTGTCGCCTGGCACCGCTTCCTCGGCTTCCCGAACATCTGGTTCAAGCGCAACGCCACCGGTGAGACCGCCCTCGGCGCGCTGCAGCCGATGACCAGCGGCGGCAAGCCGATCGACTTCACCGACCCCGGTGACGACGACGTCTTCGGTGTCTCCCAGGTCGAGCAGTTCTCCTGGAAGGGCCTGCTGGACTTCTCCACCTGCACCGAGTGCGGCCGCTGCCAGTCGCAGTGCCCGGCCTGGAACACGGGCAAGCCGCTCTCCCCCAAGCTGCTGATCATGTCGCTGCGCGACCACGCGCACGCCAAGGCCCCCTATCTGCTCGCCGGTGGCGGCAAGACCATGGAGGGCGAGGAGAAGGCGTCCGAGGAGCAGCTGAAGGACGTGCCCGCCGCCGCCCTCGCGGAGGCCGAGCGGCCGCTGATCGGCACCGTCGAGGAGAACGGCGTCATCGACCCCGACGTGCTGTGGTCCTGCACCACCTGCGGTGCCTGCGTCGAGCAGTGCCCCGTCGACATCGAGCACATCGACCACATCGTCGACATGCGCCGCTACCAGGTGATGATCGAGTCCGCGTTCCCGTCCGAGGCGGGCACGATGCTGAAGAACCTGGAGAAGAAGGGCAACCCCTGGGGCCTGGCCAAGAAGCAGCGGCTGGAGTGGCTCAAGGAGGTCGACTTCGAGGTCCCGGTCGTCGGCAAGGACATCGAGGACCTCAGCGAGGTCGAGTACCTGTACTGGGTCGGCTGCGCCGGCGCCCTGGAGGACCGCGCCAAGAAGACCACCAAGGCGTTCGCCGAGCTGCTGCACATCGCGGGCGTGAAGTTCGCGATCATGGGCGGCGACGAGAAGTGCACCGGTGACTCCGCCCGCCGACTCGGCAACGAGCCCCTCTTCCAGGAGCTCGGCATGGAGAACGTCGCCGCGCTGAACCTGGCCTTCGGCGAGGAGATGGACGACGAGGGCAACATCACGCCCGAGTCGAAGAAGCCGAAGTCGGCGAAGAAGATCGTCGCGACCTGCCCGCACTGCCTCAACACCCTCGGCAACGAGTACCCGCAGCTCGGCGGCGACTACGAGGTCATCCACCACACCCAGCTGCTCCAGCACCTGGTGGACGAGGGCAAGCTGATCCCGGTCACGCCGGTCGAGGGCATCATCACCTACCACGACCCGTGCTACCTGGGCCGCCACAACAAGATCTACACCCCGCCGCGCGAGATCATCGGCAAGGTACCGGGTCTGCGCAACGAGGAGATGCACCGCCACAAGGAGCGCGGCTTCTGCTGTGGCGCCGGTGGCGCGCGGATGTGGATGGAGGAGCGGATCGGCAAGCGCATCAACAACGAGCGCGTCGACGAGGCCCTCTCCCTCAACCCGGACATCGTCTCCACCGCCTGCCCGTTCTGCCTCGTCATGCTGACCGACTCGGTCAACGGCAAGAAGGCCGCAGCCGAAAGCGGCTCCGCCGCGGGCGTCAAGCCCAAGGAGTCCATCCAGGTCGTCGACGTCGCCCAGCTGCTGCTGGACTCCGTCAAGACCCCGGTCACCGACGAGGACGAGCCCCCGGCGGGCGCGGCCGAGACGGAGAACGAGCCGGAGCCCCAGCCGGTCAAGTGACCGGGCGGCCCTCCGGCCCCGCGGCACCCCCGATGCCCCCGTGCTCCCCCCGAGCACGGGGGCATCGCCGTACCTCGCGGTACCGCGCGAACGCCTCACGGGCATCCGGCACGAACGCCGGGTCGTGCACCAGTCCGGCCAGCTCCGCCTCGCTCACCCAGTCGTACCAGGCGATCTCGGCGGGGTCCGGCCGCAGCGGGCCCGTGACCACCAGCTCGTGCAAGCCCAGCCAGTACGGGCTGATCACACCCGCGCACCGGAACCTCAGCAGGAACCGCGGGCGGCCCCGGACCCCCAGCTCCTCCTCCAACTCCCGCGCGGCGGCCTCCTCGTACGACTCGCCGACCCCGGTGGCACCGCCGAGCATCCAGTTGACCTGACCGGGAAAGCGCGACATGTCGTCGGGGCGGCGGTGGACCAGGTACCGGCCGGCGGGGTCCCGGCACACGACGGTCGCCACACGGTGCAGCCACCCCCGGCGGATCGCCTCCCCCCGCTCGACGACCCCGATCACCTCGTCGTCCTCACCGACCCGCTCCACCAGTTCGCCCATGCGCCCCACCCTCGCAGAGGGCACCGACAACCGTCCGCCGGCGGGGGCACCCGCGCCCGCTCCGCCTGGCTCCGAGGGGGTGGCGCTCACCGCTCCGCGAGGCGCTCCTCGACCTCCGGCGGCAGGTCGTCGCCCAGGCGCACCATGAAGAGCGGCCCCTCCTCCGCCGAGCGGCGGACCGCGATGGCGTCGGCGGGGTCCAGCCCCTTGACCTCGTACGCCTCGTAGACCTCCGGTTCGGGGGTCGCCTCGGCGTCACCGTGGGTGTCGTCGCAGAACGTCGTACGGACCGCCCCCACCTTCGCCCCCAGCTCGAAGTCCGCCTCGCCGCGGTCGGCGTAGCTCTCCCCGCCGTACTCCACGAGGAACACGCACTTGGCCGGACTCGCCCCGCTGCCACAGGAAACGTCGTCACCGGCACAGGCCTTGGGGGCCTCCAGCGGGGTGCCGCCGCCGTCCCCCTCCCCGGCCGTGTCACCGCTCCCGTCGCGCCCTCCGAAGACCCGCTCCGCAGCGTCCGGGACCGACTCGTCCTCCCGGGGGCCCACCATGACGGACAGCTCGCCGCCGGGGGCCTCGCGGACGGCGATCGCGTCGTCGGTGTCGACGCCCTTGATGGAGTACGCCGTGTAGACGGTCAGGTCCTCCGTCGCGGGGTCGTCGGCGTCCTCCTCGCTGCCGCCCACATCCATGCAGACCAACTGCCGTGCGGTGCCCGCCTCCGCGCCGAGTTCGTAGTCGACGCGGCCCACGCCGATGTACTCGCGGTCGCGGTAGTCCACCGCGAACGCGCAGGACCCCGAAGCCTCCCCGCCACCGCCCAGCGCGGTGCAGCCGACGGCGAGGGGGGCCAGTACGAGCGCGGCCAGGGCGGTCCGCGCAACGGGAACGAACATGGTCACGTCTCCTTCGTCCGGGGTCGTTTCGCTCCCTGGACGCACGGCTCGCCCCGAACGTTCGGTTCACTTCCCGGCCACCCGCACACAACCCTTCGTACGCCCCGGGTGTCACACCCACGAACAGCCCATCACAGCCCTCCTGGAGGTCACCCGTGATTGCAAGGAAGCTCGTCGTGGCCGCCTGTGCGGGAGCGCTCGCGGTGGCGGGGCTCGCCCTGCCGATGGCCGGGAGCGCGGTCGCCGCCTCGGCGCTGAAGGACGACTTCAACGGGGACGGCTACCGGGACCTCGTCATCGGCACGCCCAAGGCCAACGCCGTGACCGTCACGTTCGGGTCCTCCTCCGGTGTCGGCACCGGCTCCGCGAGGTCGGTGACCCTCACGCAGAACGCCCCGGGCGTGCCCGGCGCCCTCGAACCCGAGGACGAGTTCGGCGAGAACGTGACCAGCGGTGACGTGAACAACGACGGCTACGCCGACCTGATGGTCGGCGCGCCCGGCGAGAAGGTCGACGGCAAGGCGGACGGCTCCCTCACCATCCTCTGGGGCGGCGCCCGCGGCTTCCGCACCGGCGGCATGGTCCTCAACGCCCCCAGCGGCGAGGACGTCCGCTTCGGCGAGGGCGCCTCCTTCGTGGATCTCGACGGCGACGACTCCGGGAACCTGGTGGTGGTCTCCGAGAACCGCTTTTGGTGGTACGCCGACGGTGTGCCGGACGGGCCCGCGCTCGGCCCGGAGGTCGAGTTCCTGCCCGAGGGCGTCCGGCTCGACGGCGTCCTCGGCGGGCACTTCTCGGGCGGCTCGGGCAGCGACTACGTCCTCCACGGCACCGACGCCGCCGGCCACGCCTTCGCGGGCTATCTGCGCGGCGGCGCCGGCGACATCGGCTACTACTACAAGCCCCTCTTCCAGGGCGCCGGCACCGACGTCATCACCGAGCCCCGGCTCGCCGCCGGCGACCTCGACAAGAACGGGTACAGCGACCTCGTCCTCGGCGAACCGGGGGCCGGTACCGGCGGACGGATCACCGTCTGGCCCGGCAACGACCGCGGGCTGAACGCCGAGGGGTGGCCCTCGCGGTCGTACAGCCAGGCGAGCACGGGCGTCCCGGGCACCGACGAGCCGGGCGACGGCTTCGGCGGCTCGGTCGCCGCGGGCGACGTCACCGGCGACGGCTACGCGGACGTGGCCGTCGGCGCGCCCGGCGAGACCGTGGACGGGGTGAAGGGGGTCGGCAACGTCGTCCTGCTGAAGGGGTCCTCGAGCGGTCTGGGCCGGGGCACGTCATGGCAGCAGGCCACCCCCGGCGTGCCCGGCGTGGCCGAGCCCGACGACGCCTTCGGCTCCGCCGTCCGCCTCAAGGACATCAACAGGAACGGCCGAGCCGACCTGGCGATCAGCGCGACCGGCGAGGACATCGGTACGGCGCAGGACGCGGGAGCGGTCTGGGTCCTGCGCGGTACGACGTCCGGCCTCACCACGTCCTACGCCACGTCCTTCAACGCCATCGACTTCGGCATGGGCGGCAACTCGTACCCCGCCTTCGGCACGATCCTCCGCTAGCCTCCACCCACCCGAAGCCCGGACTCCCGCCACCCCCCGACAAGTTGGAGCCCCCGTGAGCCCCACCCCCAAGCGCCGCGGCCCCCGGCCGCTCGG
Organism: Streptomyces sp. NPDC030814; assembly: GCF_055572155.1. Lineage (NCBI taxonomy): Bacteria > Bacillati > Actinomycetota > Actinomycetes > Kitasatosporales > Streptomycetaceae > Streptomyces > Streptomyces sp. NPDC030814. The sequence continues at coordinate 412,769 of NZ_JBVIDX010000006.1, forward strand.
CGGACGAAGAGCCCTTCCCACCGCCGTCCTCGTCACGGTCGCCGGGCTGGGCCTCGCGACGCTCGTCGCGCCCCCGGCGACCGCCGCCGGGTCCGTGCGCAGCGACTTCGACGGCGACGGTTACGCCGACCTCGCGGTCGGTGTCCCCGCGGGCACCGCTGGCGGGCACGCCAAGGCCGGTTTCGTGCATGTCCTGTGGGGCTCCGCGGACGGCCTCGGCGGCCGGAGCACCAGGATCGACCAGGCGAGCGGCGGCATACCCGGCACGGCGGAGGCCGGTGACCAGTTCGGATACGCCGTGCAGGCGGGGGACTTCGACGTGGACGGTTACACCGACCTCGCGGTGACCGCGCCCGGCGAGCAGGTCACCGCCGACGGGCACGAGGGAGCCGCGTATGTCCTGTGGGGCTCGGCGAAGGGACTCAGGTCGGGGCTGACGGTCGCCAAGGGCGGCCCCGGCCAGCGGCTCGGACGACTGGTCACCGCCGGGGACTACGACGGCGACGGCGACCGGGACCTCGTCCTGGCCGTGAGCGGCGAGGAGGGCGGTGCGACGGTCCTGCGGCCGGGGCCGCTCACGACCGCCTCACCCACGAAGCTCGTCGAGGGCTACGACTTCGGTGACGCCCGCGCGCTGACCAGCGCGGACTTCGACGGAGACAGGAAGGACGACCTGGCCGTCACCTTCAAGGGCCTGGAGATCTCGGGCACCCGCGTCCGCTCCCTGGCCCCGGCCGGCTGGACGACACTCTGGCAGGCCGACGACTTCGGTGCCGCGCTCGCCGCCGGGGACTTCGACGGCGACGGCCGTGCGGACCTGGCGATCGGCCAGGTGCTGCCCAACCCCGAGGCGGAGGGCACGTACTGCGCGGACCGGCTGGGCGGCGCCCTCGCCACGGTGTACGGCGCGCGGGGCACCACGCTCGGCGGCGTGGTCACCTGCACCACCCAGTCCTCTCCGGGCGTGGGCGGCACGGCGGAGGCCGAGGACAACTTCGGCGCCGCGCTGGCCGTCGTCGATCTCGACGGCAGTGGGCCCGACTCCCTGCTGGTGGGCGCGAGCCACGAGGCGGTGGGGTCGACGGCACGCGCGGGCGCGTACTGGGAGCTGGAGGCGGGCGGCGACCGGGTGTTCACCGGGCCGGCCTTCACCCAGAGCTCCGCCGGGGTGCCGGGCACGGCCGAGGAGGGCGACCTGTTCGGGGCGGCGGTGACGGCGGCCGACTACGACACATCGAAGTACGACGATCATGTGATCGGCGCGCCCGGCGAGAACGCCCCCTCGGGCGCCCTCTGGTACCGCCCGTCGGCGGGCGACGGCCCCCGCCTCCCCGCGGTGTCCCTGACACCGGCGAAGCTCGGGCTGACGGGAGCGGCGGGGTACGGGGCGGTACTCGGCAGGTGAGAGGTAAGGGCGCAGGGAGGTAAGAGGGACCCCGCGCCCCACCGGTTCCACCGGCCCCGGAAATTTCTCGAACTTCCGTACAACCCTCCCGCACCTCCGGCGGTCTCCTGTTCGCCGACTTCCCCGTGAACCCCTGACGAACTCCGGGCGAACGCGGACAGGAAGGGCACCCCATTGACTGCGGACGTCTGCCAGACGTCCGCATGCAGCAGGAGATTCCCGCATGCACAAGCACCTGCGACTCGCCCTCGCGACGGCCTCCGCGGCCGCGCTGACCGGCGGTCTGCTCACGTTCTCGGCCGCGACGGCGACGGCGGCCGACTCGGTCCACCAGCCGACGGCGGACTTCAACAACGACGGTTTCGGCGATGTGGCGTACTCGGCCGGCGGCGCCACGGTCGGTGGCAAGGCCGAGGCCGGGCAGATCGTCGCCCTGTACGGCTCGGCGAGCGGTATCGACTCGACCAAGCGCACGACCATCAGCCAGAACACCTCGGGCGTGCCCGGCGACGCCGAGGCCGGTGACTGGTTCAGCTGGTCCAGCGCGTACGGCGACTACAACAACGACGGCTACGACGACCTCGCCGTGTCCGCGCCCCTCGAGGACGTGGCCGGCGACGCCGACGGCGGCACCGTCGTGATCGTGTGGGGGTCCGCCTCAGGTCTGTCCGGCGCCACCACCATCAAGGACCTCGCCCCCTCGTCGCACGACCGGTGGGGCCGGTCGCTCGCCTCAGGCGATTTCGACGGCGACGGGACCGAGGACCTGGCGATCGGCAACTCGTCCAATGTGGTGTACGTCATCGGTGACGGCATCACCAAGGCCGGTTCGTTCGGCGACCAGTACGCCATCAAGCTGGACCTCGTCTCCGGCAAGAATGCGGGCGCCATCATGCTCACCGCCGGCGACGCCAACGGCGACAAGCGGACGGACCTGGTGGTCGACGGCTTCGAGACCGACAGCTACTGGCGCTACAACACCAACTGGTACGTGCCCGGTTCTCCCGAGGGCCTCGGCGCGCAGGGCGGCTTGCGCGAGCTGAAGCGCGGCATCATCACCGGCATCGGCGACATCAACGGCGACGGCTACGGCGACATCGTCACCGGCCAGGACTGGGACCCGTCGAAGGACGGCAGCGAGCCCAGCGTGCCCGGTTCGTCCACCGGCGGAAAGATCCACATTCTGTACGGCTCCGCGGACGGCCCGGCCACCACGGTCGCGGTGACGCAGGACAGCGGCAATGTGCCCGGCTCCTCCGAGCGCGGCGACTTCTTCGGCAGCGAGCTCTCCCTCGGCGACATCAACGGTGACGGCAAGACCGACCTGGCCGTCGGCTCCCCGGGCGAGAACCTCGGCGGTGTCGTCAACGCCGGTGCGGTGACCGTGCTGTACGGCTCGGTCTCCGGCCTGAACACCACGTCGGGTCTGCAGTACTTCGCCCAGTCCACGGCCGGTGTCCCCGGCACGGACGAGACGGACGACCTGCTCGGCGGCGAGGTCAAGCTCACCGACGTCACCGGTGACGGCAAGGCGGACCTCACGGTCGGCTCGTACGGCGAGAACGACTACAACGGCTCGCTGCTCTACCTGCCGTCCAACGGCACGAAGATCACCACGACCGGTGCCCGATCCTTCGGCCCGTCCGCGGTCGGCGTGTCCACCACCGGGCAGCCGGTGTTCGGCGCGAACGCGGCCAACTGACGTACCGCTTCTTCGAGTTCTTCGAGTGGGGCCCGCGTTCGATGAGGATGCGGGCCCTCTCCTCCTACCGGGAGCCTTCTTGCGCAAGCGCACCCTCCTCCTCGCGGCCGTCCTCACCTCCGGCCTGCTGACGGCGCTCCCGGTGACGCCGGCCGCCGCCGCTCCCGTCGGCCTGGCGGACGACTTCAACGGCGACGGCTACCGCGACGTCGCGATCGGCGCCGACAACGCCGTCGTCGCCGGCCGGCAGACCGCCGGCGCGGTGGTCGTGCTGTACGGCTCGCCCTCCGGCCCGTCCACGGCCAAGCGCACGGTGATCACGCAGGACTCGCCCGGCGTCCCGGGCGTGGCCGAGGACGGGGACCAGTTCGGCGCCGCGCTGACCTCGGGCGACCTCGACGGCGACGGCTACGCGGACCTGGTCGTCAGCTCGCTCAACGAGGGCCTCGGCGACCACGAAGGCGTCGGCACCGTCACCATCCTGTGGGGCGGCGCCTTGGGCCTGTCGGGCGGCGCACGGGTGCCGCAGCCGGACTGGCTCACCGAGGGCGGCGGCTACGCCGTCGGCCTCGCGGCGGCCGACTTCGACGGCGACGGCGACACGGACCTGACGGTCACCAGCCGGCCCACCACCCGTGTCCTCGAGGGTCCCTGGAAGCGCACGGGCGCCCCGCTCGTCGAGTACGACATCGACGAACTCGGCTCCACCCGGACCGTCGTCGCGGGCGACCTGAGCGGCGACGGCGCGGCCGAGCGGCTCTACCCGTTCGGCGTCGACGGCGACGAGGCCGGCGCGATCTCCTACCTCCGCTGGACGGGCACGGGGTATGAGAGGACCGACCTCGACACCGTCGGCGGCGAGCAGGGCTCGACCGGCGACATCAACGGCGACGGCTACGGCGACCTGGTGCTCGGCGACACCTCCAGGGGCGCCCACAAGGGCGGCGAGATCGACGTCTGGTACGGCGGACCGGCCGGCCCGGCCCCGGCGCAGACGCCGACCACCGTCCACCAGGACACCGCCAGGGTGCCCGGCAAGGGTGAGTCGGACGACTGCTTCGGCTGCGCGGTGGGCGTCGGCGACATCGACGGTGACGGTTTCGCGGACGTCGCGGTCGGCGCGCAGAACGAGGACGTCGGCGGCAAGCGGAACACGGGCACGGTGACCGTCCTGTACGGCTCCGCCGCCGGCCTGACCACGACCGGCGCCACCACGTACAGCCAGGCCACGCCCGGGGTGCCCGGAGCCGCCGAGTCCAAGGACTGGTTCGGCTCGGCCGTCCGCCTGGCCGACATCGACGGCAACGGCAAGGCCGACCTGGTCGTGACCGCCTACGGCGAGAACAACGCCAAGGGTGCCGTCCGGGTCCTGCGCGGCACGGCCTCGGGGCCGACCACGAAGGGCGCCTACACGGTCTCCGCCCGCGACGTCGGACTCACCGGACAGGCCAACTTCGGCCGGATCCTCGCCCCATGACGATCCGACGCGTGCGATCCGGTGGCCCAGGCCGGCCACCACGTCGGGGGGAAGTCCTTCGGCCCGCCGGCGAATTCCCGTACAACCCTCCGGTACCGCCAGAGGTCTTCTGCTGTCGGCGGGACCGGTGAGAACGGGGGCGACGGCGCGATCTGGTGGCTCAAGTCGGCCACCGCGCCGGGAGCCGGGACCTACGGCCCCGCGAAGTTCGGCATCTCCACCAGCGGCATCCCGGCCTTCGGCGCGCCCCTGCACGGCTGACCCGCCCGCGCGCTCACCTTTACCCCCACTTCAGGAAGAAAACCTCATGAAGCGCCCCTTCCGCACCACCCTGGCCGCGGCGACGGTCGTCACCCTGACCGGCGGCCTCATCACCCTCGCCACCACCGCCCCCGCGTCCGCCGCACCCGCCAGGCACGCCGACGACTTCAACGGCGACGGTCACCGCGACTACGCCGTCTTCTCGTACGGCCCGGAAGGGGCCAGCAAGGGCGGCGGCGTCCTGGTCACCTTCGGCACGGCCGACGGCCCGGGCACGAAGACGCAGTTCATCGACCAGTCCAGCGCGGGCGTCCCCGGAACCGACGAAAAGGACGACTTCTTCGGCGAGGTCCGCACGGCCGCCGACTTCGACAAGGACGGCTACGGCGACCTCGCGGTGTCGGCCAACGGCGAGAACGTCGGCTCGCACAAGAACAACGGCACGGTCACCGTCCTGTGGGGCAGCGCCAAGGGCCTGTCCGGCGGCACGGCCCTGCCGAACAAGGGCGCGAAGGGCGCGTCCGGCCTGGCCTCCGACCTCGCCACCGGCGACTTCGACGGCGACGGCAACCAGGACCTGGCCCTCGTCCGCGACAGCAAGACGTACGTCTACCGGGGCGCCATCACCAGGTCGGGCGTGAAGGGGTCGGTCACGGTCCTGGACAAGGACACCTCGCCCTTCTACTCCACGGCCGTCATCGCCGGGAAGATCGACAAGGACGGCAAGACCGACCTCGTCGTCATCGGCGACGTCGTCACCGACACGTACATCGCCTCCGACGCCTGGTTCATCAAGGGCGGCAAGGCGAAGCTGTACCCCGGCAGGACCCTCCGCCTCGAATCGGTGAAGGGCAACGGCGGCCAGGCCGAACGAGGCGGCGACGGCGTGATCGCCGACTTCGACAAGGACGGCTACGGCGACATCGCGATCGGCACCCCGCTGTACGACAGGTACCGGGGCCGCGTGACGGTCTGGTACGGCGGCTCGACGGGCCCCGCCTCCAGGACGACCCGTCTCACCCAGGCCACCAAGGGCATCAAGGACACCCCCGAGGTCGACGACGCCTTCGGCGCGTCCGTCTCCGCCGGCGACGTCAACGGCGACGGCTATCGCGACCTGGCCGTCGGCGCGTACGGCGAGAAGCTCGGCGCCCACCCGTACGCCGGGGCCGTCCATGTCCTGTACGGCTCCAGGTCCGGCCTCACCGGCACGGATTCGCAGTGGTTCGCCCGCGACACCGCCGGCGTCCCCGGCGACCTGGACGACGAGTCCTTCGGCAACACGGTCCGCCTCCGCGACACCGACCGCGACGGCAGGGCGGACCTCTACATCAGCGCGAACCACGGTTCCGTCCTGCTGCGGGGTTCGTCGAAGGGCGTGACGACGACGGGCGCCCGGCCCGTGAACGGCGACATCATCCCGGGCATGCTCCAGTAACGCCCGCGCCCGGTCCACGGCCATCCCGGGGGGACATGGTGCGCGAGGGGCCCGGCGGGGCGGCATGGACGACCCGCCGGGCCCCTCGTCCGCACAGGAGCGCGCGCACTCGCGATGCCCCGCTCCGACGCGGATAATTCCCGTATCGGACCAATCAATCCATAAGGGAAAGCCGGCGACCCGTCATGGCTGAACACCCCAACGCAGCGCTCGTCCGCAAGGGCTACGAAGCGTTCTCACGCGGTGACATGGACACCCTCCGCGGCCTGATGGCGGCGGACTGCACGCACCACGTCCCCGGCAGTCACATGCTCTCGGGCGACCACAAGGGCCAGGACTCGATGATCCAGCTCTACCAGCGGCTCTTCGAGGAGACCGGCGGAACGTTCAACGTCGACCTGAGCCATGTGTGCGTCGACGGCCGGGGCCACGCCGTGTCCGTGCACCGCTACACCGCCGAGCGCGGCGGCAAGCGGATCGAACAGAACGGCTGCCTGATCTTCCGCATCGTCGGAGACAAGATCACCGACATCGACGAGTGCCAGGAGGACATGGACAAGGAAGCGGAGTTCTGGTCCTGACATAGGAAAGGGCCCGAGACCAAGGGAGTCCCTGGACGCCCTGGGCGCGTGGGAGCCCTGCGCGCCCACCCCCGACCGACCCGGCGGGGCAGCGGCCGAAGGGGGATGCAGGCCCTCCTTCACCGGCGCGGGGAACTGCGCGAGCAACCTCGACGCACCCGCACCCGCACCCGCCGACGGACAGTGACCCCGACTCCCATCCACCGGGCGCCCGGCCCCCAAGCGGAACACCACCGCACAACCACGCACGCCCTCCAGGTGTCACACAAGTGAACCAGCCACATCACCGCCATCCGGCCACCCACCTGGAGCCCTCCGTGCACAGACGGACGTACGCCCTGGCCGCCGCCGTCGCGGCCTGCTCGGCCACCACGGCACTCGCACTCGCCCTGGCCCCTCACGCGCTCGCCGCCCCCGAGCCCTCCCCCGTCACCAGCGACTTCAACGCCGACGGCTACGCGGACCTCGCCGTCGGCGTCCCCGACGCGGCCGTGAACGGCAAGGCCAAGGCCGGCTACGTCCACGTCCTCTGGGGCGGCGCCAAGGGCATCGGCAACCACGGTGGCATCCGCATCAGCCAGGCCACCGCCGAGGTCCCCGGCACCCCCGAGCAGGGCGACCGCTTCGGCGCGGCCGTGGCGCTGGAGGACCTCAGTGGCGACGGCGTGGCCGAGCTGATCGTCGGCGCCCCCGGCGAGGACATCGCCGGCCCCGGCACGGACGCGGGCGTGGTCGTCGTCGTGGGCGGCGGCAAGGGCACCTCGCGCCCCGGCTCGAACGCCCTCGTCGGGCCGTCAGCCGGCTCGGCGTACGGCTGGTCGGTCGCCGCGGCCGACGTGACCGGCGACGGCGGCCGGGACATCGTGGTCGGCGGCCGCGACAAGGTCGTGCTGCGCGCCGTCGTCGACGACGGCGAGGACCTCGTCACCACCACCGTCCTCGCCGCGCCCATGGGCGGCCGCGCCCCCGTGCTCGCCACCGGCGACTTCAACGCCGACGGCACGGACGACCTGGCCCTCGCCTTCCACACCGTCAACGCCCCCTACACCCAGTCGCACCTACGGCTGTGGACCTGGAACCCGGCCGAGCGGCGCATGGACAACTTCTGGAACGCCAGCAACGGCGCCGCCTCCGCCCTCGCGACCGGCGACTTCGACGGCGACGGCCTGGACGACCTGGCCCTCGGCGAGTGCCGCGAGATCGCCGACGAGAACATCGACGACCCGTGCGGCCCCGAGTCGTACGCCAAGGGCGGCGGCATCCACATCCTCTACGGCCACCCGAGCTCCTTCGGCTTCCGCACCCAGACCCTCAACCAGGACACGGTCGGCGTGTACGGCATCGCCGAGGACGGCGACCGCTTCGGCGCCTCCCTCGCCGTGCTGGACTGGAACCGCGACGGCCGCGACGACCTCGTCGCCGGCGCGCCCGGCGAGGCGATCGGCTCCCGCGCCCGCGCAGGTGCCGCAACACTGCTGCTCGGTCACAGCAGCGGCATCGTCGACCCGTTCGGCGAGGCCACGTCCGTCCAGTACCACCAGGACCGCCCCCGCGTCCCCGGCACCGCCGAGACGGGCGACGCCTTCGGCGCGGCCGTCGCGACCGGTGACTACGACAAGGACGGCATCCCCGACACGGCGGTGGGCGCCCCCGGGGAGAACGGCGGCTCCGGCGGTGTCTGGCTCCTCCCGAAGACCTCCGCGACGGGCTCGTACGCCCTCACACCGGCCAAGCTGGGCCTGCCGTACCCGACGACGGCCCTGTCCTACGGCAGGTACCTGAGCAGCCACTGAGCAGCAGCTGAACAGCCGCTGAGCACCAGCGATCAGCCGCTGGGCCGAGCCCGGCCGGGAGACCGCCCGGGCTCGGCCCCGCCGTTCCCACACCACCCGACGCCGCCCCAATGCCGACCCAATCCGGCCCCGATGGGACCCTGACAGCCCCCTGACGTCTCCCGGAGGACCCGTGGGGGCGGAATCTCCGACCCGAGTACCTGACGATCCCTTAGAACTCCTATCGCAATGACTTCAGGCGTCTCCAGCAGATGAGTGCGCATCCGAGGGTGAGGAAGGCTTCGTGGATGTCGTCGCGTATCTCCCAG
>NZ_JBVIDX010000007.1:0-417679 GCF_055572155.1 Streptomyces sp. NPDC030814
CGCACCCGCACCAGCCACTTCGCAGCACTTTGCCCCGCCGAGCTCATGCTCGACGGGGCAAAGTAGGACCAGCCCCCGAATAAACCAACAGCGTCCGGTAGTTCACAGGGGGCGGTTGCCGGGAGAACCACCGGTGGGCGACTCCCTTTGTCCGGCACTGAGCCCTGGGCCCCGCTCAGGGCCCCAGCGCCGCGCAGAGAGCGGCGGCCGGAGCGCTGTCGCCGCGGGCGGCAACTCCCAGGCACCGGCCGCTGCCGCTGCCGGGCGATGGACACAAAAAGGCCGCCGCCGCCCGCTCCCCGCATGCGGGGAGCGGGCGGCGGCGGCCGTGCCTCTCAAGTCGGCGCCCGCGGACGGACGCCGTCGAGGCAGCGCCGTCAGCCGCTGCAGATCGTCAGGCTCTTGCCGCCGGTCCGCGCCGTGGCGCAGACCTGCCGGACCTCCGGCACGGTGACACTGAGGGTGCGCCGCACCTTCGCCTTCACGGCGAGGTCGGCCTTCGCCAGCTCGGTCCGACCCGAGGTGATCGTCACACCGACGGTCCGCGCCTTGGAGCAGGTGACGTTGACGTCGATCGTGGTGGTCTCACTGCTGCTGACCTTCCGAAGGCCGACGTCACAGGGGAAGTTCTGCTGCACGGCAGCCTGAGCGGGCGCGACCGTCCACAGGGGCGCGGAAGCGAGGAGCGCGGTGGCCGCCGAGCGAAGCATGAGGTGAGGCATGGGTCCTTCCACGTTGTCACAGGGGCAGACCGCCCGCCGGCGGCCTGCCCTCGATAAGGCGCCAGGAGATCCCTTTTGCGCCTTTCGAGAGATGCGACCACGGTGCCCTGAGCCCCGCAACGTGCCACGCCCGGCAACTTCCGGGCTCCGCCTACCGAGTGACCGAACCGTCGTGACCTCGTCGCTGGTGTGTGCGGGGAGTCAGTCGCCGTACAGTGCCGCGATCTCCTTCCCGTACGCCTCCGTCACCGCATGCCGTCTGATCTTGAGAGACGGGGTGAGCAGGCCGTTCTCCTCGGTGAACTCGCCCTCGACGAGGCGGAATTCGCGGATGGACTCGGCACGGGAGACCGCCCGGTTCGCGTAGTCCACGGCCTTCTGCACGTCGGCGCGCATCCGCGGGTCGGAGACGAGCTCGGACAGCGGGGTGTCGGCGGGCATGCCGCGGACGTAGAGCCAGTGGGCGACATCCTCGGGATCGAGGGCGATCAGGGCACCGACGAACGGGCGGTTGTCGCCGACGACGATGCACTGGCCGATCGGCGGGCAACTGCGCAGACGGTCCTCCAGAACGGCAGGAGAAACGTTCTTGCCCCCGGAGGTGATCAAAATGTCCTTCTTGCGGCCGGTGATGGTGAGGTAGCCGTCCTCGTCGAGGGAGCCCAGGTCGCCCGTGGCGAACCAGCCGTCGGCCAGGACGGCGTCGGTGGCCGCCTGGTCGTTCCAGTACGAGCCGAAGACGATGCCGCCCTTGATGAGCACCTCGCCGTCGTCGGCGATACGGATCGCGGTGCCGGGAACGGGCCGGCCGACCGTGCCCGGGCGGGGGCCCAGGGGCGGAACGATGGTGGCGGCCGCGGTGGTCTCGGTCAGGCCGTAGCCCTCGTAGACAAGGATCCCGGCGGCGTAGAAGAACAGGTTGAGGTCGCGGTCGAGCGGGGAGCCCCCGCTGATGGCATAGCGCGTGCGGCCGCCGAGCTCTCTGCGGATGCGGCGGTAGACCAGGAGGTCGTACAGCGCCCACGCGGCGTACAGGGCGAGGCCGGGGCCCGGACCCCGGCCCAGGAACTTGTTCATGTGCGCCTCGCCGAAGCGGACGCCGATGCGGTGCGCGCGGTCGAAGGATGCGCCGCGGCCTATCCGCTCGGCGGTGGCGCGCCCGGTGTTGTGGATCTTCTCGAAGAGGTACGGCACGCCGACCAGGAAGGTGGGCCCGAACTCCTTGAGTGCGGGCCGGAGTTCGGCGGGCTTGATGCTCGGGCAGTGGCCCATCTCGATGCGGGCCATGAGACAGGCGATCTGGATCGTCCGGCCGAGGATGTGGGCGAGCGGCAGGAACAGGAGGGTGGAGGCGGTCTGGCCGGTGACCGCCTTGAAGACGGGGTGGAGCGACTCGACCGTGTTGGCCGCCTCCGCGTGCAGGTTGGCGTGGGTGAGCAGACAGCCCTTCGGCCGGCCCGTGGTGCCGGAGGTGTAGCAGACGGTGGCGACTGTGTCGGGGGTGAGGGCGGCGCGGCGTTTGGCGACCTCCGTGTCCGGGATGTCCCTGCCGAGGGCGGCGAGTTGGGACATCGCGTCCTCGTCGAGCTGCCAACAGCGCGGCGGCACCGAGTGGGCGGCGGTGCCGGCACGCACGGCCGCCGCGTTCTCGGCGGTCTCCACGATCATGAGGCGGGCCCCCGAGTCCCGCACGATCCACTCGATCTGCTCGGCCGACGACGTGGCGTAGAGGGGGACACTCTGGCCGCCGGCCGCCCATATCGCGAAGTCGAGGACCGTCCACTCGTAGCGGGTGCGGGACATGACCGCGACACGGGCGCCCGGTTCGAGGCCGGCCGCGATGAGTCCCTTCGCGGTGGCGGTGACCTCCTGGGCGAACTCGGCGGCCGAGACCGGGCGCCAGGTGCCGGCCTCCTTGCGGCGGAGCACCACGGCACCGGGAGCCTCGGTCGCGTTGACGAACGGGAGGTCGGCCATGCTTCCGGTCGTCGGCCGCGGTGCCATGACAGGAGTGCGTGCCTCGCGGACGACACCGTGGTCGTCCGTGACGACCTCGACCGTGAGACGGCCCGCCAGGTCGCTGCGCTGCTTCGCCTGCTTCAAATCCTTGCGTACGCCCATGACGGCTCCCGGTCGCGGCTGTGCCGGCATGCTGCCTCATACCTGGTGTGCTTGCCGGACAGATAACTTACCGGCAAGTAATGAAATTTCAATGGTTCGGTGCAGAACGTCCCGAAGGCCCTCCGCCGAGCGAGGGCCCCCGGCGCGAACGGCCGGGAGCCCTGTCGGCGCGCACGTTCAGCAGAACGTCGGGGCCGGCGGCGCCGATGTGACGCGGTCCGCGGGGCCCTCGTCCGAGGGACGGCGCACCACACCGGGCGCGACCCGGCAGATGTTGTCGGCCCGGATGCCGGACGAGTCCTCGGTGATGTCGAAGAACACCCGCTCGCCCGCGAGCAGTGTGCGATCGGCGCGGCCGTGCACGGCGGAGCGGCAGGCGGCGACGTCCGGTGCCTCGCCGTCCCGCGCGATGACACCCACTCCCCGGTCGTGGTCGAACCACTTCACGACGCCACTCGGCACAGCCACCCCCGGTTTCCGGCGCTCCGGTCGGGACGCGCGTCCGGCACGCGTCCACGCCTTGTCCTGGACCCGCGTGCGTCCGGCACACGAGACCTCTCCGTCATGTCGCTGCCGCGCGTCCCGTTCTCCCGGCGCCACCGGCCTGACCGGGTGCCCAAGGACGGCGATCCGCTTGTCCGACGAACTGATGGCCCCGAACGAGGGACTCGCTCTCCTTCGATGCGGGCAATGCCGGGAAGCGTGCGTATCGCTCGACCGCGCAAAGGCATTGACGGAGACATGCGTCGCACAGTCACTTCAGAAGACCTCCTCCTCGAACGCGAGGGCGAACCGGCGCCGCACGGGCCGCCTTTCAGCGCCTGCGCCGGGGGTCCGCCCCTCCACGCCGTTCTCTTCACACGCCATCAGGCGGGCACCAGGCGGCTCTCGGCACGGGCGTGCACACCACGGCACCGGCGTGTGTGCCGAGAGTGTGCGGCCACGTCGTCACGCGGCCCCGCGAATCCGGGGCAACCCGGTCGTCGGCTCGCCGCCCGAGGCGTCAAGCCGACCTCGGGCCCTTCATCGTCAGCCGGACCGGCCGCCGCCGAGCAGGCGGGTCTCCTCGGTCCGCGATCCGCACACCGGACACCGCCGCCGTGTGACGGCCTGGGCCGCGAGTGTGCCCAGGGCCTGCTGAAGGGCCGCTTCGACGGCGTCGGGGACGAAGAGCGTTCCCCCGTCGTCGGGGCGGACCAGCCAGCGCAGGCGTCCCGACACCCGATGCGGGGCCGGCACCGTGATCCATGCGTCCTTGCCCAGGTATCTGACGTCCCTGCCGACCCAGCGGCCCGCGGGATCCGGCGGCAGGAAGAAACCCACTCGGCGGGCGACGGCGTCCGCCAGCACGGGACCGGGTGTCTGCGCGACACGCAGGAGGGCGTCCAGGGCCAGGACGCCCAGTTCCTCCGGCACGCTCAGCACATCCCAGAAACGTCCGCAGGCCAGGACCGCGACGCCGCTTTCTCCGTGCCACCGCCGTTTGCAGTCGCGGGGATCGGTCGCGGCGGCGGCGAGCCACTCGGTGGCCTGCCCGCTGATGGTGCGCATGAGGTTCCTCCGGATCCGTCGGACACGGCGTTCTCCCCCTCAGCGCCAAGGCTGGTCAGACCCGGCCTGTTCATGCTGATGGATACTCGCGTCCGACGGAAGGGGTGGCGTACCGTGGCGAATTCCCCTGGAGCGTTCGGAACCGGATTCATTCCGTTCACTGCCCATTGAAGATCATCCAAGCATATGAACGACACTTCCCCATGGGCTCGGCTCCGTCGGCCATGGCCATGGCTCTGGCGAAAGGTCCGTGCGCTGCCCCGTCGGCGCCGCTCCGGCGGCGAAACTCCCCTGGACGCCCTGGTGGAGACGGCGCGACGGCTCGACTACGGTGCCGGCCGGTGCGGCGACGGCACCGACGACGCGCAGGACGAGCGGTGACGCAGCGCCGGTGGCCTCAACCGTGCAGCGCGTCGGCGGCTTCGATGGCCTCCGCGAGGCCGCGCAGGTCGTCGTCCTCGTGGTCCCGGGCCAGCTCCCACGCCCGCTCCGCGAGCCGTCCGAGTGGCGGCCGGCCCGGCAGCCCCGGCCCGCGACCGTCCCCGTCACGCAGGGCGTCCGCGAAGTAGGCGGCGACGACGGCCACCTGAAGGCCCCGGGGCGAGGTCCACAGATCGCCGTGGAGGGCCAAGGCCTCGATGCCCTCGGACTCCTCGTGCGGGATGCGGCTGTCGGGGTCGAGCCAGCGGACGGTGGCCGTGGCGAGGTGGCCGGCCTCGGTGCCCGGCCTGGTGCTGACCGCGTAGAGGGCGGTGACGGTGTGGCCGGGGCCGACCTCGCCGCCGTCCACGGAGTCGTCGCGGAAGTCCTCGTCGGCGACCTGCCGGTTGTCGTAGCCGATGAGGCGGAACTCCTCGACCGTCTCGGGGTCGAAGGTGACCTGGGCCTTGGCGTCACGGGCGGTCAGGTCGACGTGGCGCGGGAGTTGCTCGCAGAACACCTCCTCGGCCTCCTTCTCGCTGGACACATACGCGGTGTGGCCGTCGCCCTTGTCCGCGAGGCGTTCCATGAGGGCGTCCCCGTAGTCGCTGCCGACGCCGACGCCGAAGAGGGTGATGCCGTGTTCGCGGCGCTCGCTCCCGATGCGTTCGAGGATGGTGTCGGCGTCGGTCTCACCGGTGTTGGCGAGGGCGTCGGACAGCAGGACGACGCGGTTGGTGGCACCCTCGCGCAGGCCCTCGACGGCGGTCTCGTAGCCGCTCTCGACGCCCGCGCCGAGGTTGGTGGAGTCGGAGGGCTCCAGGCTGTCGATGGCGTCGTGGATCCTGGCCCGGTTGTCGTCGAGGCGGGTCATCGGCAGGACGGTCTCGGCGGTGTCACTGAAGGTGACGAGGGCGACGGAGTCGTTGTCGCGGAGCCGGTCGGTCATCTTGCCGAGGGCGTCCTGAGCGAGGTCGAGGCGGCCGGGTTCGGCCATGGAACCGGAGACGTCGATGACGAAGGTGAGGGCGGCGGGCGGCCGTTCGCGGTCGCTCTCGGCGGCACGGGTGGCGAGGCCGACGCGGACGAGGGACCAGTCGTCGTCCCTGGTGCGGGCGCCGTCCACGGTGACCGAGAAGCCGTCGCCGTCGGGGCGTTCGTAGTCCTGGCGGAAGCTGTTGACGAACTCCTCCGGGCGGACCGTCGACGGGGCGGGCAGGCTGCCGTCCTGAAGGGTGCGGCGGGCGTAGCCGTAGGAGGCGGTGTCGACGTCCAGGGCGAAGGTGGAGAGATGGTCCGGCGACGGCGCGATGTCGCCGGACTCGTCGTCCGGTTGCTCCCCGGTGCCGGTTCCGTCGGGGGCCGGGGCCGGGAAGCCGTCGGCGGTGCGGCCGCCGTCCTTGGAGCGGTCGTACGCGGAGGAGTTGCCGCGTTCGCCGGTCTGACCGCAGCCCGTGAGGAGCAGGGCCCCGGCCGTGCCCAGGGCGAGCAGTGCGGTGGTCAGTCGTCGTGTCGTCCCTGTGCTGCGATACATGTGCATCGGGCCCCCTCGGCACGTCGTCCGTCGCCCTGTCGTCGGGCGACTGTTGTGACTGTGACGGCCGAGGAGGCCCGATGGTGCGTGACAGGGAGTTGCGGATGCGTCTCGAAGCGGCCACGGCGGGTGCCCGTCGAGACCGGTGGGTGATCCTCCGTTGACCTACGAGACCACGTCCTTGCGGCCGAAACCGCGGAAGGCCAGGGCGAACAGGACCAGCGCGTACGTTACCGAGACCGAGACGCCCTGGATCATGTCGGTGTAGTCGGGCTGCGGTCGGACGACGTCGAGCCAGGCGTACTGCCAGTGCGCCGGCAGGAAGTGGCGCCAGTCGCCGAGGGCGGTCACCTCGTCGAGGACGTTGCCGATGATGGTGAGGCCCACGGCGCCGCCGACCGCGCCGAGCGGGGCGTCGGTCCTGGTGGAGAGCCAGAACGCCATGCCGGCGGTGACCAGTTGGGACACGAAGATGTACCCCACGGTGATCACCAGGGCCTGGGCGGCGGCACCGGAGGCCAGTTCGCCGCCCGTGGGCAGTTCCAGCGGGCCCCAGCCGTAGGCGACCGTGCCGATGGCGAGGGCGACCGCCGGGAGCAGGACCAGCGCCGCGAGGCTGAGGGTGAGGCCCACGACGAGCTTGGACCACAGCAGCCGGGCGCGCGGTACGGGCGCCGCGAGGAGGTAGCGCAGGGAGGACCAGCTGGCCTCCGAGGCGACGGTGTCGCCGCAGAACAGCGCGACCGGGATGACCAGCAGGAACCCGGCGGCGGCGAAGAGGTTCACCGCGGCGAAGTTCGCGCCGGACGCCGTCGCGGTGTCCATGAGGTTGACCCGGTTGTTGCCCTCGCCCGGGGTGCCGCCTATCTGGAAGGCGATCACCAGGATGACCGGCAGGGCGAACAGGATGCCGCCCATGACCATCGTGCGCCTGCGCTTCAGCTGGCGGACCAGCTCGACCCCGAGGGGCAGGGTGCGGCCCGCGCGGTAGCCGTCGGCGACCTCGGCGGGTTCTGCGTGCTCGGCACGCTCGGCCAGCGTGCTCATGCGGACTCTCCGATCAGGGTGAGGAAGGCGTCTTCGAGGCGGCGGTGGGGGCCGACCGCGTCGACGGGGACCTCCAGCCGGACCAGCTCGGCGATCAGGCGCTGGGCGCTGCCGTCCGCGTCCAGGCGCACGACCAGGCCGTCGTCGGTGCGTACGGCCGAGTCGACGCCCGGAAGTGCGGCGATCTTGTCGACGACGGGCTCCTCCACGGGGGCGGAGGTACCGACCAGCAGGGTGTCGCCGGAGCCGACGATCTCGCCGACCGGGCCCGCCTGGACGAGCTGTCCGTGGTCCATGACGACCAGGTGGGTGCAGGTCTGCTCGACCTCCGCCAGCAGATGGCTGGAGACGATGACGGTGCGGCCCGCCGCCGCGTACCGGATCATGACCTCGCGCATCTCACGGATCTGCGGCGGGTCGAGTCCGTTCGTCGGCTCATCGAGTATCAGCAGGTCGGGCAGGCCGAGCATGGCCTGGGCGATGGCCAGGCGCTGGCGCATGCCCTGGGAGTAGGTGCGCACCGCGCGGGCGAGGGCGTCGCCGAGGCCGGCGATCTCCAGCGCCTCGTCCAGGTGGGCGTCCTCGGCCGGACGGCCGGTGGCCCGCCAGTACAGCTCCAGGTTCTCCCGGCCGGACAGGTGCGGGAGGAAGCCCGCGCCCTCGACGAAGGCGCCGACGCGGGACAGCACGGGCGCGCCCGGCACGATCGCGTGGCCGAAGACGCGGATCTCACCGCCGTCCGGCTGGATCAGCCCCATCAGCATGCGCAGGGTCGTGGTCTTGCCCGCGCCGTTCGGGCCGAGGAGACCGAGCACCTGGCCCTTCTCGACGCGGAAGGACACATCGCGGACGCTGTACCGGTCGCCGTTCTTGTACTTCTTGCTGAGGTCGGTGATCTGGAGGGGGACCTCGGCGAGCGTCGGGTCGGGGGCGGGGGGCACGACGCGGCGGCGGCCCGTGACGAGCAGGACGGCCGCGACGGCCGCGCCGCCGATCGGCAGGTACCAGACCCAGGCGGGCAGGATGTCCGAGCGGTCGGCCCCGCCGAACGGGGTCGGCACCTCCAGCTCGCCCTTCAGGGAGACGGTGTACGTGGCCGGGGCGGCCGGGGAGGCGTAGCCGAGGTCGGTGGAGGCGAGGACCAGACGCAGGCTGTGCCCGTCGTCGAGTTCGTGGTCGATGGCGGGGAGGGTGAGCTTCACGTCCTTGCCGGCCTTGGCGCCCTCGACCCGTACGGGCTGGACGAGCTGGGAGGGGAGCACCTGGGAGACGCCGCCCGGGCCGACGTCGTAGACCTTGGCGAAGAGCACGGCGTCGTCGCTGGTGGACTTCACATGGACGGTGGCCGTGGGTGAGCCGGTGATCTGGAGGTCGTCCGTGACGGGCTTCGACTGGAACGCGGCGAACTGGCCGGGGAAGTCCAGCGAGAGACTCACGCCGAGCGAGGACAGCTGGGAGAGGCCGCCGGCCGCGCCGCCGATGCCGGGCAGGGCCGACACGGCGGGCGGGCTGGCGCCGGCCGGGTTCTCGAAGCTCTGCTCGCGTCCGGCGAGGGCGATGGACCGACGGTCGCCGTCCAGGCCCGGGTAGGTGTCGTCGGTGGTGCCGCTCAGACGGGGCTCGCCGTCGCCGGAGCCGGTGCCGAGGGTGCGGGTGACGCGGAACGCGGAGCCGGTGTCGGCGGTCTTGTCGCCCTTCAGATAGCGGTCGAACCAGGCCTCGACGCGGGACTGGACGCGGCCGGTCTCCATGTCGCCGCCGTCGTGGCCGCCGGAGATCCAGTCGACGTCGACCGGAGCGCCGTTGGCCTTGATCGCCTTGGCGGCGGCGTCGGCCTGGCCGAGCGGGAAGAGCGAGTCGGTCTGGCCCTGGAGCAGCAGCGTGGGCACCTTGATGCGGTCGCCGACGGCCTCGGGGCTGCGCTCTTCCAGGAGCTTGACCGCCTCCGCGTCCGGAGATCCGGCCTCGGCGACCCGCTCGTACATCGCGCACAGGTCGGCCTCGAACTTGGCGCAGCCGCCGCCGGTGTTGAAGAAGAGGCCGGTCCAGAGCTTCTTGTACACACCGTTGGGGAACAGGGCGTCCGCGAGGTTCCAGTACGTGATCGCCGGGGCGATGGCGTCGACCCGGTCGTCGTACCCGGCGGCCAGCAGGGCGATCGCCCCGCCGTAGGAGGCGCCGGCGGCGCCCACGCGCGGGTCGCCGTCCTTGTCCAGCTGGACCTCGGGGCGCTTCGCCAGCCAGTCGATCAGCCGGGAGACGTCGGCGACCTCGGCCTTCGGGTCGTTCAGCCCGATCTTTCCGGTCGAGTCGCCGAAGCCGCGCGCCGACCAGGTCAGCACCGCGTAGCCGTCGCGGGCGAGGTCCTCGGCCTGCCGTCGTACGTCGTTCTTGCTGCCGCCGAAGCCGTGCCCCAGCAGGACGGCCGGGCGGCGGCCGTCCGAGCCGGAGGTGAAGTACGAGGTGTCGATGCGTACGCCCTCAGCCATGGCCATGACCTGGTCGGTGCGCTTCACCGGCGCCGCTTCGTCCGAGGCGGTGGCCGTCCACGTGCCGGCCCCGGCGAGCACGGCGACGGCCGCCACGGCGGCGAGGGTGCGCCGCGGCCTCCGCCGCAGCGCCCTTCGCACTCGCGGTCCGGACAGTCGAAGATCCATGCGTCAACGGTACGGGGCTCCCTAGGCACCCCACGGCAGCCTCCGGTCGGATCAGTGGGCCATCCCACAGTCGTACGGGCGGATTTCGACATACAGCGGTCGCGGTACGCGGAGGCGCGGCGCGGACTGACAGCAACCTGTCAGGCGGACCGACAGCACGCGAACAAGCCGGGTTTCGGCGGCCCCGCCGTTCATCCGTGGCCGGCGGGTCGGTGGGGCCGGATAGAGGCGCCGCTCACAGTGGGCACACGTGTCCGGCAGGGGCAGGGATCTTCGGGGTGGGGCACATGAAGCTGCGGCAGACCGCGGCCTGGGTGGGGGTCACGGCGACGGCGCTCCTGGCGACAACGGCGTGCGGCGGCGCGGAGCGCGTCAAGCGGGCCGCCGAGACGGTCGACAAGTCCGACGCGATTCTGGCGGCGCTCAGCCGGGCCACGGACCGGACCGAGGAGCTGGGCTCCGCCGAGGTCGAGGTGAGCGCCGACACGGGCGACGGCCCGGTCACCATGGAGGGCACGTACTCCTGGGGCGACGGCTACGCGTACGACATCGAGATGGACACCAGCGCCGCCGGGATGCAGGACCTGACGGACGACCCGACCATCCACGCCCTCTTCGTGGACGGCGCGTACCACTACAACGTCGACCCCATGACCTCCGGTCCCTACAAGGGCAAGGAGTGGCTGAAGGTCGACGGGTCGGCGGTGTTCGGCCCGCAGGGCGCCCGGGCCTTCAGCGGCGGCAGCGGGGCCGGCCCGGCGGCGTCCATGCGGAGCCTCAAGTACGCGAAGGGCTTTGAGGACCTCGGCCAGGAGCGTGTGGACGGGCGGGCCGCCACCCACTACCGGGCCGTGCTCGGCAGGAAGCAGCTGGGCAGGTTCAGCGACGCCTTCTCCGGCGAGGGCAGCGTCGTGGACTGGGCGACCGGCGGCGTCGACAAGGTCACGATGGATGTGTGGGTCGGCGCCGACGACCTGCCGGTCCGGCTGCGGCAGGAGATGGGCGCCCTGACCGTCACCATGGACTTCGAGAAGTTCGGCGCCACCGCCGAGGTGAAGGTCCCGCCCGCCGCGGAGACCGCCGATGTCACCGAGGCCCTGCGGGAGAACCTCGAGCAGCAGCGCTGATGCGGGGGCGACCGGACTCGGCGGGCCAGGGCTGATCCCCGGCCGGACACGGCGGTGCCCCGCCCCTTCCCGTGGAGGGAGGGACGGGGCGCCGTACGCGCTCAGTGGTTGCGCGGGAAGCCCAGGTCGACGCCGGTCGGGCCGTCGGCCGGGTCGGGCCAGCGGGTCGTGACGACCTTGCCGCGGGTGTAGAAGTGGGTGCCGTCGTTGCCGTAGATGTGGTGGTCGCCGAAGAGGGAGTCCTTCCAGCCGCCGAAGGAGTGGTAGCCGACGGGGACCGGGATCGGGACGTTCACGCCGACCATGCCGGCCTCGACCTCCAGTTGGAAGCGGCGGGCGGCGCCGCCGTCCCGCGTGAAGATCGCGGTGCCGTTGCCGAAGGGCGAGGCGTTGATGAGGGACATGCCCTCCTCGTAGGTGTCCACGCGGAGCACGCACAGGACGGGGCCGAAGATCTCGTCCTGGTAGGCCTTGGCGGTGGTGGGCACCTTGTCGAGGAGCGAGATGCCGATCCAGTGGCCGTCCTCGAAGCCGTCGACCGTGTAGCCGGTGCCGTCGAGGACCACCTCGGCGCCCTCGGCCGCCGCACCCGTCACGTACGAGGCCACCTTGTCGCGGTGGACCTTGGTGATCAGCGGGCCCATCTCGGAGGTCGGGTCGTTGCCGGGGCCGATCTTGATCTTCTCGGCGCGCTCACGGATCTTCTCCACCAGCTCGTCGCCGATCGCGCCGACCGCCACGACCGCGGAGATCGCCATGCAGCGCTCACCGGCCGAGCCGTAGGCGGCGGAGACGGCGGCGTCGGCCGCCGCGTCCAGGTCGGCGTCCGGGAGGACCAGCATGTGGTTCTTGGCGCCGCCCAGGGCCTGGACCCGCTTGCCGTTCGCGGAGGCCGTGGTGTGGATGTAGCGGGCGATCGGGGTGGAGCCGACGAAGGAGACCGCCTTGACGTCCGGGTGCTCCAGGAGGCGGTCGACGGCCACCTTGTCGCCGTGGACGACGTTGAAGACACCGTCGGGCAGACCGGCCTCGGCCAGCAGCTCGGCGATCTTGATGGACGCCGAGGGGTCCTTCTCGGACGGCTTCAGCACGAACGTGTTGCCGCACGCGATGGCCATGGGGAACATCCACATCGGGACCATCGCCGGGAAGTTGAACGGCGTGATGCCCGCGACGACACCCAGCGGCTGGCGGATCGAGGAGACGTCCACGCGGCTCGCGACCTGCGTCGACAGCTCGCCCTTCAGCTGCACGGTGATGCCGCACGCCAGGTCGACGATCTCCAGGCCGCGCGCGACCTCGCCGAGCGCGTCCGAGTGCACCTTGCCGTGCTCGGCGGTGATCAGCTCCGCGATCGCGTCCCGGTTGGCGTCCAGCAGCGCCCGGAACTTGAACAGGATCGAGGTGCGCTGGGCCAGCGAGGACTGGCCCCAGGTCACGAAGGCCTCCTTGGCGGTGCGTACCGCCGCGTCGACCTCGTCGACGGTCGCGAAGGCGACCTTGGTGGTGACCGCGCCGGTCGCCGGGTCCGTGACCGGACCGAACGTACCCGACGCGCCTTCGACGGTCTTGCCGCCGATCCAGTGGTTGACGATCTTCGTCATGCCGAAAGACTCCTTCTTACAGATGGCGGCGTCGGGTAGAGACGTGCCGGTCGTACTCCTCGCGTGCCTTGACCGCCGACGCTCGCGTCGCGGTCTCGGCCACAGGTACATCCCACCAGGCCTGCGCCGGGGGCGGGCCCGACACTGTGTCTGCGGTTTCGGTCTCCACGTAGACACAAGTGGGAGTGTCGGCGGCCCGTGCCTCGGCGAGGGCCGCGCGCAGCTCGCGGACGGTCCTGGTGCGCAGGACGCGCATGCCGAGGCTGGCCGCGTTGGCGGCGAGATCCACGGGCAGCGGAGCGCCCGTGAACGTGCCGTCGTCCGGGTTGCGGTGCCGGTAGGCGGTGCCGAACCGCTCCCCGCCGACCGACTCCGACAGGCCGCCGATGGAGGCGTACCCGTGGTTCTGCACCAGCAGCACCTTGATCGGCACGTTCTCCTGGACGGCCGTGACGATCTCCGTCGGCATCATCAGATAGGTGCCGTCGCCGACCAGCGCCCACACCGGGCGCCCGGGAGCGGCCATGCGGACACCGATCGCGGCCGGGATCTCGTAGCCCATACAGGAGTAGCCGTACTCCAGGTGGTACTGGTCCCGCGACCGCGCCCGCCACAGTTTGTGCAGGTCACCGGGGAGGGAGCCGGCCGCGTTGATGAGGATGTCGTTCTCGTCGACGATCTCGTCGAGGAGGCCGAGGACCTGGGCCTGGGTGGGCCGGGTGTCCGGCTCCTCCGCCTCGTAGCAGGCGTCGACGCGGTGCTCCCAGCGCTGCTTGTCCTCGCCGTACTCGGCGACGTACGCGTCCGCGACCCGGTGGCCGTGCAGCTCCAGCGCCTCGGCCAGCTCTTCGAGGCCGGCCCGTGCGTCCGCGATCAGCGGCAGCCCGGAGAGCTTGTGGCCGTCGTAGGGCGCGATGTTGAGGTTGAGGAAGCGGACGCCGTCGGCGGCGAAGAGGGTGCCGGAGGCGGTGGTGAAGTCCGTGTACCGGGTGCCGACACCGATCACCAGGTCGGCGGTGCGGGCGAGTTCGTTGGCCGTCGCGGTGCCGGTGTGGCCGATGCCGCCGACGTCCTGCGGGTGGTCGTACCGCAGGGAGCCCTTGCCCGCCTGGGTGGAGGAGACCGGGATGCCGGTGGCCTCGGCGAGTTCGGCGAGCGCCTCCTCGGCGCGGGCGTGGTGGACACCGCCGCCGGCGACGATCAGCGGACGGCGGGACTCGCGGATCACCCGTACCGCGTCGGCCAGTTCGGCCGGGTCCGGGGCGGGCCGCCGTACGTGCCAGGTCCGTTCGGCGAAGAACTCCTCCGGCCAGTCGTACGCCTCCGCCTGCACGTCCTGCGGCAGGGCGAGGGTCACGGCGCCCGTGTCGACGGGGTCCGCGAGGACCCGCATCGCCTGGAGGGCGGCCGGGATCAGCGCCTCGGGGCGGGTGACCCGGTCGAAGTACCGCGACACCGGGCGCAGCGCGTCGTTCACGCTGATGTCGCCCGCGTACGGCACTTCGAGCTGCTGGAGGACCGGGTCCGCCGGCCGGGTGGCAAAGATGTCGCCGGGCAGGAGCAGCACCGGGAGGTGGTTGATGGTGGCGAGGGCGGCGCCGGTGACGAGGTTGGTGGCGCCGGGGCCGATCGACGTGGTCACGGCATGTGTGGACAGCCGGCCCGACTGGCGGGCGTAGCCGACGGCCGCGTGCACCATGGCCTGTTCGTTGCGGCCCTGGTGGTACGGCATGACGTCGGCGTACTCGACCAGCGCCTGACCGAGGCCCGCGACGTTGCCGTGGCCGAAGATGCCCCAGGTGGCGCCGATCAGCCGCTGCCGCTCGCCGTCACGCTCGGTGTACTGGGCGGCGAGGAACCGCACCAGCGCCTGCGCCACGGTGAGCCGCGTGGTCCGGGTGGTCATCGGTATCCCCCTGTGCCTTCTACGTGGTCCGGGTGGAAGCAGATCCGCCACTGCCGCTCGGTGCCCGGACCGGCCATCACGTTCAGGTAGTACATGCTGTGGCCGGGCTGCGCGATGGACGGGCCGTGCCAGCCGTCGGGGACGAGGACGGCGTCACCCGAGCGGACCTCGGCGAGCACGTCGGAGCCGCCCTCGCGGGAGGGGAACACGCGCTGGTAGCCGAAGCCGTTCGGGCCGTCGATCTCGAAGTAGTAGATCTCCTCCAGCTCGGTCTCCTCCCCCGGCCGGTTCTCGTCGTGCTTGTGCGGCGGGTACGAGGACCAGTTGCCGCCCGGGGTGATGACCTCGACGGTGATGAGCTTGTCGCACTCGAAGGCGTCGGCGGAGGCGAAGTTGCGCACCTGGCGGGCGCAGTTGCCGCTGCCGCGCTCTTCGACGGGAACCTCCGGCGCGGGGCCGTAGCGGGCGGGGAGTCGTCGCTCGCACCTCGCTCCTGCCAAAGCGAAGCGGCCTCCCGCGCCGGAGGCGATCTGTACCCGGGAGTCGCGGGGCGCGTAGACGAAGTCGGAGACTCCGGCGAACACGTCCTCGCGGCCCAGGATGTCGAACTCTGCGGTACCGTCGCCGTCCGGTTCGTCCGGTTCACTCGGATCCTCCGATACCCGAACCGTACAGGCGCCGTTCAGGGACAGCACGATCCATTCGCTGTCCCCCGTGCTGAAGGTGTGCGTACCGCCCGGCTCCAACTCCACGACGCGCAGGCTGCTGTGGGTCCAGCCGGCCAGCTCGGGGTCGATGTCGAGGGTGTAGTCCCCGTGGGCGGTCGTCCCCTTGGGGACGTGCAGCTCGGTCTTGTGTGTCATGAGGCCCTCACAGCAGTCCGACGGCGGTGTCCACGGCGGCGGTCACGTCGTCGTCCGCCGGGTAGAGCAACGAGCGGCCGACCACCAGGCCCTGCACGGTGGGCAGTTGCAGCGCGCCCCGCCACTTCTCGTACGCGCCCTCCTGGTCCTCGCCGACATCGCCGCCGAGGAGCACGGCGGGCAGGGTCGAGGTCTCCATGACCCGGGCCATGTCGTCGGGGTTCTCGGTGACGGGCACCTTCAGCCAGGTGTAGGCCGAGGTACCGCCGAGACCGGCCGCTATGGCGATCGACCTGGTGACCGCGTCGGCGCTCAGGTCGTTCCTGACCCTGCCGGTGACGGGGTCACGGCGGCTGATGAACGGCTCGACGAAGACGGGAAGCCGGCGCTCGGCCATGGCGTCCACGGCATGCGCGGTGGACTCCAGGGTGTCGAGGGAGCCGGGGTCGTCGTAGTCGACGCGCAGCAGCAGCTTCCCCGCGTCGAAGCGGAGACGCTCGATGTCCTCGGGGCGGTGGCCGGTGAAACGGTCGTCCAGTTCGAAGGAGGCGCCCGCGAGTCCGCCGCGGTTCATCGATCCCATGACGACCTTGCCGTCGAGGGCGCCGAGGAGAAGCAGGTCGTCGAGGATGTCGGCGGTCGCGAGAACCCCGTCGACGCCGGGCCGGCCGAGGGCCAGGCAGAGTCGTTCGAGGAGGTCGGCACGGTTCGCCATGGCGAGCTTGCGGTCGCCGACGGAGAGGGCGCCGCGGGCCGGGTGGTCGGCTGCGACGATCATCAGCCGTCCGGAGTCGCCGATCAGGGGGCGGCGGACGCGTCGGGCGGCGGCCTCGGCGATCGCCTCGGGGTGGTGGACCCTGGTGCGGACCAGGGCGGAGACGTCGACGCTCACCGCACTTCCCCCGCCGTGACCGCGGCTTCGATCTCCTGCTCGGTGGGCATCGCGGAGGAGCACTCCAGGCGGGAGGCGACGATGGCGCCGGCGGCGTTGGCGTACCGCATGACGCGCTCCAGCTCCCAGCCGTTCAGCAGGCCGTGGACGAGGGAGCCGCCGAAGGCGTCCCCCGCGCCCAGCCCGTTGAGGACGTTCACCGGGAGCGGCGGCACCTCGGCCGTCGTGCCGTCGCGGTGCACCGCCAGCACGCCCTTGGGGCCCTGCTTCACCACCGCGAGTTCCACCCCGGCGGCCAGCAGGGCCTCGGCGGCGGCGTGCGGCTCGCGGACGCCGGTGGCGACCTCGACCTCGTCCAGATTGCCGACGGCGACGGTGGTGTGCCGCAGGGCCTCCTCGTAGAACGGGCGGGCCGCGGCGGGATCGGCCCAGAACATGGGGCGCCAGTCGAGGTCGAAGACCGTCGGACCGGCCTTGGCGCGGTGGGCGAGGGACGCGAGCGTCGCCGTACGGCTCGGCTCCTCGCTCAGACCGGTGCCGGTGACCCAGAAGATCCTGGCCGCGCGGATGGCTTCGAGGTCCAGTTCGTGGGCGTCGATCTCCAGGTCCGGCGCCTTGGGGCGGCGGTAGAAGTACAGCGGGAAGTCGTCCGGGGGGAAGACCTCGCAGAACGTGATCGGGGTGGCGAGGCCGGGGACCGGCGTCACCCAGCGGTCGTCGACGCCGAAGTCCCGCAGCGCCTGGTGGAGGTACTCGCCGAAGGGGTCCTCGCCCGTGCGGGTGATGACGGCGGTGTCGCGGCCGAGACGGGCGGCGGCCACCGCGACGTTCGTCGCCGACCCGCCGAGGAACTTCCCGAAGGACGTCACCTGCGGCAGCGGGACCCCCGTCTGCAGCGGATAGAGGTCCACACCGATCCGCCCCATGGTGATCAGGTCGTACGCCATCGAGTTCCCTTCACGCTCCGGTTGCGTCAAGGTCTAGCTCCGCGAGAGCGGCCCTGTCAATGTTTTGTCCAGACATTCGGACTACCTATTGACACCTTTCGGTTCCGGCCTGAAGCTGGCCGCCATGACGTCGTTGTCACCTCAGTCCTCACTCTCGCGCATCCGGATCGGCTCGGCGCCCGACTCCTGGGGTGTGTGGTTCCCCGACGACCCTCAGCAGGTCCCCTGGCAGCGCTTCCTCGACGAGGTGGCGGCGGCCGGCTACGAGTGGATCGAGCTGGGCCCCTACGGCTATCTGCCGAAGGACCCCGCCGTTCTCGCCGAGGAGACGGCCAAACGTGGCCTGAAGGTGTCGGCCGGCACGGTCTTCACCGGGCTGCACCACGGCCCCGACGTCTGGGAGAAGACCTGGGCGCACGTCGCCGACAACGCGGTCCTCGCCCAGGCCATGGGCGCCGAGCACCTCGTCGTCATCCCCTCCTTCTGGCGGGACGACAAGACGGGCGAGGTGCTGGAGCCCAGCGAGCTGACCGTCGAGCAGTGGCGGCACCTGACCCAGCTCACCGAGCGGCTCGGGCGGGAGGTGCGGGAGAGGTACGGCCTGAAGATCGTCGTCCACCCGCACGCCGACACCCACATCGACAGCGAGGAGAACGTCGTCCGCTTCCTGGACGGCACCGACTCCTCGGTGGTGTCGCTGTGCCTCGACACCGGGCACTACGCCTACTGCGGCGGCGACAGCGTCAAGCTGATCGAGACGTACGGCGAGCGCATCGGCTACCTGCACCTCAAGCAGGTCGACCCCGAGATCCTGGCGGACGTCCGGGCCAAGGGGACGCCGTTCGGGCCCGCCGTCGCGCAGGGTGTGATGTGCGAGCCGCCGAAGGGCGTACCCGAGCTGGGGCCGGTGCTCGCCGCCGCGCAGAAGCTGGACGTGGATCTGTTCGCGATCGTCGAGCAGGACATGTACCCGTGCGAGCCGGACGCTCCGCTGCCGATCGCCAAGAGGACGCGGGCGTTCCTGAGGAGTTGCGGGGCGTAGGTCTCCTGGGCTCGGGAGGGAGTGGGGGCTGTGGGACGTTCGAGGCCGCGGGTTCGTCGTGGCCTGTCGCGCAGTTCCCCGCGCCCCTTCGGGGGCGGGCGACGGCTTTGCGGGTGACCCTCGTTCGTCACCACGGTCGCAAATGACACCCCTTTGTCACAGATGTCACGCGTACGCGGGGGTTGTGTCACGTGTGGCCCACTGCAGCTTCCCGGTGATCACTGTGCGTCGTTGAGCGAGCACAGGCTTGTGATCGCCAGCGCAGCGCCCGGCTCCCCCGACGGTCTTCCCGGCCGCCACCGCGGTGCGCGCGGGGAGGTGCCACAGATGACCGACCGACGCCTCTGGTCGTACAAGGACATCGCGGCGCACATCCGTGTGCAGCCCGACACCGTCCGCTCGTACCGCAAACACGGGTTGCTGCCGCCGCCCGACCATGTGGAGGCCGGCAAGCCCTACTGGTACGCGGACACGGTCCGTGCCTGGGTCGCTTCCAGACCGGGCAACCGCGGGCGCAGGCAGGTCGACTGACCACCACGCTCAGGGTTAATCGCTTGCTCCGGCCTCCGCCCGCTGCCAAGGATGCCGGGATGAGCTTCTCCGTGAAACCCGTGCTCACCGGTGAGCGGACCGCCCTGCGTCCCTTCGCCGCGGACGACACCCCCGTGATGGCCCGCATCCTGGCCGACCCGGACGTCATCCGGCTCACCGGCAGCCAGGACGGACCGTACGAGCCGGAGCGGCTGCGCACCTGGTACGGCAACCGCAACGAGCAGACGGACCGTCTCGATCTCGGCATCGTGGACCGGGCGAGCGGTGAGCTGGTGGGCGAGGTCGTGCTCAACGAGTGGGACGAGCCCAACCGCAGCTGCTGCCTCCGCATCCTGATCGGTCCCGGCGGGCGGGACCGGGGGCTGGGCACGGAGGCCGTGCGGCTGACGGCGGGCCACGCCTTCGAACGACTCGGTATGCACCGCGTCTCGCTGTATGTCTTCACCCACAATCCCCGGGCCCGGCGCGCCTACGAGAAGGCCGGGTTCGTGGCCGAGGGCGTGGAGCGGCAGTCGCTGTGGCAGGACGGGCAGTGGATCGACGCCGTACGGATGTCGATCCTCGCCCCCGAGTGGACCGCGCATCGTGGACGGCCGGGGACCGACCGGGCCGACGTCACGGCTCGCTGACCGTCAGAGCCGTTCCGCCCACGGCTCGATGACCGTCACCCCGCTGCCCGGTGCGGTGCCCATCGCGGCGAGCGCCGCGGGGACCGCGTCCAGCGGGATCGTCGATGTCACCAGGAGGTGGGGGCGCAGAACACCCGAGCGGACCAGTTCCAGCATGGGCGGGTAGGCGTGGGCCGCCATGCCGTGGCTGCCGAGGAGCTCCAGTTCCAGGGCGATCGCGCGGGCCATGGGGACGGGGGTGGTGCCGGTCGACGACGGGAGCAGGCCCACCTGGACGTGGCGGCCGCGGCGGCGGAGACTGCCGACCGAGGCCGCGCAGGTGACCGGGGAGCCGAGGGCGTCCAGCGAGAGATGGGCGCCGCCGCCGGTGAGGTCGCGCACCGCCTCGGCCGTGTCCCCCGCCGTCGAGGCGTCCACGCAGGCCGACGCGCCGAACGTCCGCGCCAGGTCCAGGGCCTGGGGCGAGACGTCGACGGCGACGACCTGGGCCCCGGCGGACGCCGCGATCATCACCGCGGACAGGCCCACTCCTCCGCAGCCGTGCACGGCGACCCATTCGCCCGCCGCGACCCGGCCCTGCGCGACCACCGCCCGGAACGCCGTGGCGAACCGGCAGCCCAGGGAGGCCGCCGTGCCGTACGACAGTCCGTCCGGCAGTGCCACCAGGTTCACGTCGGCGTGGTCCAGGGCCACGTACTGGGCGAACGATCCCCAGTGCGTGAACCCCGGCTGGGTCTGCCGCTCGCACACCTGCTGGTCCCCGGCCGCACAGGCGGCACAGGCGCCGCAGGCGCAGACGAACGGGACGGTGACCCGGTCACCGGGGTGCCAGCGGGTCACCCGGGCGCCGACCTCCTCGACCACCCCGGCGAGCTCATGGCCGGGGACGTGCGGCGGGGTGATGTCGGGGTCGTGACCCATCCAGGCGTGCCAGTCGCTGCGGCACAGTCCGGTGGCCTCGACACGTACGACCACGCCGTGGGCCGCCGGGGCGGGGTCCGGCACCTCCCGTACCTCGGCCGGCTCGCCGAACCGCTCGAACACCACCGCGCGCATACGCCCTCACCCTCACCGACCGGCCAAAGATCCTTCCGGTGAAGGCTAAGGGCTGTGCCGTAACCACCGGCGGGCGCACGACGCCGGCTACGCCACCTCGCCGCGTTGCCGGAACGCCCGCACACGTCCGGTTCGCGGACGCCCCTCCGCCTTGCGACGCTCCCCCACTGTCTGAACGGCGTGGGAGGTGCCCCCAGCATCCGACGCCGTGCCCTGATCCACCGCGGATCACGGGACAGCCCTCAGCCGGAGATCTCCACCTTGTCGTGGTCGCTCTGCCGGTCGGCGCCGCTCTCCTTCTCGACGCCGCTCTCCTCGCCGCGGTCGCTCGCCTTGACCTTCTCGGACGCGGTGGTCGGGGCGGGCGTGGTGCTCTCGGCCTCGGTCCCGGTGTCGGCCACGGTCGCGGGCGGGGCCGACTCCCCCTCGCTCAGGCCGAACCGTGCGTGGAACCTGCGCAGCGGAGCCGGGGCCCACCAGGTGGCGGGACCCGTGAGCCGCATGACGGCAGGCACCAACAGGCTGCGCACGATCATCGCGTCCATGAGCACGGCGAGGGCGAGGCCCAGGCCGAGCATCTTGGTGTTCGTCACCCGTGAGGTGCCGATGGCGATCATCACGACGGCCAGGATGACGGCGGCGGCGGTGATGAGGCCGCCGGTGCGCTGGAGGCCGAAACGGACGGAGGCGGTGTGGTCGCCGGTGTGGTCGTACTCCTCCTTGATGCGGGAGAGCAGGAAGACGCCGTAGTCCATGGAGAGGCCGAAGGCCACGCAGAACATCAGCACCGGGAGGGTCGTCTCGATGGAGCCGGAGCTGGTGAAGCCCAACAGGCCGGAGAGGTGACCCTCCTGGAAGACCCAGATCATCGCGCCGAACATCGCGGTGAGGCTGAGCGCGTTGAGCAGGACCGCCTGGAGGGGGACCAGCACACTGCCGGTCAGCAGGAAGACGAGCAGGAGGGTGACCACGGCGATGAAGGAGAGCGCCAGGGGCAGGCCGCCGGCTATCGCCGCCTTGGTGTCGACCAGGACCGCGCCCGCGCCCGTCACCGACGTCTTGAACGGGGCGTCGGCCGCCTGTGCCCGTATGTCGTGGACCAGGTCCTGCACGGCCTCGTCGACCACGTCGCCCTTCGGCTGGACGGCGAAGTAGGCCGCGTCGCCGTCGACCACGGGGCCGTCCACCCGGAGCACATCGGGCAGGGCGGCGATCGCGTCCTTGTACGCGGCGTACTCGGCCTTGGTCGCCCCGCCCTCGGCGAGGATCTCCAGGCCGCCGCCGGGGGTGCCCGGGAAGTCCTCCCGGATGTGCTGCTGGACGACACGGGACTCGGCGGACGAGGGAAGCTGACGGTCGTCGGCCGAGCCGAACTTCACGCCGAGGAAGGGCAGCCCGAGGAGGACCAGGCCGGCGGTGGTGGCGATGGCGAAGAAGGGGGCGCGGCGCATGACGAAGGCGGCCGTGCGGCCCCAGGCGGCACCCTCCTCCCGCGCGGGAGCCCCCTCGGCCCTGCGGCGCTTGAACAGCTTGCGCAGGTCGAGGGCGTTGACCCGCTCGCCCAGCAGCACCAGGACCGCCGGGAGCACGGCCAGGGCCGCCACCGCGGCGAGCAGGACGACCGCGATTCCGGCGTAGGCGATGGACTTCAGGAAGGACTGGGGGAAGACCGCCATGGCGGCCAGTGAGACGGCGACCGTGAGCGCCGAGAAGAGGACCGTGCGCCCGGCGGTGCGCAGGGTGGTGGCCACGGCGGCCACGGGTTCGGCGCCGACGGACAGCTCCTCCCGGAAGCGGCGCACGATGAACAGCGCGTAGTCGATCGCGAGGCCGAGGCCCATGGCCGTGGTGAGGTTCAGCGCGAAGATCGAGACGTCGGTCAGCTCCGTGAGGCCGCGCAGGATCGCATTGGTGCCGAGGATGGCGACGACGCCCACGACCAGCGGCAGCAGGGCGGCGACCGCGCTGCCGAAGGCCATCACCAGCAGCACCAGGGTCACCGGCAGGGCGATCAGCTCGGCGCGCAGGAGGTCCTCCTGGATGATCGTCTGCATCTCGTGGCGCACGGCCACGATGCCGCCGACCTTGACCTGGACCGGGCCGTGTGTGCCGCGGAACTCGGGCGTGATGCGGTCCAGCGTCTTGTTCATCGTGGTCTCGTCGCCGGTCAGGCGGGCCGCTATCAGCGCCTCCCGGCCGTCCTCGGCGCGGAGGGTGGGAGCACCGGTCAGCCAGTAGGAGCCGACGCCCGTGACGCCCTTCTCGGCGGCGAGCCGCTCCGTCAGCCGCTTCGCCTCGGCGGCGACCTCCGGATCGTCGACCGAGGCGTCGCCCGCGTCGACCAGCAGCAACAGGTTGGGCTGGGAGTCGGGGAACTCGCGCTGCAACGCCTTGGTCGCATAGGTGGACTCGGCCTTGGGGTCCTCCCAGCCTCCACTGCTCAGGCGGTCGGCGACATCGCCGCCCGCGACGACCGCGAGGGCGGTGATCAGCAGGGCCACGAGCAGGGAGAGCCGGGGACGCGCGGTCACCAGTCTGGTCCAGCCTCCCGGTCGGGGTGGCCTGTTGACTTCGGTCATGGTGCGGTGTCCTCTTCAGTCTGATCCGTGCTGAGCGCAGCCGGGCAGTTGGGAGCGCCAAGCCATAAGCTTGCAAACACGAGAGATCGCTCGCGTTTCACCAGAATGCGAGCGACCACTCGTGTTTGTCAATCAGGTCCGAGAAGCTGGGGACAACCGCATGCCCACCCACCAGGAGCAGGAACAGCCGCGCCGCCGCCAGGCCCGCGGCGAGCGCCGCATCGCCCAACTCCTCGAAGCCGCGGCCTCGGTGTTCACGTCGATCGGGTACGCGGCCGCGAGCACCAACGCGATCGCCCGCGAGGCGGGTGTCTCACCGGGCACCCTGTACCAGTTCTTCCCCAACAAGGAAGCGATCGCGATCGAACTGGGCCAGCGACTGATGGCCGAGATGCGGGCGGCGTACGGCGAGGCGCTCGCACCGGTCGATCCCGCGACCCCACTGGAGCAGGCCGTGGCGGCAGCCGTCGACCGCTTCATCGACTTCAACTGCCAGAACCCGGTGTTCTTCACCCTCATGCACGGCCCGGACGTCCCCGGCCGGATGGCGGAGGAACACGACGCCCTGCACAACACCCTGATCACCCGGGTCGAGGACCTGCTCTCCCCGTTCCTGCCCGACCGGCCGGCCGCCGAGATCACGCGCATCGCGCACGTCTGCATGGCCATCTACAAGGCGGGGCTCGAACTGGTCCTCCCCAGCGAGGGCGCCGACCGCGAGGCCTACGTCCAGGAGCTGAAGAACGTCCTGCTCCGCTACCTCGACCCGATGGTGGGCGATCACCTCAGGGGCCTGTCGGCGCCCTCCGCCGCGCCCCGCACCCCCTGAGCCCGCACCCCCCTGTACCCGCGCGCCCCATCCGGCCCGGCATCCCCGCCTTGGATTTATACCCCCTAGGGGTATAGGGTGGCTGTCCTGAAGGGTTACACGTACCCGCACACCCCGATGAGGAGCAACGACATGACTGCCCAGACCGACACCCCCGGTTCCGTCACCACCGTCTACAAGGTGAGCGGTATGAGCTGCGGCCACTGCGAAGGCGCCGTCTCCGGCGAGATCTCCGAGATCGCGGGCGTCTCCTCGGTGCAGGCCGTCGCCTCCAGCGGCGAGGTCACCGTGGTCTCGGCCGCCCCGCTCGAAGAGGAGGCCGTGCGCGCCGCCGTCGACGAGGCCGGCTTCGAGCTGGTCGGCACCGTCTGAGAACCGCCCGCCCAGGCGGGGCCCCGCCCCGCCCCGGGCCGCACCTTCGCACGCACCCCCGGAGCACGGACACGGACATGACCAGCACCACCGCAGCCGTCCCGACAGCCGGGCCCGCCCATGAGGTCGAGCTGGCGATCGGCGGAATGACCTGCGCCTCCTGCGCGGCCCGCGTCGAGAAGAAGCTCAACCGCCTCGACGGCGTCACCGCCACGGTGAACTACGCGACGGAGAAGGCGAAGATCACCTACCCTTCGGGGATCGCGGTCGCCGATCTGATCGCCACCGTGGTGAAGACGGGCTACACGGCCGAGGAGCCGCCGCCCCCGGCACCCCCTCAGGAGGACCGGGAGCCGGTCGCGGACGCCCCCGAGGAGGACCCCGAGCTCGCCGCCCTGTGGCAGCGTCTCACCGTCTCGGCGTTGCTGGCCGCCCCGGTGATCCTCATGTCCATGATCCCGGCCCTCCAGTTCGACAACTGGCAGTGGCTCTCGCTGACGCTGGCCGCGCCGGTCGTCGTGTGGGGCGGGCTGCCCTTCCACCGAGCCGCGTTCACCAACCTCCGGCACGGCGCGGCCACGATGGACACGCTGGTCTCGCTCGGTACGCTCGCGGCGTTCGGCTGGTCCCTGTGGGCCCTGTTCCTGGGGCACGCGGGCATGCCGGGCATGCGGCACGGCTTCGAGTTCGGCGGGTCCCGCACGGCCGGCTCGTCCACCGTCTATCTGGAGGTGGCCGCCGGGGTCGTCGCGTTCATCCTGCTGGGCCGTTGGCTGGAGGCCCGCTCCAAGCGCCGGGCGGGCGCCGCCCTCAAGGCGCTGCTGCGGCTGGGCGCCAAGGACGTCTCGGTGCTGCGCGAGGGCCGGGAGACCAGGATCCCGGTCGAACGGCTCGTGGTCGGCGACCGTTTCGTCGTACGGCCCGGCGAGAAGTTCGCCACCGACGGCACCGTCGTCGAGGGCGCCTCCGCCGTCGACGCGTCGATGCTGACCGGCGAGTCCGTGCCGGTGGACGTGACCGTCGGCGACGCCGTCACGGGCGCGACGGTGAACGCCGGCGGCCGGCTCGTCGTCGAGGCGACCCGGGTGGGCGCGGACACCCAGCTGGCGCGGATGGCCCGGCTGGTGGAGGACGCGCAGAACGGCAAGGCGGAGGTACAGCGGCTCGCCGACCGGATCTCGGCCGTGTTCGTGCCCGTCGTCCTCCTGATCGCGGTGGCCACGTTCGGCACCTGGCTCGGTGCCACGGACGACACGACCGCGGCCTTCACCGCCGCCGTCGCGGTCCTGATCATCGCCTGCCCCTGTGCGCTGGGCCTCGCCACACCGACCGCGCTGATGGTCGGCACGGGCCGCGGCGCCCAGCTCGGCATCCTCATCCGGGGCCCCGAGGTGCTGGAGTCCACCCGCCGGGTCGACACCGTCGTCCTGGACAAGACCGGCACGGTCACCACCGGCCGGATGGCCCTCCGGAAGGTGTACGCCGCCGAGGGGGTCCCCGAGGAAGCGGTCCTGCGGCTCGCGGGCGCCGTCGAACACGCCTCCGAACACCCCGTCGCACGGGCCGTCGCCACCGGCGCCGAGGAGCGGCTCAGCAGCCCCCTGCCCCCCGTCGAGCACTTCCGGAACGTCCCCGGAAAGGGCGTACAGGGCCGCGTGGCGGGCCATGACATCCAGGTCGGCCGGATCCATGACGGACCCCTTCCCGAGACGCTCGAGGCGGCGAAGGAGGCCGCCGAGGACGAGGGGCACACGGCGGTCGTGGTGACCCGCGACGGCACGGCCCTCGGCGTCCTGACCGTCGCCGACGCGGTCAAGGACACCAGCGCCGAGGCCGTCCGGCGGCTGCGTGCGCTCGGGCTGACCCCGGTCCTGCTGACCGGGGACAACGCCAGGGTGGCCCGGTCCGTGGCCACGGCCGTCGGCATCTCCCCCGAGCAGGTGATCGCCGAGGTCCTGCCCCAGGACAAGGTCGAGGTCGTACGGCGACTCCAGGGCGAGGGCCGCACGGTCGCGATGGTCGGGGACGGGGTCAACGACGCCGCCGCGCTCGCCACCGCCGATCTGGGGCTCGCCATGGGCACGGGCACGGACGCGGCGATCGAGGCGAGTGACCTCACGCTCGTCCGCGGCGACCTGCGGGTGGCCGCCGACGCCATCCGGCTGTCCCGCCGCACCCTGGCCACGATCAAGGGGAACCTGATCTGGGCCTTCGGCTACAACGTGGCCGCGCTGCCGCTGGCCGCCGCCGGACTGCTGAACCCGATGATCGCGGGCGCCGCTATGGCCTTTTCGTCCGTTTTCGTGGTTACGAACAGCTTGCGACTGAGGTCGTTCTCGTGACGACCGGGCAAAAGTCCCTCTAGAGTCCGGAAGCAGCCTCACATAAGCTCTTCACAAGGCTCGCGCATCTTCCTTACGCTGGGACCTCGGTCGCCGTATCGGGTCTCTTGCGCATCTTCAGGACATAAGGCAAGAGACGCAGATCACAGTGACGGGAACGTAACCAACGAAGGGGTTCGTGAGTCTAAGTTGGCGATGTCAGAAGCGTCTTGGGGGGCGCGACTGGCATCTGGGGATGTCTTGGGGGACGTTCCCGGAATTGCGTTGCCGGGGCACGTGCCCGGGGAGCTTTGAGCGGCCCTCCCGTACGTACGCGTCCCGGCAGACCGCACATCACGCACAACATCTCCATATACGCAGGACGGGCCCCGCTCGTTCTGCTCAGCGATTCAGGCGCTGGTCCACCAGACGCCCGGCCGGATCCCGTGGGGGGAATCCGCACCGGGACATGGGAAGGCGCCCTGCTCGCCGGCCCGTGGGGGGACCAGCGGCGCAGGGCGCCTTCTTTCTGTGCCCGTACAGGCGTTCCACGCCCGTACGGGCTTTCCGTGCGTACACGGGGCCGCGCGCATCCGGCGGGCCGGAGCACCCGAAACATGAGGGCCGGAGCACCCGACATATGAGGGCCGGAGCACCCGATACATCGGGGGCCGGACCGACCGAACCCGTGGGCCGGTAAACCGAAAGGGGCGCGGGGAACCGGAAGACCGGCTCTCACGCGCCCGCAGACGGGAACGACCTCGGCGGGGCCTTAGCGGGCCTCGACCGGAACGAAGTCGCGCTCGACGACACCCGTGTAGATCTGGCGCGGACGGCCGATACGGGAGCCCGGCTCCTTGATCATCTCGTGCCACTGGGCGATCCAGCCCGGCAGCCGGCCGAGGGCGAACAGGACCGTGAACATCTCGGTCGGGAAGCCCATCGCGCGGTAGATCAGACCGGTGTAGAAGTCCACGTTCGGGTAGAGGCTGCGCGAGACGAAGTAGTCGTCGGAGAGCGCGTGCTCCTCCAGCTTCAGGGCGATGTCCAGCAGCTCGTCGGACTTGCCGAGCGCGGAGAGGACATCGTGGGCGGCGGCCTTGATGATCTTGGCGCGCGGGTCGAAGTTCTTGTAGACCCGGTGGCCGAAGCCCATCAGACGGACGCCGTCCTCCTTGTTCTTCACCTTGCGGATGAAGGAGTCGACGTCGCCGCCGGCGTCGCGGATGCCCTCCAGCATCTCCAGGACGGACTGGTTGGCGCCGCCGTGCAGCGGGCCCCACAGCGCGGAGATACCGGCGGAGATCGAGGCGAACATGTTCGCCTGCGAGGAGCCGACGAGGCGGACCGTCGAGGTCGAACAGTTCTGCTCGTGGTCCGCGTGGAGGATGAGGAGCTTGTCGAGGGCCGAGACGACGACCGGGTCGAGCTCGTACTCCTGGGCGGGGACCGAGAAGGTCATGCGCAGGAAGTTCTCGACGTAGCCCAGGTCGTTGCGCGGGTAGACGAACGGGTGACCGATCGACTTCTTGTACGCGTAGGCGGCGATCGTCGGAAGCTTCGCGAGCAGACGGATCGTGGAGAGGTTGCGCTGCCGCTCGTCGAACGGGTTGTGGCTGTCCTGGTAGAACGTCGACAGGGCGCTGACCACGGAGGAAAGCATCGCCATCGGGTGGGCGTCCCGGGGGAAGCCCCGGTAGAAGTTCTTGACGTCCTCGTGCAGCAGCGTGTGCTGGGTGATCTCGTTCTTGAAGCTGGAGAGCTCGTCGACCGTCGGCAGCTCGCCGTTGATCAGCAGGTAGGCGACCTCCAGGAAGGTGGAGCGCTCGGCCAGCTGCTCGATCGGGTAGCCGCGGTAGCGGAGGATGCCCGCCTCGCCGTCGAGATAGGTGATGGCGGATTTATAGGCGGCGGTGTTCCCGTAACCGCTGTCCAGGGTGACCAGACCGGTCTGGGCCCGGAGCTTCCCGATGTCGAAGCCCTTGTCGCCGACGGTGCTGTCGATCACCGGGTAGGTGTACTCGCCGTCGCCGTACCGCAGTACTACAGAGTTGTCGCTCACGTCTTCCCTCACCGACGTAGTGCCTCATCTTCGAGGTGCCCTGACTGTCTCTACCATCCCCCAATTGGCTCAGGAGAGTGCACTCGGGGTCGACCATCGGGCCTGCCGGCGGCACTGAGTGCCGCCAACTTGCTCATCCTGCCCGCTCCGTCCGGCATCTGGAAGGGCTGTGTGACCTTTGCGACTCATTTGATCGATCAAATTTCACTCACGTGACGCCGGGGAGTCGCGAGAGGACCCCTCGCCGGTCCCTCATGTAGATCCTGCGGGCTACAGGGCCCTGGGCGCGAGCCGGAAGTCGAGGGCCGTATACCGGCGGCCCGCGGAAACCGTGCGCACCGCCTGGCCGATGGCCTTGCGGGAGCCGACGAGGACGACCAGTTTCTTCGCCCGGGTCACCGCTGTGTAGAGCAGATTGCGCTGGAGCATCATCCAGGCGCCGGTGGTGACCGGGACGACCACCGCCGGGTACTCGCTGCCCTGGGACCGGTGGATGGTCACCGCGTAGGCGTGTGCCAGTTCGTCCAGCTCGTCGAACTCGTAGGCCACCTCCTCGTCCTCGTCGGTGAGGACCGTCAGGCGCTGGTCGACCGGGTCGAGCGCGGTGACCACCCCGACGGTGCCGTTGAAGACGCCGTTGGCGCCCTTCTCGTAGTTGTTGCGGATCTGGGTGACCTTGTCGCCGACGCGGAAGACCCGGCCGCCGAACCGCTTCTCGGGCAGGTCGGGGCGGGCCGGGGTGATGGCCTGCTGCAACAGGCCGTTGAGGGTGCCGGCGCCGGCCGGGCCCCGGTGCATCGGCGCGAGCACCTGGACGTCCCGCCGGGGGTCCAGACCGAACTTGGCCGGAATCCGACGGGCCGCCACATCCACGGTGAGCCGCCCGGCGGCCTCCGTGTCGTCCTCCACGAAGAGGAAGAAGTCCTTCATGCCGTCCGTGACCGGGTGGTGCCCGGAGTTGATCCGGTGCGCGTTGGTCACCACTCCGGACTGCTGGGCCTGACGGAAGACCTTGGTGAGGCGGACAGCGGGGACGGGACCGCCGTCGGCGAGCAGATCGCGCAGGACCTCGCCGGCGCCGACGCTGGGCAGCTGGTCGACGTCCCCGACCAACAGCAGATGTGCGCCCGGGGGCACCGCCTTCACCAGCTTGTTGGCGAGGAGGAGGTCCAGCATGGACGCCTCGTCGACGACCACGAGGTCGGCGTCGAGGGGACGGTCCTTGTCGTAGGCCGCGTCGCCGCCGGGCTTCAGCTCCAGGAGGCGGTGGACCGTGGACGCCTCGGCGCCGGTCAGTTCGGCGAGGCGTTTGGCGGCGCGGCCGGTGGGGGCGGCGAGGACGACCTTGGCCTTCTTGGCGCGGGCCAGCTCCACGATCGAGCGGACCGTGAAGGACTTCCCGCAGCCGGGGCCGCCGGTCAGCACGGCCACCTTCTCGGTGAGCGCGAGCCGGACGGCGGCCTCCTGCTCGGGAGCCAGCTCCGCGCCCGTGCGGCCCCTGAGCCAGGACAGCGCCTTGTCCCAGGCCACGTCGCGGAAGCCGGGCATACGGTCCTCGTCCGTGCGCAGCAGGCGCGACAGCTGGGCGGACAGGGACAGTTCGGCGCGGTGGAAGGGGACCAGGTAGATGGCGGTGACCGGGTCTCCCCCGTCCTGGCCGGGGACCTTCTCCCGGACGACACCGGGCTCGCCGGAGTCCTCGTCCGGCTCGGACAGCTCCGCAAGGCACTCGATGACCAGGCCCGTGTCGACCTGGAGGAGCTTGACCGCGTCGGCGATCAGCCGCTCCTCGGGGAGGAAGCAGTGGCCCTGGTCGGTGGACTGCGAAAGGGCGTACTGGAGACCCGCCTTGACGCGCTCCGGGCTGTCGTGCGGGATGCCGACCGACTGGGCGATCTTGTCGGCGGTGAGGAAGCCGATGCCCCAGACGTCGGCGGCGAGGCGGTAGGGCTGGTTCTTCACGACTCCGATCGAGGCGTCACCGTACTTCTTGTAGATGCGCACGGCGATGGACGTGGACACCTCGACCGTCTGCAGGAAGAGCATCACCTCCTTGATCGCCTTCTGCTCCTCCCAGGCGTCGGCGATCTTCTTGGTCCGCTTCGGTCCGAGACCGGGAACCTCGATGAGGCGCTTCGGCTCCTCCTCGATGATCTTCAGGGTGTCCAGCCCGAAGTGCTGGGTGATGCGGTCGGCGAAGACCGGGCCGATGCCCTTGACCAGGCCGGATCCCAGATACCGGCGGATGCCCTGGACGGTGGCCGGCAGGACCGTCGTGTAGTTCTCCACGGTGAACTGCTTGCCGTACTGCGGGTGGGAGCCCCAGCGGCCCTCCATGCGCAGCGACTCGCCGACCTGGGCGCCGAGCAGCGCGCCGACGACGGTGAGCAGGTCACCGCCGCCGCGGCCGGTGTCCACGCGGGCGACCGTGTAGCCGTTCTCCTCGTTGGCGTACGTGATGCGCTCCAGGACGCCTTCGAGCACGGCGAGCCGACGCTCCCCGGTCCCCTCCTGGGAGGCCGTCTGATTGGGCATGATCCGACGTTACAGCGAGGGTGTGACAGCGGCGGGGCCAGTGCCGCCGCACCCGGGCCGCCGCCGGGCGTCAGCGGCGGGGGTGCGCCTTCAGGGCTTCGAGGAAGGGGGCGAAGGCGGCGACGGGGAAGGTGAGGGTGGGGGCTCCGGGGGTCTTGGAGTCGCGGAGGGATATGCGGGTGGGGGTGGTGGCTATCTCCACGCACTCGTTGCCGTCTCCGGGGCCCGAGTAGGACGACTTCCGCCAGTTGTCCATAGGGTTCCTCACAGTTCCTTGGCCAGCCTGTGGATGAACTCACGCGACTGTGCGGGATCGAGCGACGCGTCCTCCACCTTACGAAAGCTCGTTCGGTAGGTGTGGAGCTGGGCTTCGGAATCGATGAAGGCCGATCCGTGGAGCGCGTCACGGACCACCGTGTCCAGCTTGGGCAGGGAGCCGCCCACGTAGGTCATCGTGCCTGCGGCACTGGCGAAGCCGTCCAGATCGAACGGGATGACGCGCACGGTGATGTGCTCCGCCTCGGAGAGCTCAACCAGTTGGTTCAGTTGGGCCCTTGAGGTGTCACGGCCACTGACTCTGATCCGGAGTGCCGCCTCATGGATCACCGCCTCGTAGGGGACGGTGAACCGCTGGCGCGCCTTTCGATGCTGGACGCGCAACTCGATTTCCTCGCCGGTGAGTTCCGGCACTCGGGACGAGAAGACCGCACGTGAGTACTCCTCGGTCTGCAACAGGCCGGGCACGTAGAGGATCGCCACGTGGCGTAGAAACCGAGCGTGGTGCTCCAGTTCGGAGAGGTCCAGGAAAGGGGTGGGCAGCAAGCCCCGGTATTCCTCCCACCAGCCTCGTGTGCGATCGGTAGCCATCGCGACCAGGGCGTCGATGAACTCCTCGTCCGTGCAGGCGTAGTGGGACGCAAGGCGGCGGAGCCTCAGCTCGCTCACGCCCGCGAGCGCGGACTCGATATGGGTGATCTGTGCGGGGCTCACTCCGAGCAGTGACGCCGCCTCTCGGGAGGAAAGCCCTGCCGCCTCGCGGAGCTTGCGCAGCTCAGTGGCCAGACGCATCTGACGTGCCGTCGGCTCGCGCCTCTTCACCATCGAATGGCCCTCCTCAGACGCCCACAGGCGCGACTCGTTCGGCGTCAGATTACGCGACCGAGTTGCAGCGTCCCTAGATTTAGATCTACCGCCTGTGACGCAACGTACACGCTACGGAAGCGCACCGCCCCTTCTGCCACGACGGCGGCGGCACTGCCACCCTGCGTGAACCTCCCCTCACCTGACCGGAGTTGATGACCCATGCCCGAAACCAGGGACTACACCCTCCACATCCCCAACGACCCCAGAGCCGTCACCATCTGCCGCCGCACCCTGCGCCCTGATCTTGACCATGCACGGCCTCATCAGCCTCGTGGACACCGCGGAGCTGCTCGCGACCGAGCTGGTCTCCAACGCCGTACTGCACACGAAAGGACCCGCCGCGCTCCGGGTGCGGCGGTCACCGGAGGGGATGGTGTGGATCGGGGCGTGGGACGCCGACCCCGAACCACCTGAGCCCCCACAGCGGCTGGAGCGGGTGGGCGAGCAGGAGGGCGGGCGGGGGCTGGGGCTCGTCGCGGCCTGTACGCAGTACTGGGGGTGGATGCCGTCCGCCAGGTTCGGCAGTCCGGGCAAGTACGTGTGGTGCGAGCTGGCGGCGGCGTAGGGGGCAGCCAGCCCCCTATAACGACACAGGAGGGGATACCGATGAACCACAACGCCCCACAGCGCGTTACCGCCGGACTTCTTCTACCGGTGCGACACCTGGCTCTGTCATGCTGGGGATGGTGGCGGCGCTGGGCAGGACGGGGTGAGGCAGGCGCATGACAGAGCAGCCGACTGACGAGACTCAGCCGGACGAACCACCCCCCGAGCCCACGTACGAACCCAATCCAAAACACAAGCCCATCCCACAACCGGGCAGACGCGGTTCGATCTGCCCGCCCGGGGCCGACGGCCCGGGGCTGCTCGAAGTGAGCGACCAGATCGATCGACAGCGCTACGCGACCGATGGCACGCAGGCGTACATGGCCCAGTGTCACGACTCTGTACGGAACTTGTGGCACGGATACCCTGTCAGCTGGGACGAAGTGCCACCCAAACTGGTCGCCAAGTGGATATCCGAGGCGAAAGTCGACCGAAGGACCGTACGAAGGGCACAGAGGAGGCGAAATTAAGCATGGCCGTAACCTGGGAGCGATTCAGTGGCACCACGGACACGTTCGCCATCCGCCTTTCATTCATGCCTGATCCCGATCACGGGGTCGCCGCCGAACCGGACGAGAGCGCATCGTGGGGAGCTCTTCAGATCTGGGTCGCCGGTCACAACCTGTGTGCCCACGTCGACCAGGGCGAAATCCTTCAGAGTTCCCACTGGTACCTTCTTCCCTTCCTTGAGTGGCTTGCCGACAATTGGAACCCGCTCCTGCATGAAGAGCGGTTGCCCAATAGGAACATGGAGGCCACGGCCGTAGCATCCGTCGACCGGACACGGAACGCACCACCTCTCGCCAGCGAGGCGGAGACACTGGCCTGGGAAGAAGAGCGCTATGACTGGCGATCCCGTCACGCTCTTCGTTCGGCGCGCGCAGGTGGGCTTTTTCCGAATGTAATCATCCGCAGAGTTCGCGATTCGGTTGAGGTCAGCTGGGACGACGAACCTCTGGCAGGAACGCAATCAGATTTCGCGTACACCTCCAGCGGCGGCGCGGCATTGTTGCCTCCAGCCCAAGTGGCAAGCGCTTTTTATGAAGTAGCAAGCGAGGCGATCCATCACCTTCACTCCCTGCATCCCGAGAGTGCTCGAATCCAGAAGGTGAAGTCTGCGCTGGATTCCCTGAAGACTCCTGTTCAGGACGAGACTCGGTTGAGCTGGCTGGCCGGTTTGCGCTCCTGCGGCTTCAGGCCCGGGATAAGCGATGAGGCCGGCGGAAGAATCAGGGACTCATGGGAGTACATCCGTGGAGTCATCGGTGATGCGTCGGCCGCCGCGCGCGCCGCACTCACGGTAGCGGACAGAAATCCGCTGGTAGTGACCGGGTCCTGCCAGGCTGCGCTGCTCTTCGGAAGTGTCTCCCCGACGGTTTCCGAAGCGGACATCGAAAGGCTGGCCGCCCTCCTGCTCCAGCAGTACGACGCCACCGGCGAGGCACACGCCCGTCTGGAGGAGTACGCAGAGGACTGCCAAGTATCTCTTCAGGTTCCGGCCTGGGAGCAAGGCTATGAACTAGCGGAATCGCTACATGACGATATCCAGTCGGACAGTTCTGTGGATGTCGATGAGTTCGCGGAATCACTGGGAATCCGACTCACTAGGATCCAGCTCGACGATGTGAACGTTCGAGCATGCAGTCTGGTGGGACCACAACACGTACCGACAATCGCGCTCAACTCTTCCTATGCCCGCGGCTCCTCCCTTCATGTCAACAGATTTTCCGTGGCGCATGAACTGTGCCATCTACTTTATGACCGGACTCATGGAAAGCGCCTCGCCATCGCAAGTGGCCCTTGGGCGCCTGTCGATGTCGAGCGACGCGCCAATGCCTTCGCGGCGATGTTCTTGATGCCTCCCCATCTGGTGCAGGAAGCGATTTCAGCGTGCCCGGATCCGATAAATACTCCTGAAGGAGTCTCCTTTGTTTCCGCCAGACTGCGGGTGGGCTTCCACGCCACCGTCGAACACCTCTACAACCTGACATTCATGACCGAAGAGGAGAAGGAACTTCTGCTGAGGCGACCGAACGGCACCGCCCGCTGATCCGGTTCGGGCCGCTCCTCGTTACGAAATAGAGTCGCGAGGTCGCGCCGGAGCGGGCCGAGAAGGTCTCGCCGTTCACGTCGGCGCCGGTCCAACCCGCGCGTCGGTGTGCCGCCGTATCCCTCGGCACCGCCCAAGGCCTTTGGCGTAGTCGGATTAAGCGCAGACTGGGTGCGCCTCGGTCAGCCGTCCCGGTACCTGGCGTTTGAGGGGTCCGGCCTGCGGCCACCTGCGAGCCGGTCAAGATCGGGCCACCCCGGCGACGTGGCGTCGGCAGAGATGCTCTGACCGTGCACCGCCATCCCGCCGATGGACCGAGCCATCGGGCCCTCTCCGGGGCGGGGTGGGGAGTGGCATGGAGCCACATTGACAAGGGTCCTGCTCCTCGAGGGTAGCTTCCGAGGCCGCCGGGCCCGCCTCCCCCGCTTCGCTCACGCCCCGGCCAGACCCCCTCGGTCACGATTGAATTTCGGCCACCCGTACCCCCTTGTTTCCATCCGTGTAATCGATTCCAATCCTCCCTACACGTCGATGTAATCGATTCCACGAGGAGGTGGA
Source organism: Streptomyces sp. NPDC030814 (assembly GCF_055572155.1). Classification (NCBI taxonomy): domain Bacteria; kingdom Bacillati; phylum Actinomycetota; class Actinomycetes; order Kitasatosporales; family Streptomycetaceae; genus Streptomyces; species Streptomyces sp. NPDC030814. The sequence continues at coordinate 35,726 of NZ_JBVIDX010000007.1, forward strand.
GCGGCGATGGCGAGCATCAAGGACGTCGCTGCCGAGGCGGGGGTTTCCGTCGCCACGGTGTCGCGGGTCCTGAACGACCATCCGTCGGTCAGCCCGGACGCACGCACGCGTGTCATGGCCGCCGTCGAGACGCTGGGCTACCGCCCGAACGCCGTCGCCCGCTCCCTGCGCACCGACCAGACCCACACCCTAGGCCTGGTCATCAGCGACGTGATGAACCCGTACTTCACGGAGCTCGCGCGGTCCGTGGAGGAGGAGGCCCGCGCGCTCGGCTACAGCGTGATCATCGGGAACGCCGACGAACGGCCGGACCTCCAGGACCACCATGTGCGGAACCTGCTCGACCGGCGCATCGACGGGCTGCTCGTCTCCCCCACCGACGGCGGCTCCCCGCTGATGCTGGACGCCGTGCGCGCGGGGACGCCGATGGTGTTCGTGGACCGGTGGATCCCGGGTGTCGAGGTGCCCGTGGTCCGGGCCGACGGACAGGCCGCCGTACGGGATCTCGTGGCGCATCTGCACGGGCTCGGGCACCGGCGGCTGGCCATCATCGCGGGCCCGGCGGCGACCACGACCGGCCAGGAGCGTGTGGCGGCCTTCCGGGAGGCGCTGCACGCGTACGGGCTCGAACTGCCCGAGGCCTACATAGGGCAGGGCGACTTCCAGGCGGAGAGCGGACGCCGGGTCACCGAGGGGTTCCTCGACCTGGCCGAACCGCCCGAGGTCGTGTTCGCGGCCGACAACCTGATGGCGCTCGGCGCGCTGGACGCGGTACGCGCGCGTGGCATGCGGGTTCCGGACGACATCGCGCTGGCCGCCTTCGACGACATCCCCTGGTTCGTGCACACCGATCCGCCGATCACGGCGATCGCCCAGCCCACGGGCGAGCTGGGGCGCGCCGCCGTGCGCGCGCTGGTCGACCGCATCGAGGGGCGGCCCCCGCAGCCCGTCACCCTCCCCGCCCGTCTCGTCGTACGCCGCTCGTGCGGCGAGTCCGCTCCCCCCGAGCGACCGGCTTCCCCACAGCCGTCCCCCGTAACGAACAGGAGCCAGACGTGAGCAACGCGGACGAGTTGCTGCGCATCGAAGGCATACGGAAGTCCTTCCCCGGTGTGGTCGCGCTGGACGGCGTCGACTTCGATCTGCGCCGGGGCGAGGTGCACGTACTGCTCGGTGAGAACGGTGCCGGCAAGAGCACGCTCATCAAGATGCTCTCCGGTGCCTACACACCCGACGCCGGGCGGATCCTGGCCGGCGGCGAGGAGGTGCGCATCCATGGCGCGCAGGACTCCGAGCGCCTCGGGATCGCGACGATCTACCAGGAGTTCAACCTCGTACCCGATCTGACGGTCGCCGAGAACATCTTCCTGGGGCGGCAGCCGCGCCGCTTCGGGATGATCGACCGCAAGCGGATGGAGGCGGACGCCGCCGTCCTGCTGGAGCGGGTGGGCGTCGACGTGTCGCCACGCGCGCGCGTGCGTGAACTCGGTATCGCGCGGCTCCAGATGGTCGAGATCGCGAAGGCGCTGAGCCTGGACGCGCGGGTGCTGATCATGGACGAGCCCACGGCCGTGCTGACGACCGAGGAGGTGGAGAAGCTCTTCGCGATCGTGCGCAGGCTGCGCGCGGACGGGGTGGGCATCGTCTTCATCACGCACCACCTGGAGGAGATCGCCGCGCTGGGTGACCGGGTGACGGTGATCCGGGACGGCAGGAGCGTCGGGCAGGTCCCGGCGTCCACGCCCGAGGACGAGCTGGTACGGCTCATGGTGGGCCGGTCGATCGAGCAGCAGTACCCGCGCCGGCGGCCGGACGCCGGGGAGGCGCTGCTGGTCGTCGAGGGGCTCACGCGGGACGGCGTGTTCCACGATGTGAGCTTCGAGGTGCGGGCCGGTGAGGTCGTCGGCATCGCCGGGCTCGTCGGGGCCGGCCGTACGGAGGTCGTGCGGGCGGTGTTCGGCGCCGACCCCTACGACAAGGGGGCCGTGAAGGTCTCCGGTACCCCGGTCCCCCGGTCCGACGTCAACGCGGCGATGACCGCGGGCATCGGGCTGGTGCCCGAGGACCGCAAGGGCCAGGGCCTGGTGCTGGACGCGTCCGTCGAGGAGAACCTCGGTCTGGTCACCCTGCGGGGCGCGACCAGGGGCGGGTTCGTCGACCTGAAGGCGCAGCGGGCGAACGCGGCGCGGGTCGCCGAGCAGTTGGGCGTGCGGATGGCCGGGCTGGGCCAGCGGGTGCGGACGCTGTCCGGCGGCAACCAGCAGAAGGTCGTCATCGGCAAGTGGCTGCTCGCGGACACCCGGGTGCTGATCCTCGACGAGCCGACGCGCGGCATCGACGTCGGCGCGAAGGTCGAGATCTACGAGCTGGTCAACGAGCTGACGGCCGCCGGAGCCGCCGTCCTGATGATCTCCAGCGATCTGCCCGAGGTGCTCGGTATGAGCGACCGGGTGATCGTCATGGCCCAGGGGCGGATCGCGGGCGAACTGCCCGCCGCCGAGGCCACCCAGGACGCGGTGATGGCGCTCGCCGTGTCCACCCCTCACACCATCACGACCGGAACGGAGGCCACCGGTGGCCGCTGACACGCTCAAGGGCACGACGGGCGCGAGTGGCGCCTCGGGTCTGCGCAGACTCCTGCTCGACAACGGCGCGCTGAGCGCCCTGATCGTCCTCGTCGTCGCGATGTCGCTCCTGTCCGGCGACTTCCTGACGGCCGACAACCTGCTGAACATCGGCGTCCAGGCGGCCGTCACCGCCATCCTCGCCTTCGGTGTGACCTTCGTGATCGTCTCGGCGGGCATCGACCTGTCGGTCGGTTCGGTGGCGGCCCTGTCCGCGACCGTGCTGGCGTGGAGCGCCACGTCGGAGGGCGTACCGGTTGCGATAGCCGTCCTCCTCGCCGTCGTCACCGGCGTGGCGTGCGGTCTCGTCAACGGCTTCCTCGTCTCGTACGGGAAGCTGCCGCCGTTCATCGCGACGCTCGCGATGCTGTCGGTTGGGCGCGGTCTGTCGCTGGTGATCTCGCAGGGCAGCCCGATCGCGTTCCCCGAGTCGGTGTCGCACCTCGGTGACAACCTCGGCGGCTGGCTGCCGGTGCCGGTCCTGGTGATGGTCGTGATGGGTGCGATCACGGCCGTGATCCTGGGCCGGACGTACATCGGGCGGGCCATGTACGCGATCGGCGGCAACGAGGAGGCTGCCCGACTGTCCGGCCTCCGGGTGAAGCGGCAGAAGCTCGTCATCTACGCCCTGTCCGGGCTGTTCGCCGCCGCGGCGGGCATCGTGCTGGCCGCCCGGCTGTCGTCCGCGCAGCCGCAGGCCGCGCAGGGCTACGAGCTGGACGCGATCGCGGCGGTCGTCATCGGTGGTGCCTCGCTGGCCGGCGGCACGGGCAAGGCGTCGGGGACGCTGATCGGCGCGCTGATCCTCGCGGTGCTGCGCAACGGCCTCAACCTGTTGTCGGTGTCGGCGTTCTGGCAGCAGGTCGTCATCGGTGTCGTGATCGCGCTGGCGGTGCTCCTCGACACGGTCCGCCGGAAGGCCGGGGCGACCCCGGTGACGGCCGGGGCCGGTGGCTCGGGCAACCGGGGCAAGCAGGCGATGACGTACGTCCTCGCCGCGGTGGTCGCGGCGGCGGTCGTGGGCGCGACGTCCTTCCTGCACGGCGGTACGTCGGCGGCGAAGAGCCAGAAGATCGGGCTGTCGCTGTCCACGCTCAACAACCCCTTCTTCGTGCAGATCCGTGCCGGCGCGCAGGACGAGGCCAAGAAGCTGGGCGTCGACCTGTCGGTCACGGACGCGCAGAACGACGCCTCGCAGCAGGCCAACCAGTTGCAGAACTTCACCAGCGAGGGCCTCGGCACGATCATCGTGAACCCGGTGGACTCCGACGCGGTGACCCCGGCGGCGAAGGCCGTGAACAAGGCGGACATCCCGCTGGTGGCCGTCGACCGGGCGGTCAACGGCGCGAACACGGCCGCCCTCGTCGCCTCCGACAACGTCAGCGGCGGCGAGCTGGCCGCCAAGGCGCTCGCGGAGAAGCTGGGCGGCAAGGGCGAGATCGTCATCCTCCAGGGCCAGGCGGGCACCTCCGCCAGCCGGGAGCGCGGCGCGGGCTTCGCCGAGGGCCTGAAGGCGTATCCGGGCATCAAGGTCCTGGCCAAGCAGCCCGCCGACTGGGACCGCACCAAGGGCCTCGACGTGATGACCAACCTCCTCCAGGCCAACCCCGGCGTCGACGGTGTCTTCGCGGAGAACGACGAGATGGCCCTCGGGGCGATCAAGGCGCTCGGCGCCAAGGCCGGGAAGTCGGTCCAGGTCATCGGCTTCGACGGCACGGCCGACGGCCTGAAGGCCGTCCAGGGCGGCACGCTGTACGCGTCGGTCGCGCAGCAGCCCGCCGAACTCGGCAGGATCGCGGTGCGCAACGCGGTGAAGGCGGCCGAGGGCGAGAAGGTGAAGAAGTCGGTGATGGTGCCGGTGAAGGTGGTCACGGCGAAGAACGTGGCCGAGTTCGGCGGCTGACACGATGCGGTGGCCGGACGGGGAGACCCGTCCGGCCGCTTCGGCTTTTCCGCCCACCGGCGCGACCGGCCGGCGGGCGGCTCCAACCCAGCACAGGGAGATGCTTCATGTACGACTACGACCTCCTGGTCGTGGGATCGGCCAACGCCGACCTGGTGATCGGTGTCGAGCGGCGGCCGGGGGCCGGTGAGACGGTGCTCGGCTCCGACCTGGCCGTGCATCCGGGCGGCAAGGGAGCCAACCAGGCCGTGGCGGCGGCCCGGCTCGGGGCCCGCACGGCGCTGCTGGCGAGGGTCGGCGACGACGGCAACGGCCGACTGCTGCTGGACTCGCAGCGCGAGGCGGGGGTCGACACCGCGGGGGTGCTGGTCGGCGGGGCGCCCACCGGGGTCGCCCTGATCACCGTGGACCCGTCGGGCGACAACAGCATCGTCGTGTCCCCCGGCGCCAACGGGAGGCTGACCCCCGAGGACGTCAGGGCCGCGAACCCGCTGCTGCAGCGCTCCCGGGTGGTCTCGGCGCAGTTGGAGATCCCGCTGGAGACGGTGGTGGAGGTCGTACGGCGGCTGCCGGAGGGCACGCGGTTCGTGCTGAACCCGTCGCCGCCGCGGGAGTTGCCCGAGGAGGTGCTGGCCGCCTGTGATCCGCTGATCGTCAACGAGCACGAGGCGCGGGTCATCGCCGGGGGCGAGCTGGCCGGGTCGCCGGAGGACTGGGCGCGGGCGCTGCTGGCGCTCGGGCCGCGTTCGGTGGTCGTGACGCTGGGCGGCGAGGGCGCGCTGGTCGCGACCGCCGAGGGCACCGCTCGGGTGCCGGCCGTGAAGGTGGCGGCCGTGGACACCACGGGTGCCGGGGACGCGTTCACGGCGGCGCTGGCGTGGAAGCTCGGTTCGGGTGAGGAACTGGAGCAGGCCGCCGCGTACGCGGCCCGGGTCGGGGCGGCGGCCGTCACCAGGGCCGGGGCGCAGGTGTCCTTCCCGACGGCGGAGGAGGTCGCCGCGCTGGGGGGTGGGGGCCGGTGAAGCGGTCCGGGATCCTCAACCGCCATCTGGCCGGGGCGCTCGCCGAGTTGGGGCACGGGCACGGGGTGCTGGTGTGCGACGCCGGGATGCCGGTGCCGCACGGGCCGCGGGTGGTCGACCTCGCCTTCCGGGCGGGGGTGCCGTCGTTCGCCGAGGTGCTGGACGGGCTGCTCGACGAGCTCGTGGTCGAGGGCGCGACCGCCGCGCACGAGGTCCGGGACGCCAATCCGCAGGCGGCGGCCCTGCTCGAGGACCGCTTCGCCGGGCTGGAGCTGGTCTCCCACGAGCGGCTGAAGGAGCTGTCGGCGGACGCGCGCCTGGTCGTGCGGACCGGTGAGGCGCGGCCGTATGCGAATGTGCTGCTGCGCTGCGGGGTGTTCTTCTGAGCGGCTGACGAGCGTCGGACATGTTTCGAGGGGCCCGGTCCGTGACCGGGCCCCTCGGCTTTCCCCTCCCCGTCAGAACCCCCGCGATCCCCCCAGATCCCCCTCCAGAAGTTCCGACGCCTAGTACGACCCGCACGGTGGGGGGAGGGTTGCACGGCCTCTTGAAGTTTTTTTGGTATGCCAATGGGCCCCTCTTGGGCCGGTCGGCCAGGGAGGAAGCGGCGCGCCCCTCGCCCGCGTAGAGCTCGCCGGGGTCGAGGTCCGTCGACCCGCCGCGCCTCAGGGGCGGCGGCCGCCCGGGGTACGCGTCGCGGACGAGTTCGGTGATGGGCCAGGCCGCGGGCCGACCTCATCGAGGTGTTCGAGGCCTGCCTCCGCGGTGACGTCACCGCCAGGATCGCCGCCCGGCTGCCCCTCGGTGACATCGCCGAGGCCATGCGCCTGCCCGAGTCCGGCACCGTCGCAGGCACGGTCGTGCTGACCCGTGGCACGGTGCGGCCGACCGGATGCCCCGCCCCGCCAGGACGCGGGCGAGGCACGGACGGATCCAGCCCTCGCCGGCGATCCTCGCCCGGCCCGGGGGGACGAGGTGCGGAGTGAGTGCTCACTCATTGACGGAGTGAGCACTCACTCCGTACGCTCGTGTTCATGACAGCGCCCAAGGAGAACCCGACAACGCGCCGCCGCGCCCCCGGCATGTCGCCCCAGGAGCGGCGCGCGATGATCATCCAGACCACGATCCCGCTGATCGCCGAGTACGGCGCCGCGGTGACCACCGCGAAGGTCGCCCGGGCCGCGGGGATCGGCGAGGGCACGATCTTCCGGGTCTTCGCCGACAAGGACGAACTGCTGCAAGCCTGCCTGGCGGAGGCGCTCTCCCCCGAGCACGCCGTCCGTGAACTCGGCGCCATCGAGATCTCCCAGCCGCTGCCCGACCGGCTCGCGGAGGCGGCCCAGGCGCTGCAGGCCCACCTGGCCCGCATGGGCGCGATCGCGGGCTCACTGCACGCCTCCGGGCACCGGGGCGGCAAGCACCCCGGCACGGTGCGCGGCGCGGGCCGCGACGAGTCGACGACGCGTATCCGCGCGGCCCTCGCGGAGTTGCTGGAGCCCGACAGGGCCGCGCTGCGGCGGCCTCCGGAGCAGGTCGCGGCCCTCTTCTTCGGACTCCTCTTCACACAGCCGCACTTGGAGGACGAGCCGGAGATGACCACGCAGGAGCTGGTGGAGGTCTTCCTGCACGGCGCACTCGCGGGCGGCGCCAAGTGAGCCCGCGTGGACGACGCCTGAGGGCTTCGGGCCTCGCGGTCCTGGCACCTGTCCTGGTGTGGCTGGTTGCCGACCCGGTACTGGGGCACCGGCTGCGTATCAGCGACGGCGAGCAGACGCTCGCCATCGACGCCGTGCCGGTGGTGCTGGTCGCGTCGGCGGCGGCCCTCGCCGGCTGGGGGCTGCTGGCCGTCCTGGGGCGGTTCGGGATACGGCGCGCCCGCGCCGTCTGGACCGGGGTGGCCGTCGCCGTACTGGTTGTGTCGTTCCTGCCGTTGACCGGCCCCGGCATGGACGGCGGCACCCGGACCGCACTGGCCCTGATGCACCTGGCGGTGGCGGCGGCGCTGCTCTGGGACCTGCCCGCGAAGGACGCCGACGCGGCGACACCGCCGGCGCCGCGGACGGGACCATGAGAAAGCAGCCCGACAGAGCGCGCGCGGCGCGGCCGACCTTCGCGGATGACGAGCCCGATCGTCCGCGCCGACGGCCGATGTGAACGGGCCCGCGCCACAAGCCTGTTCGAGTTGTGTCCCGATCATGTCACTTCGTGGGCAAGTGCGTTGCGGGTGCAACGGCTTGTGGGAGAGCATGGCCGGGACGTAGGTGACCCAGACACACGGGGGTGGACACGACGTGAAGTTCGACATGGGGTCGACGACTCTGGCGGACCTCGGCAAGAGCACGCTCGGTTCGAGCGACGACCTGGGGACGCTGATCCAGTTGCTGATCAGCGCGGCGGAGCCGCTGGAGGGCAAGTTCAACGGCGCGGGCAAGCTGGCGTTCGACTCGTTCAAGAACCGCGCGGACGAGATCACGGCCGACCTCAACAGCTCGCTCGCCGCGATCCTGGGCGGTCAGTCGGGCATGGACAACGCCTTCGGCACCGGTGACGTGGAGTCCCAGGACAACGCCAACCAGAACATGGGCCTCGCGAACTTCGACGCGGCCCGCTTCGGCGCCCGCTAAGGGGTCCTTTCACCATGAGCGTCCGATGAGGTCGCCACGAGAGCTACAGGGGGATATACACCATGGGTCAGACACAGGACCGCCGTTCGTACGACACCGGCGCCTCGGGTGAGGTGCAGACCTCGCTCGGCACCATCGTGGGCCAGCTGGAGCGCGTGCTCAGCGACCGCGACGCCGCGGTGAAGGCGGCGATGACCGACTTCCAGGCCGACGGTGTCTCCGACGACTACCACGGCAAGGAAGAGCGCTGGAAGAAGGCCGCGGGCGAGGTCCGCGAGATCATCCGCCTGGTGCGCACCACACTGGAACAGAACGACGGCACCGCCCAGTCCACGCTGGCCAAGGCCCGCGCGGCCGTCGACCAGATCGGCTGACGCCGGCCGGCGTCCTCCGCGCTCGGCGCGTGAGCAGGGAATGAGGGAAGGCAGCCGTGGCGGCGCAGGATTACGACAGCCAGTTGCTGGAGTCGGTGTCGGTGCGCCGTCGACGGCTGCGCGACGCCCTGCTGTTCGGGGCGCAGCGGCAGCGGCGCTCGGTGGACGAACGGATCGGGAAGGTCTTCGCGGGGATCGTCATCGCGGCGGTGCTGTGCGCGGGATGTGTGGGGTGGTCGTTCGTGTCGAACCGCATCATCGGAAAGAGCCCCTACGGGAGTTCGGTGCAGCCGTCCGTGACGCCCTCGGCGAGCCCGTCGGGGGCCTCCTCCGCCTCTCCGACCAGCACTTCTACCCGGTGATAGGTTCGAACGCGTGATGTCTACGGGGGCTCTGGGCCAGGAGATGACCGGCGGTCGTACGGCACTCAGCCGGGTCACGCTCGTCGGTGAGCGGCGGCGCGTGGATCTCGTGCTGCCGTCGCGGGAACCGGTCGGGCTGCTGCTGCCCGAGGTGATGCGGCTGCTCGACGACCGGGTCGGCGGACGGCCGGAGTTGCGGCATCTCGTCACCGCGGACGGCAGCGCGCTGGACCACGACAGCACACTGGAGTCGGCCGGGGTCCCGGACGGCGCCGTACTGCGTCTGGTGCGGGCCGAGGACGCGCCGTCGGCGCCCGTCGTGCACGACGTCACGGACGAGGCCGCAGAGGACGTCGACGCACGCGGCTGGCGCTGGCGCCCGGCCACACGGCGGGTCACCGCCGGGCTCGCCACGGTCGGCTGGGCCCTGGCCGCCGGCTGGCTGGCGCGCGCCGAGTACGCGGCCGGGACCGTCGCGGGCACACTGCTCGCCGTCGCCGTGGTCGCCGCGCTCGCGGGCGCGCTGCTGGGGCGCCTCAGGAAACTCGGGCTCGCCACGACGCTCATCGTGACCGCCGGGGCGCTGGGTCTGCTCGGCGCCGCCACGCTCGCCGACGCCCAGGACTGGTCCGGCACGGCACGGGTCGCGGCGCTGGCCGGGGCCGGGATCGTCACGCTCGCCCTGCTCGGCCTGTTCAGCCCGCTCGGACGCGGCGGGCTGGTCGGGGCGGGGGCGCTGGCCGGGGCCGCGGTGTGCTGGCTGAGCGTCGCGGCGTTCGTGTCGGGACCCGCGCCGGTGGACGAACAGGCCCGCGTGGGCGCCGTACTCGGCGTCGTCTCCGTGATCGTGCTCGGTCTGCTGCCCCGGCTCGCGCTGATGGCGTCCGGCCTCTCCGGGCTCGACGACCGGCGCTCCGGCGGGGCCTCCGTGAGCCGCCACCAGGTGGCCGCCGCGCTCACGGCCACCCACCGGGGGCTGGTGCTCGCGACGGTGACGACGGCCGTGTCGGCCACCGCCGCCGGGGTGTTCGCGCTGCGCGCGCCCACCAAGTGGACCGTCCTGCTGGCCGTCCTCACCATGGTCGTCCTCGCGCTGCGGGCCCGGGCGTTCCCGCTGGTCGCCGAGGTCGTGGTGCTGCTGGGCGCGGCCGCGGTGCTCGCGGTGCGGCTGGTCGCGGTCTGGGGGGAGCGCTCCGGCGAGGCGGCCGGTCCGCTCGCCGTGCTCGTGCTGCTGGCTGTCCTGCCGCTGCTGGTGCTCGCCGTGCAGCCCGCCGAGCATGTCCGGGTACGGCTCCGGCGCCTCGGCGACACGCTGGAGTCCATCGGCGTCATCACCCTGTTCCCGCTGCTCATCGGGGTGTTCGGCGTGTACGGGCGACTGCTCGACACCTTCGCTTAGGAGCTGGGGGCGCACATGGCGCAGGCAGGGGACTGGCAGCGGGACGTGCTGCGCGAACTGGGGCAGGAGAGTGCCGGGTCGGGCTCGGGCGCCGAGTCCGGTCCGGGGCCGTCCGGGGCCGATGCCGCGTCGGGCACCGCGGGTGCCCCGGCCGGCGCCGCGCGGCGGGCCGAGCCGACGCTGAGGCTGGTGCGGTCGGTTCCGGCCGAGCCGGCCGAGCCGTCCGCGCCGGCTGAGGAGAGCGGCGACGACAGGCCGGTACGGGCGGTGCCGGGACGGCCGGGTCCGGTACGGCCTGGGCCCGTGCAGCCCCTGCCGGTACAGCCTGGGCCCGCACACCCGGGCCCGGCGCAGGAGGTGCCCGTGAACCCGGTACCCGCACAGCCCGCACAGCCCGCACAGCCCGAGCCCGTCGTCCAGCAGCCGGTTCAGCCCGCGTCTCGACAGCCCGCCCACGGCATCGACCCCCACGGCGTCGGCCCCCACGGCACCGACCCCCACGGCGTCGACCCCCGGGTCGGCGCCCCCCAGGCCTCCGCGCAGCCGCCGGGCACCCCTGACCGACCCGGCGACCCCCGCCCCGTACCCCGCCCCGTACCCCGCACCGCTCCCCCGGCCACTCCCGCACCCCGCGGTTCCCGTGTGCCGCAGTCCCCGGCGCACACCCCCGAGTCGGTGCCGACGATCGATCCCCGGCTGGCGCACGCGCTGGGGCGGCCGCAGCACGGGGACTCCGTGGCCCGGCGTACCGGGCGTTCGATCAAGAAGCTGACGTCGTCCGCCGCGCAGGACGTGGCGGAGGAGACGAGGATCGCGCGGGAGTTGCAGCAGCCGGTGACGACGGGGCGGGTGATCGCCGTGACGTCGATCCGGGGCGGCGTCGGCAAGTCGACGGTGACCGCGCTGCTGGGGCGGACCTTCAACCACTACCGGCACGACCCGGTGCTCACCCTGGAGGCGGACGCCGCGCTCGGCACGCTGCCGGTGCGGATGGGCGCCGACTCGGTGCGCTGGGCGGCGGCCGACCTCGCACGGATCCTCAACCCGGCGATGCAGCTCACCGATGTCACCGGCTACCTGGTGCCCGTGTCGGACGGCGGCTGGCTGCTGCCCGCGAGCCAGGGCCGGGTAGGGGCCCCGCTGGACATCCGGACGTACCGCACGGTGACCCTCGCCCTGCGACGCTACTTCGCGGTGACCGTCGTCGACTGCGAGACACTGCCGGGCGAGGTGGCGCGCACGGCGATGGACACGGCGCACGCGCGTGTGGTCGTCGCCCCGATGACCGCCGAGGGCGTCAACGGCACCCGGCAGGTCCTGGACTGGCTGGGCCAGTTGCCGCACTCCGCGCTCGCCTCGACGGTCGTGGCGCTCACCGCCAACTCGCCCGACGTCACCCTGGACCGCAGGACGGCGGTCGCGCACCTGAAGGAGTCCGGCGTCCACGTCGTCACCGTCCCCTACGACCGGCACCTCGCCCAGGGCGGCCCCATCCGCACCGCCCTGCTGGGCCAGGCCACGCGGGACGCGGCCGTGACGCTGGCGGCGGAGGCGATGACCCGGGCGGTGAGGATGCGATGAACGGCCGGCGCAGGACGGCGATGTACGACCACCCATGGGAAGAAGGGGTCCGTCCGTGACCCAGCAGTTGGTCCACCGGCCCGCGCGCAGCACCCGCCCGCTCGGGGCGGCCGAACCCCGCACGATCGAGCCGCCGCCGAACCTCCCGGAGGGCAAGGCGGGCTCGGCGGCGACGGCGTTGCTGCCGATGGCGGGCGTCATGGGCTCCGTCGTCATGATGACCGTGATCCGCAGCAGCCAGTTCGCGGCGCTCGGCGCGGTCGTGCTGGTCTTCGCGCTGCTCGGCGCGGTGGCCCTGTTCCTGTCGCAGCGCGGCAAGGCGCAGCGCACCCGGCGTACGCAGCGGGAGCGGTATCTGGAGTATCTGGAGGAGCTGCGCGAGGAGTTGGGCGCGAAGGAGCGCGAGCGGCGGACGCTGGCGCGGATGCTCAATCCGCCGCCGGAGGCCCTCTACGACCTCGTACGTGACCCGGCGCGACTGTGGGAGCGCCGGCGGCGGGACCCGGACTTCCTGCGGGTGCGGGTCGGCACCGGCGACGTGCCGGTGGCGGACCTCGCCATCGGGCAGAACCAGGGCGGTGTGATGACGCCGCCGGACCCGTTCATGCTGAACGAGGCGCGAGCTCTGCTGGCCCGCTACTCGGTGGCCAACGACTGCCCGATCACCGTGCCCCTGGACCGCGCGGGCAACGTCAGTGTCGTCGGCGACCGGGAGGGTGTGCTGCGGGTGGCGCGGGCCCTTCTCGTCCAGGTCGCCGTGACGCACGCCCCGGACGACGTGGCCGTGGCGCTCGGGGTGCCCGGGGAGCGGCTGCCGGACTGGGAGTGGGCGAAGTGGCTGCCGCATGTGCTGGACGGCCAGGAGCACGACGGGCCCGTGGCCGCCCGGCGGATCGCGCCGAGCCTGCCGCAGCTGGCCCGGCACTTCCGCCATGAGCTGGGGCGGCGTGCCTCGTACGCGGCGGAGGTGCGGCGGGGACTGGCCGACCGGGGCGCCCTGCGGCTGGCGTCACGCATGCTGGTGGTGAGCGACGAGTACGGCGAGACGGCCACCGAACTGCCGCTGCCCGACACGGCGGTGGGGCTCGGCGACATGGGTGTCACCGTGCTGCACCTGCTGGAGCGGCAGGTGCACGAGCCGGACCAGGTGTCGGTGCGGATCACCGTCCGGGGCGACCAGGTCGTCGTCGAGGACCTCCGGGAGGGCCACGCGGTCGCGCAGGGTGGCTCCGACGACGTGACCACCGCCGGGGCGGAGGGCCTCGCCCGGCTGCTCGCGCCGCTGAGGCTGTCGGCCGAGTCGGCGGCCGAGGGCACGCCGGTCACCGGGCCCGTCGACTTCCCCGTACTGCTGGGCGTGGACGACCCGGCCGTGCTGGACCTGGACCGGCTGTGGGCGCCGCGCGGCGAGCGGGAGTTCCTTCGGGTGCCCATCGGCCTGACCGACCGGCATGAGCCGGTGCTGCTGGACCTGAAGGAGTCCTCCGAGCTGGGCATGGGCCCGCACGGGCTGTGCGTGGGCGCGACCGGGTCCGGCAAGAGCGAGCTGCTGCGCACCCTGGTGCTGGCGCTCGCCGCCACCCATCCCCCCGAGGACCTCGCGCTCGTCCTGGTCGACTACAAGGGCGGCGCGACCTTCGCCCCGTTCACCGGACTCCCGCACGTGGCCGGAGTGATCACCAACCTGGAGAACCAGGCCGGGCTCGTCGAGCGGGTGCACTCCAGCCTCGCCGGCGAGGTCAAACGGCGCCAGCAGGTGCTGAAGGACGCGGGGAACGTCGCCGACATCGGGCACTACGCCGCCCTGCGCGCGAGCAGCCGCCCGGACCTCGAACCACTGCCGCACCTCTTCGTCGTGATCGACGAGTTCGGCGAACTCCTCACCGCAAAGCCGGACTTCATCGACCTGTTCCTCTCCATAGGCCGCATCGGACGCTCCATCGGCGTCCATCTGCTGCTGTCCAGCCAGCGCATCGAGGGCGGCAAGCTCAAGGGCCTGGACACCTATCTGTCGTACCGGCTGGGCCTCAGGACCTTCTCCGCCGACGAGTCGCGGACCGTGCTCGACACCACCGACGCCTTCCATCTGCCGCCGCTGCCGGGCTTCGGCTACCTCAAGGTGGACACCTCGACGTACGAGCGGTTCAAGGCGGGCTATGTGTCCGGCGCGTACCGGGGGCCGGCACGCGCCGCGCAGGACGACGACGACACGCCGCTCGTATGGCCGTACCCGACGTACAACACGCCGGGCGGCGCGCCCGCGCAGGGCGCCGCCCCGGAGGTGGCCAAGGCGACCAAGCGGGAGACCGGGCCGACGGTGATGTCGGTGATGGTCGACCGGCTCGCCGGGGCCGCGCGGCCGGTGCGCCGGATCTGGCTGCCGCCGCTGCCGGACGCGATCACGCTGGACGCGGCGGCCGGGCCCGTGCAGGTGGACGAGCGCGGGCTGCAACTCGCCGCTCGCCAGGGGCCGTTGCGGATTCCGCTCGGAGTGCTGGACGACCCGGCGAAGCAGTGGCAGGGCCACTGGGTGCTCGATCTGACGGTCGCGGGCGGACACGTGGCGGTGATCGGCGGCCCGCAGTCCGGCAAGACGACGCTGCTGCGGACCCTCGCGCTGTCGCTGGCGACGACCCACACGCCCGCCGAGGTCGCCCTCTACGGCCTTGATCTGGTCGGCGGCGGTCTGTCCGCCCTGGCCGGGCTGCCGCACGTCGGCGGGATCGCCGGGCGGGCCGACCGGGAGCGGGCGGCGCGGACGGTCGCCGAGGTGCGGACGATGCTGATCGAGCGCGAGGAGCTGTTCCGCGAGCACGGCATCGACTCCGTCGACCAGCTGCGCCGCCTCCGCGCGCAGGGCAGGCTCCGGGAACTGGGCTCCACCGACATCGTGCTGCTCATCGACGGGTTCGGCGCGCTGCGCGACGAGTTCGCCGAGTTGGACGACACGGTCGTGGACCTGCTGAAGCGGGGCGGCGGCTACGGCATCCACGTCGTCGGCGGCATGCTCCGCTGGAACGACGTGCGGATCGCGACGCAGTCCATGTTCGGCACCCGGATCGAGCTGCGGCTCAACGACCCGAGCGATTCGAGCGTCGACCGCAAGCTCTCCCAGACCCTGTCGCCCGACACCCCGGGGCGCGCCCTCACCGACGGCAAGCTGTTCGCGCAGGTAGCGCTGCCGCGCCTGGACGGACGGCCGTCGACGGGCGACCTCGGTCCGGCGCTGGAGGACGCGACCCGTACGATCCGCTCCACCTGGCACGGTGAACTGGCGCCGCCCGTAAGGGTGTTGCCGACCCGGCTGCACGCCGGCCGGCTGCCGTCGCCGGTCGCCGAGCCGGGTCGCGTCCCGATCGGCGTCGACCAGGACGCCCTCGCCCCCGTCCTCCTCGACCTCTTCGGCTCCGACCAGCATCTGCTGGTCCTCGGGGACAACGAGTGCGGCAAGACGAACCTGCTGAAGCTGATCGTGGACCGGCTGGTGGAGCGGTACTCCGAGGAGGAGCTGGTCTTCGGTGTGTTCGATCCCCGGCGCGGGCTGCGGGGTGTGGTCCCGGAGCCCTACCGGGGTGGTTACGCGCACAACGCGAAGCTCGCCGTCGGGCTGGCGTCGGGCATCGCGACCGAGCTGGAGAAGCGGATGCCGGAGACCGCCGACCCGGACGCGATGGCCGACGAGCCCGCCTTCCAGGGGCCGCGGATCGTGATCCTGGTCGACGACTACGACATCCTCACGACCGCCGGACAGCAGCCGCTGGCACCGTTCCTGCCGTATGTGTCGTCGGCGCAGGACATCGGCCTGCACTTCGTGATCACCCGGCGGACGGCGGGCGCCTCTCGGGCCCTCTACGAGCCGCTGCTCCAGACGCTCCGCGAGACGGGGACGGCCGCCCTGCTCATGACCGGCGAGCGCAGTGAGGGCCAGCTCTTCCCCGGCCTGTACCCGTCCGCGCAGCCGCCCGGCCGGGGCACCCTGGTCCGCCGGGGCCGCGCCCACCAGCTGATCCAGACCGCGCTGTCCGGCGAGGAGGCCGACCCCCGGTGACGGCTCAGCCGGAACGGCGCACAGCCATGCCCGCCGAGCGGGGACCGCACATGCCCGGCCCCGCCCGGCGGGACCAGGCACCCCCGTGGGCGGCCGGGCCGGGACGACCCACGCCCACGACCGCCCGACCGGGACGCCCCACCGACCGCGACCAGCCGACCGGGACGCCTTCCCGGCGGTGCCCGCGCGGCCGGAATCACACCCGCCGGCGAGCACCCGTCCCGGATCACACCTGCCCGTGCCCGCCCCGTCAGGACGGACCCTGATGACCACCGACAAGGACGACCTCACGTGACCAAGGACGTCATCGCTCTCACCCCGACGATGCCCAACGTGTGGGCGCTCATGGCGAGTCTGTACGCCGGCGGCTCCGACCTGGACCTGTCGGCGGCGGCCGACGGAGCGGTCGTCCAGCTGCACGGCCCCGGCGGGCGCCCCCTGGTGTCCGTGGAGTCACCGCTGCTGGTGCAGGTGCCGGGCGAGGCGGAGCGGCTGCTCGGGCAGAGCGCCGAGGCCCCGTACTGGTGGACGGAGGCACGGGCCTCCACGGCCGTACCGGAGGCGGAGAGACTGGCCGGGGTGGTGTGCGGCCGGCTCAACGCGCTGCTGGGCGGCACCACATGGCCGGCCGGGGCCGCGAGCACGGAGGCCGTCGATGTGTCCGCCGTGCCGTCGGCGGGGGCCGGGCAGCCCGCCGTGGACGTCGTCACGGAGAACGCGGCGGTCGTCCTCATCGACCGCCCGGTGGTCGCCGTGACCAGCTGGCTCGCCGAGATCATGCGCACGGCCGTCGCCTCCCGGCGGTCCCTCCAGATCGTCACCCCGCCCGAGGTCCGCCTGAGCGCCCCCGCCCGGACGACGCTCGCCCGTGTCCCCAACCGGTGGGTCGTGCAGGACCCGGAGTGCGGCTACTACGACGGCCTGTCGGGGGCGGTGCTGCGCTGGCAGGACGGGGCGTTCTCGCCCGCGCTGTCGCAGGGCGGCACGGCCACGGTGGCCGCCGCGTTCACGCGGCCCGCGGACGGGGCGCCGGGCCGCCGGCTGATCGTCGCGATCCGTACGGCGCACCGGCCCGACGAGCGGCTTCTGCTGGGCGGTGCGCTGGAGACCGCCTGGGAGGCCCTGACCGGCTCGGTCCCCGGCGGCTGGGGGACGGCGGAGCCCGTGAACCTGCCCTGGTCACCACGGCAGTTGACGGACCTGGCCCGTGAGCGGATGCCCGAACCGTCGCAGTTGATCGTGGTGGGCCGTCCCGAGCGCCCGGCCATCGCAACCGTGCGGGTGACCCGGACGACGAAGGGCGTGGAGGAGGACATGGTCCTGACCGTCGGCTACGCGGACGGCGAGGAGCTGCCCCTGGACCGGGTGCGGGCCCTGGCGGAGGAGCTGGTCACGAATCACTCCCTGGTGACCATGCTGACCTCCGTGCAGGCAGCCCCCGCCGACCTCACCACCGCGCCCCGTCTGGAGGGGCCGCCGATCCCGGCCGCCTTCACCCTGGGCCCGGACGACGTGCGGGCCATCGGCCTCGACCACGCCCGACGGCCGCCGCTCGACCTCCGCCCGACGGGCCTCGGCCCGACATCCCGCCCGGCGCTGCACTACCCCCTCGGCGACGGGGAGGACCCGGCGGCCTGGGGACGGCTCCAGCAGCTCACCACCCATCTCCAAAGCGATCGTTCCCAGCCAACCGCCCCTGTTCAGCGGCGGTGACTCGCGTCATGTACACAATGACCAATACGAGCAGTACGAGCTCTGACGGGTGAGGGATTTACCGGCCTGACCTGGGTCCCTAACCTCCCGGCAACAGCTGCCAGCAGGCACGCGCCAGGAGGAGAACCATGGCCAGATCCAGCCACTTCGGCACCGGACACATCGCCGTCACCGACACGGCACCCACGTACCGGCGTCCCGTCCGGCGCCCCTTGGCGGCCGCGGTCGCCGCGACCCTCGCGCTCGGCACCCTGGCCGCCTGCGGCGGCGGGGAGACCGACGCGCCGAAGGTCGCGGAGAACAAGATCTCCGCGGGCAAGGTGCCGGACTACTACCCGGCGGACTACTCCGACCTGATCGAGGCGGCGAAGAAGGAGGGCGGCAAACTCACCGTCTACTCGAACCTCGGCGACGAGAACATGGCGCCGATCGTCCGGGACTTCAAGAAGAAGTACGGCTTCATCAAGACCGTCTCCGTCAACGAACTCGACAGCGACGAGCTGTTCCAGAAGACCCTCTCCGAGAACGCGGCCGGGTCCTCCCCGGCGGACGTGCTGATCTCCAGCGCGGCGACCGCGTGGGCGGACTTCTCCGCCCGCAAGGACACGGTCCTGGAGTACGAGTCGCCGGAGCTGAAGGAGCTGGGCGACAGCGCGCAACTGCTGCCGAGCGTGTACTCGATGTCGCAGGACCCGATGACGATCGCGTACAACACCTCGCTGATGGAGAAGCCGCCGACCACCCTGACGGACTTCGCGGACATGGTCACGTCCGACGAGGACACCTTCAAGAACAAGGTCACGGTCCGCGACCCGGAGGGCTCGTTCGGCTTCACCGTCACGCGGGCGCTCACCGAGGGCAACCCGGAGGCGTGGGACGACCTGAAGCGGATCCTCCCGCTGACCCGCCCGGAGACCTCCTCCGGCACCCAGCTGGAGAAGATCGTCTCCGGTGAGTACTCGGCCGGTTTCCTGATCAGCGCCTCCCCCGCCTACCCGGTGGTCGAGGACAGCGCCGGCCTGGTGAAGATCGTCTTCCCGAAGGACGGCACGGTGGTGCTGCCGCGCGGTATCGGCATCGCCGCCGAGGCCCCGCACCCGGCGACCTCGAAGCTCTTCCTGGACTTCGCCCTCTCCGACGAGGGCCAGCGCGCGGTCGCCGAGGGCGGTCTGGCCTCCTACCGCGAGGGCGTGAAGGGCGAGGGCCTGCACACCTACCAGGAGGTCGTCGACGCGGTCGGCGAGGAGAACATCATCCACGTCAAGTACGAGCAGGTCGCCAAGGACGACGCCGCGGCCTGGCTGGAGCGCTTCGACGGACTCCGCAAGTAGGCAGTGATCAGGGACGATCGGAGTCAGAGCAGATGTCAACCCTCACCCAGCCATCCCGGACACCGGCCGGCGCGTCACCCGCGGAGAAGTTCGAACCGCCCCGCTACCGCCGCCCGCTCGGCATCGGACGGGACACGGTGGTCCAGTACGCGGTCCTGGCGTTCCTCGCCGTGCTGGTGCTGGCCCCGATCGTCCCGACCCTCTACCAGAGCATCCGCAACCGCCCGCTCTACGAGGCGGGCGGCGCCTTCACCCTCAGCGGCTACACCGATCTGTTCACCAAGGCCGGCTTCGGTGAAGTCGCCCTGAACACGCTGCTGTTCGCCTCGCTGACCACGGTCCTGAGCCTCGCCATCGCCATCCCCATGGCGATCGTGGTGGTCCGTACGAAGCTGCCGGGCGGCCGGCTGATCGCCCTGGCGATGCAGTGGCCGTTCTTCATCTCGTCGCTGATCCTGGGTTTCGGCTGGATCATCATGTACGGCCCGGCCGGGTTCGTCAGCGTCAAGGTCCAGCAGGTCTTCGGCTCCGTGCCGTGGAACCTGTACTCGATCCCCGGCATGGCGCTCACCGAGGCCGTGGCGCTCGCGCCGATCGCTTACGTCTTCTGCGCCAACGCCCTCCGCCAGTCGGACGCTTCGCTGGAGTCGGCCGCCCAGGTCTGCGGGGCGGGCCCCTTCCGCATCCTCGCGCAGGTGATCGTCCCGCTGCTGCGGCCCCCGATCGTCTACAGCGCGATCCTGGTCTTCTCCGTCTCCATCGAGACGCTGAGCGTTCCGCTGCTGTACGGCCAGCCGGTCGACATCGACGTGTTCTCGACGTTCCTCTACCACAACGGGCTTCAGTCGGTGGACCCCGACTACACGATGCTCGGCGCCGCCTCCACGGTGATCCTCGTCGTCACCCTGAGCCTGGTCGCCGTCCAGGCGAAACTGCTGAAGGACGCGGCCCGGTTCGTCTCCGTACGCGGCAAGGTCACCCGCCCGCGCAAGCTGGACCTGGGCTGGCTGAAGTGGGTGAGCATCGCGTGCATCTGGTTCTACGTGATCGTCGGCGCCCTGGTCCCCATCGCGGGCCTGGTGATGCGGTCCTTCACCCTCGTCTTCACGCCGCTCCAGTCGCCGTTCAGGACGGTGACGACGAAGAACTACGAGATCGTCTTCGACTCCGACAACTACGTGCAGTCGCTGTGGAACAGCCTGATCGTGGCCGGTGTCGGCTCGGTGGTCGTGTCCGCCCTCGCCGTGTTCGCGGTGATGGTGGCCCGGCGCTCGACCTTCCGCTGGGGCCGGGCGGTGGAGTACCTGGCCCTCATCCCGCAGTCGCTGCCCGGCATCATCATCGGTATCGGCTTCTTCTGGGCCTTCGCGCTCGCCCCGTTCGGCATGGGGTCCGCCCTCCAGGGCACGGTCTACGCCGTCGTCATCGCCTTCGGCATGCGGGCCCTGCCCAGCGCGTTCGGCTCGGTCGCCCCGGCGATCATGCAGATCGGCGGTGAGCTGGACAACGCGGCCCGGGTCTCCGGCGCCGACTGGCTGATGACCTTCTTCCGGGTCCTGCGGGCCCTGATCACCCCGGCCTTCGCCGGAGCCCTCGTGCTCACCTTCGTGATCATGCTCAAGGAGTACTCCCCGGCCGTCTTCCTCAGCTCGGCCGACAACAACATCCTCGGCACCACCATGCTCAGCCTGTGGACGCAGGGCAGGGCCGGGTCCGTCGCCGCACTGGCCACCCTCCAGATCGGCATCACCGCTGTCTTCGTCGCCCTGGCGGGACTGCTCATGAAGGGAAAGCACCATGCCTGAGGTGACCGTCAAGAACCTGGCGAAGACGTTCGGCGACAACTCCGTCCTGCGCGACGTCACCTTCACCATCAAGGACGGCGAGTTCTTCACGCTGCTCGGGGCGAGCGGCTGCGGCAAGTCGACGACGCTGAACTGCATAGCGGGTCTGGAGCAGCCGACGGAGGGCTCGATCGCGGTGGGCGGGAGGTCCTTCGTGGACGCGTCGGCCGGCGTGTTCCTCCCGCCCGAGGAGCGCAACCTGGGCATGGTCTTCCAGTCGTACGCGCTGTGGCCGCACATGACCATCGCGAAGAACCTGGCCCTCCCGCTCAACATCCGCAAGGTGCCCAAGGACAGACAGAAGACCCTCATCCACGACGCGCTGGACAAGGTGGGGCTGGCGGCGCTGGCGGGCCGCTACCCGCACCAGTTGTCGGGCGGCCAGCAGCAACGCGTGGCGCTGGCACGGGCGTTGGTGTACTCCCCGACGGTCCTGCTCCTCGACGAGCCCCTCTCCAACCTTGACGCCAAACTCCGCGAGCAGGCCCGCGCCTGGCTGAAGCGGCTCCAGGAGGAGCTGGGCATCACCACGGTCTACGTCACGCACGACCAGGACGAGGCCCTGGCGCTGAGCGACCGGATCGCCGTGATGGAGGGCGGCAACATGATCCAGATCGGCACGCCGCACGAGATCTACGAACGCCCGGCCGCGCCGGCGGTGGCGGCGTTCGTGGGCCGCTGCAACTTCCTCACCGGCAAGGTGGTCGGGCTGGACGGCAACCGGCACGGTGTGCGCCTCGACGCGAGCGGTGAGGTGGTGCGGGTCGACAGCGAACGCCGGGTCGCGGCAGGCGAGTCGGTCACGGTGGCGGTGCGCCCCGAACGGCTGGAAGTCGTGGCCTCCGCCGCGACCCCGGCCGGTGTGAACAGGCTCGACACCCAGGTCATCACCAGTTCCTACGTCGGATCCCGCTACGAGTACGACGTCCGCCTCGGCGACCAGGTCGTCCAGGTCCTCAGCGGCAACGGGGGCCTGTCGGGCGAGGTTGCCCTGGTCTTCGACCCGGCGCACGCGCTGCTGTACCCGGACAGGGTGGAGCTGTCGGCGGACGAGAAGGATCTGCTGACGGTCGCGTAGCCCTCCACCTCCCCTCCCCGGGGTCCCCGGGGGGCCGCCTCCCCCGGCCCCCCGGGGACCCTGCCCGCGTACCCCTCGTCAGGTGGTCAGGCGGAGGGTGACGGCGACCGTCGCGGGAGCATCGGCGGTCCGGGCGGGGACCGTGACGCGGGCGGTCGCCGTGCCAGAGGGGACGTCGTCGTCGGCGGCGTCCGTACGGCACACGACGGTGTACGTCCCCTCCAGGGGAGCCGCCATGGCGAAGCGGCCCTGGGCGTCGGTCAGGGCCGCGATGTCGGGCAGCGGGCCGGGGCCGTCCGCGAGGACGACACGCGCGCCGCCCGCGGGGGCCCCCGAGGCGTCGGTGACGACGCCTCGGATCACCCCTGCGGGCGCTTGGTGTGCGTTCATGCCTTCCAGGCCGTGAAGTTGTTGGCGACGGCGGTGGTGATACGGGTACCCGAGTTCACCCGGGTGCCGCCGTACGCGTGGACGGCGACCCCGTAGCGACCTCCATTGTAGAAGCGGTAGACCGCGCTGCCGCTCTGGCCGCCGTAGGTGTCGATGTCGTAGTACACCTTGCGCGGACCCACCGAGTCGATGCGCCGGGCGTCGTACCAGAGGGTGCCGTACGGCTTGTCCGCCGGGTAGCCGGCGATGTTGCCCGTGGTCTGCAGCAGTTCGCCGTCGGACCACGCGCCGTAGCCGAACCAGCCGGTGACGTTGCCGGCGTCGCTGGGCAGGATGATCGCCCCGTAGTCGTACTCGTGGCTACCGTTCAGCGTCCAGCCGGTCACCGAGCGGAAGCTCGTGCTGGTGTACGGGCCGTACGGGGCGGAGGCGCCGTTGCGGCCGGGCCACACCCTGATGCTGCGCACCCAGCCGTCGCGGCCGGGAACACCGCTGTTCTTGATGAAGACCACGTGCCCGGCGGTGGCGATGGTGTGCGGGCCGATGAACCAGCCGGTGCCCAGCCACGCCGAGCCGTCGGCGGCGGTGATCTCCAGGAAGCAGTGCACCCGCCACGGGTACACGCTCGTGTTGGTGATCTGGACCCGGTCGTCCGGCGGGTGGACCGTCTCCTGTTCGAGGAGCGGCCCGAACGACGCCTCCCCGATGTCCCGCACGACGCCGATGTCGTACGTGGCGACCTCCGGGGCCGCTTCCGGAGCCTCGGGCAGCCGGTAGCCCTCGACCGCCTCGATCCCCTCGCTGGTCGGACCCGCCGGGCTGCCCGCCTCCCCGGTGTCCGGTGCGGCGACCACCGGCTGTCCCGACGCCGGGACGAGCAGACCTTCCGGCTGGTTGGACACGGAGACGTGGTACTGAAGTTCCTGCGACATCTACGACTCACCATCCCTGTCTGGCGCATGTCTTGCTTTAAGCCCTTTAAAGGACTTGATGACCCTTCACGGGAAATATGCCAGCGAGCACCAGAGTGACGGGAGGGCGCGACTGACAGTGACGGAAGCGCGGGAGTACCCCCGGGAGACACGTTCCGCGCTTCGTATAACTTCACTAAGAGTGACGGGAGTTCAGGCGCTGCACCGGTGGGGCCGGCGGGCAGGCGTCCGCGACTCCGAGAACACCACCGGCCCGCGGCGCACCCTCTCCCCCATCGTCCGGGCGGAGTTCGTCTCGCACTCCGGGGATCGCCGCGCCCGAGTCAGGAACCCGAACCCGGCGCGACTGCGGCGCGCCGCAGGCAGAGTTGACCGATCTCCGCGGCGTTCTTCGTCAACTCCGCGTTCGCCCAGGCGACCAGGTGCGCCACCGTGTGCCGGGGGTGGCCAGGGGAACGACGCGGTCGTCCCCAGGTCAGGTCCGCATCAGTGAGGCGGTCCAGCGCCTCCAGCCAGTCCTCGCCGCGGGGATCGCAGCCACGCGACGGTCGGCCGTCCGCGCCCGGCCAGACGATGCCGCCCCTCTCGCGGGGGGCCCTGCCGTGGGCGTGGTCGGCGGCCACGCTCCACCACCAGCCGATGTACCACCTCAGCCGGGCGGCGGTCGGTACGGGTACGGGTACGGGGTCGGGTTCGGGCTCGGCGTCCGCCCGGTCCGGCGGCCAGCTCCTGTCGTCGGCCCGGCACATCGGCTGGTGGTGGAGCGTGGCGGGCTCCCACAGGAAGTCGTCGGGTTCGAGCCTCGGCAGGTGGTACTCGAACCGCGACCGGGTCAGGTCGAACGCCGGCGCAGCAGGTCGAGCGCGTTCCGCGGGCGGGATCAGGGCGGGAGACGGTCACCGGCCCCCGCACACAGCGGCGACGCCGTTGAGAATCGGGTTTCGGCGGCGCCGCCGGTCCCCGGGGTCTTCTCCGTCTTCCCGGGAACCGAACGGCGGCCCGCTTCAGCCGGCGTGCTTCACGAACCGTCGCGCCGTCTCCGACAGGAGCGCGTGGCCGTCCCCGGCCCACAGTTCGTCGTTGAACAGCTCGACCTCGATGGGGCCCGTGTAGCCCGCGGCCTCCACGTAGCCCTTCCACTCCCGCATGTCGATCGCGCCGTCGCCGATCTGGCCCCGGCCGGTGAGGACGCCCGCGGGGAGGGGGGTGATCCAGTCGGCGAGCTGGAACGTGTGGATGCGGCCGCCGGCGCCCGCGCGGGCGATCGCCGCGGGGGCCGTGTCGTCCCACCAGATGTGGTACGTGTCCACGGTCACGCCCACCTGGTCCGCCGGGAAGCGTTCCGCGATGTCCAGGGCCTGGGAGAGCGTCGACACCACACAGCGGTCCGAGGCGAACATGGGGTGGAGCGGCTCGATGGCGAGCCTCACCCCGTGCTCCGCCGCGTACGGGCCCAGTTCGGCGAGGGCGTCCGCGATGCGCTCCCGTGCCCCGTGGAGGTCCTTCGAACCCGCCGGGAGGCCGCCCGAGACCAGGACCAGGGTGTCCGTGCCGAGTGTCGCCGCCTCGTCGATCGCCCTGCGGTTGTCGGCCAGGGCCGCCGCCCGCTCGGCCGGGTCGATCGCTGTGAAGAAGCCGCCCCGGCAGAGGGTGGTGACCGTCAGGCCCGCGTCCCGGACCAGCTCGGCCGTCGCCTCCAGGCCGTGGGCTGCCACCGGCTCGCGCCACAGGCCCACGCCGGGGATGCCCAACTCCACGCAGTCGGCCACGAGTTCCGGCAGCGACAGCTGCTTCACCGTCATCTGGTTGATGCTGAAACGGGAGAGGTCCCCGCTCGCCGTCGCCCCGGTCGTCGTCCCCGCGCTCACTGGGTCACCCCGTACACCGACAGCAGGTTCCTCATCCGGGTCTCCGCCAGCGCCGGGTCCGGGAACAGGCCCAGCCCGTCGGCGAGTTCGTACGCCCGCGCGAAGTGCGGGAGGGAGCGGGCCGACTGGAGGCCGCCGACCATCGTGAAGTGCTCCTGGTGACCCGACAACCACGCCAGGAAGACCACGCCCGTCTTGTAGAAGCGGGTCGGGGTCTGGAAGAGGTGGCGGGAGAGTTCGACGGTCGGGTCCAGGAGCTCCCGGAAGCCCTTCACGTCGCCCGTGTCCAGGACGCGGACCGCCTCCGCCGCCAGGGGGCCCAGCGGGTCGAAGATGCCGAGGAGGGCGTGGCTGAAGCCCTTCTCGTCTCCCGCGATCAGCTCCGGGTAGTTGAAGTCGTCACCGGTGTAGCAGCGGACGCCCTGCGGGAGCCTGCGGCGGATGTCGATCTCGCGCTGGGCGTCCAGCAGGGACACCTTGATGCCGTCCACCTTGTCGGGATGGGCCGCGATGACGTCGAGGAAGGTGTCCGTGGCCGTGTCCAGGTCGGACGAGCCCCAGTAGCCCTCCAGCGCCGGGTCGAACATCGGGCCCAGCCAGTGCAGGACGACCGGCTCGGCGGCCTGGCGCAGCAGGTGGCCGTAGACCTCCAGGTAGTCCTCCGGGCCCTTCGCCGCGGCGGCCAGCGCCCGCGAGGCCATCAGGATCGCCTGGGCGCCCGACTCCTCGACGACCGCCAGCTGCTCCTCGTACGCCTTGCGGATCTCGTCCAGGGACGCCGGCGCGCTCAGCTGGTCGGTGCCGACGCCGCACGCGATACGGCCGCCGACCGCCCTGGCCTCCTTGGCGCTGCGGCGGATCAGCTCCGCCGCGCCCGCCCAGTCGAGGCCCATGCCGCGCTGGGCGGTGTCCATCGCCTCGGCGACGCCGAGCCCGTGCGACCACAGGTGGCGGCGGAAGGCGAGGGTCGCGTCCCAGTCGACGGCCGCGGGGGAATCCGGGGACACGTCGGCGAAGGGGTCGGCGACGACGTGCGCCGCCGAGAAGACCGTGCGGGAGGTGAAGGGGGCGCCGGTGCTCAGGGAGAGGGGCTCCTGGCGGGGGGTGTAGGTCTTCAACCCGCCCTTGCCGTCGGGGAGTCGGACGCTCACAGCTGGATCTCCGGTACGTCGAGACGGCGGCCCTCGGCCGAGGACTTCAGGCCAAGTTCGGCGAGCTGGACGCCGCGGGCGCCGGCCAGCAGGTCCCAGTGGTAGGGCGCGTCGGCGTACACGTGCTTGAGGAACAGCTCCCACTGCGCCTTGAAGCCGTTGTCGAACTCGGCGTTGTCGGGGACCTCCTGCCACTGGTCGCGGAAGGAGTAGGTGGCGGGGATGTCGGGATTCCACACGGGCTTCGGCGTGGCACTGCGGTGCTGGACGCGGCAGTTGCGCAGGCCCGCGACCGCCGAGCCCTCCGTGCCGTCGACCTGGAACTCCACCAGCTCGTCGCGGTTGACGCGCACGGCCCACGAGGAGTTGATCTGGGCGATCGCGCCGCCGTCCAGCTCGAAGATCCCGTACGCGGCGTCGTCGGCCGTGGCGTCGTACGGCTTGTCCTGCTCGTCCCAGCGCTGCGGGATGTGCGTGGCGGTGAGGGCCTGGACGGACCTCACCCGGCCGAACAGCTCGTGCAGGACGTACTCCCAGTGCGGGAACATGTCGACGACGATGCCGCCGCCGTCCTCCGCGCGGTAGTTCCAGGAGGGGCGCTGGGCCTCCTGCCAGTCGCCCTCGAAGACCCAGTAGCCGAACTCGCCGCGGATGGAGAGGATGCGGCCGAAGAAGCCGCCGTCGATGAGGCGCTTCAGCTTCAGCAGGCCCGGGAGGAACAGCTTGTCCTGGACGACGCCGTGCTTGATGCCGGCGGCGTGGGCGAGGCGGGCCAGCTCCAGGGCGCCCTCCAGGCCCGTGGCCGTGGGCTTCTCCGTGTAGATGTGCTTTCCGGCCGCGATCGCCTTCTTCAGCGCCTCCTCGCGGGCGGAGGTGACCTGGGCGTCGAAGTAGATGTCCACGGTGCCGTCGGCGAGGACGGCGTCCACGTCGGTGGACCAGTGCTCCAGGCCGTGCTGGTCGGCCATCGCCTTGAGCGCGTGCTCACGGCGGCCGACGAGGATCGGCTCGGGCCACAGGACGGTGCCGTCGCCGAGGTCGAGTCCGCCCTGCTCGCGGATGGCGAGGATGGAGCGCACGAGGTGCTGGCGGTACCCCATGCGCCCCGTCACGCCGTTCATGGCGATCCGTACGGTCTTGCGTGTCACAGCCGATCCCTTTCGTTGGTCTGCCTTGCTGACTCGTCGCTGACTCGTCGCTGACTTGTTCGTTCTGGTTCGTACGCGTCCGGCGCCGCGTACGCCCGGGGACCCGTGGAGAGGTGAGCGTGACAGCAAGCGCTTTCTATCTAGTGAGAAGCTAGCCTCTGAGCAGCGGTTCGGACAAGACCGCAGGGGGTTCGAGTTGTTCGAGGGGGCGAACAGCGATCGCGGTCGTATGGTTCCCCGGACGAGCCGCACGGCCCCGTGGGTCGTACGGCTGACTGGACGAGCCACACGGCTCACGACGACTCGAACGAGACGCTCACCGGAGGCGAGTAAACGATGACAGTGACCCTGGCGGACGTGGCGGCCCGTGCGCAGGTGTCGCCCGCGACCGTCTCCCGGGTGCTCAACGGGAACTATCCGGTGGCCGCGTCCACGAGGGAGCGGGTGCTCAAGGCCGTCGACGAGCTGGACTACGTCCTGAACGGGCCCGCCAGCGCCCTCGCCGCCGCCACCTCCGATCTCGTCGGCATCCTGGTGAACGACATCGCCGACCCCTTCTTCGGGATCATGGCCAGCGCGATCCAGAACGAGATCGGCGGGCCGGGCGGACGCGCGGGCGGGGAGCGGCTGGCCGTGGTGTGCAACACGGGCGGCTCCCCGGAGCGTGAGCTGACGTATCTCACGCTGTTGCAGCGGCAGCGCGCCGCGGCCGTCGTGCTGACCGGTGGGGCCATCGAGGACCCCGCGCATCTCACCGCGGTCGGCAACAAGCTGCGGAAGCTGGCGGAGGCGGGGACGCGGGTCGTGCTGTGCGGCCGGCCGCCCACGCCCGAGGCCATCGCGATCACCTTCGACAACCGGGGCGGCGGACAGCGGCTCACCGAGCATCTGATCGGGCTGGGGCATCGGCGACTCGGGTACATCGCCGGACCCGAGGAGCGGACCACCACGCGGCACCGGCTGGAGGGCCACCGGGCGGCACTGGCCGCGGCCGGGGTCGAGGACGACCCGAGACTGATCGTCTACGGCCGCTACGACCGGCTCTCCGGGTACGAGGCGACGCTGGAGCTGCTGCGGCGGGACCCGACGCTGACGGCGGTCGTCGCCGCGAACGACACGGTTGCGCTGGGCGCGTGCGCGGCGCTTCGGGATTCGGGGCTGCGGATTCCGGACGACGTCTCCGTGGCGGGTTTCGACGATCTGCCGTTCAGCATCGACGCGGTGCCGGCGCTGACGACGGTGCGACTGCCGCTCTCGGAGGCGGGGGCCCGGGCCGGGCGGATCGCGATGGGGCGCGAGGAGGCACCCCACGGGGGGATCGCGACGGTCCGGGGTGAGCTGATGGTGCGGGGATCGACCGGAAGCCCTCGGAAGTCCTGAGGTGGATGCGGTCGGGGACTCCTGAAGGGAGAAGGGGACGGGAGTCCGCGGCGAAGGAGGTCGAAAAGCCCCAGACGGGCGCGGTCGAGGAGTGCCGAGGAGGCGGGGTCCACGAAAGGCCTGACACGGCCCGAGCGGCACGTCGTCTCGCGTCACTGGGCCCTGGCCCCGGCGGCGGACAGGACCCCGGGATCGGAGGTCCCCCACCTGCCCTGCCGCCCTGGTCGGACGAGCCGGCCCCGCTTGGGCCACCGCCGAGCGGGGCCGGCCGCTCATGGGACGGAGGCGGCCGGCCCTGGGGTGAGCGCGCGCGGCGAACGGCACCGGCCCTGAGCGCCGGGTCGCCGAGCACGACAGGACCGCCCGGCGGCCGACCACGCATCGATTCCCCCGCCCTCCTCCCGAACGCCCCGCACGCCGACCGGCCGCGCCGCCGGGCACCGCGCCCTCACCGCACGGACCGGGTCCGTCGGAACGCGGCACGCGGAACCCGGCGGAACCCGGCACGCGGAACCCGGCGGAACCCGGCACGCGGAACCCGGCGGAACCGGGACCCAGAACACGGCACGCGGAACACGGAACACGGCACGCGCGGAACCCGGAACACGGCACGCGGAACACGGCGGAACGCGGCACGCGGAACCCGGCGGAACCCGGCCCGCGGAACACGGCGGAACGCGGCACGCGGAACCCGGAACACGGCGGAACGCGGCACGCGGAACACGCACGGCACGCGGAACACGGCACGCAGCACGCAGCACGCAGCACGCAGCACGCAGCACGCAGCACGCAGCACGCGATCATGCTGCAGGGACCAGGGGTACAGCCGCCTGTGTGACGTCGTCGCCCGGTCGTGCCCTGTCGGCGAGCAGTCGGCTCGGTGTGCGCGGGGCCGAGCCGACTGAGCCCGTGAGCCACGGGCGGTCCCGCCTCCCTGATCAGTCGCGGCGGATCAGTTCCGGGTCGATGCGCCGTCCCACGAGCGGAAGTGTGCCGATGGCGGACAGCGCCGCCACGGCCGCCGCCGCGAGGGCGAGCACCGGGAGTCCGGCGAAGTCCCAGTAGATCTCGCTGCCTCCGGTGATCAGATAGGAGGCCTCGGCGAGCTTGCCGGTCACGAGCGCCAGGGCGAGCCCGATGCTCAGGGGGAGCACCACCTGGACGCACTGCACGGCCCGCATCGTGCGCGCGCGTGCGCCGATCAGCGTGATGGCGGTGACCTGTGCGCGCCGCTCCACCGCCCGGTCGGTCGCGGAGACGACGAAGGCCGCCGTTCCGATGACCAGGCCCATGATCATGCCGACGGCCAGCAGCGTTTCGAGGACGGCGATCTGCTGGAGGCCCTCGATGTTCACGCCGACCGGGTTGATCTCGGCGGTCGGGGTGACGGCGGCGATGCCGTCGAGGACCCTGCGGACCTGGTCGTGGTCGGAGCTGCTGGTGAGGACGTACTCCGCCGCCTCCGGACGGGCGGTGGCAGGCAGCGCCGACGGCGGGATGAGCACCTCCGCTCCGCCCACCCCGGACGGGTCGTATCCCTCGTAGTCGATCTGTTCCTTCGGAAGGGTGATGCTCAGGCGCTTGCCCTGACCGCCTTCCGGGATGCGGAAGACAAGGGTGTCGCCCGGGCGCGCGCCCTGGCCGGTGCCCGAGTTCGGGTCGCTGAGCCGCATCACCTTGCCGTCCACGCATCCCTCGGAGTGCCGTACCAGCTTGGTCAGCTGGGCGCAGGTGGCGACGACGGCGCTGGCGTAGGGCTGGTCGTCGGGACCGTCGGGGTCGCTCCAGGAGATCATCGTCACCGCGTGCGCGCGCACTCCCGGAACCTCGGCGAGCCTGCGCTGTTGGTCCGTGGTGAGGGTGGAGAGAGGAATGGCGTAGTCCTGCACGGGGGCCGACGGCCGGGAGACCTGCTCCAGCTGGATGAGGACACCTTGGGCCAGGGACGCGGAGAACACGAGCAGGACGAGGCCGGTGACGACCCGCATGGTGCTGCCCGGCTCGACCTCGTTGCGGCGCATCGCCAGGTTCAGGGTGAGGGACTGGGTGGTTCGCGCCAGCCGACGGGCGAGGGTGAAGGACAGCAGGGGCAGCGTCAGCACCAGTCCCAGGCCCGTCAGCAGAATGCCTGCCGGGATCAGGATCGTGTTCGGCCCGACGCTGTTGGCGGGTTGACCGGTGAAGCCCGTGGCGCAGTAGCCGGCGACGATGCCGAGGCCCGTCACCAGCAGCAGGGCGCCCCACTTGGTGGGGCGCTTGGGCGCGGCGGTGCGGCGTACGGCCAGCGGATTGGCGGCGGCATCGCGTGCGCTGGCCCGGCCGACGAACCAGGCGAGGAGCGGTGCGCCGATCAGACAGACGGCGACGGTCGTCATGGACAGCGCGCCGTCGGCCGGGTACCACCGCAGACTCGGCAGGCCGGTCCGGGTCATCACCTGGTTGAGGATCCAGTACTCACCGAGGCCGAGAAGCGCGCCGAGCAGGGCCGCGACGACGGTTTCGGCGGCGTTGACCCGCTGGGTGCCCTTGGTGCTCAGGCCCAGCAGCCGCAGCGAGGCGAGGCGGCGGTTCCGGCTGGCGGCGGAGAGCCGGGCGCAGACGGAGAGGAAGATGCCGAGGGGGAGCAGGACGAGTGATCCCAGGGCGAAGCGGATGTAGGTGAGGGTCGAGGGTTCCACGGCGGGGAAGGGCGCGTAGCTGTATCCCCAGCCCTTCAGGGCACGGCCCTCGTCGGCGATCTTGTCGCGGGGCGCGCCGATGTAGGCGAACAGCTCGTCGGGATGGGCGAGCCCGGTCGCGCCGATCAGGCCCTTCTCGTCGCCGGGCAGGAGTGCTGCGATCGCGGGCCGGTCACGGAGCAGGTCGTGCGCGCGGGGAGAGAGGAACACCTCTCCCGGGTCCGGGAGTTGCTTCAGCCCCGGCGGGGCCGTGTCGGCGCCCTTCGTTCCCTTGGCGATGAACACCCGGGTGAACGGCTTGGATCCGTAGGGGTCGGTGCGCTGGAGAACCAGCGTGGAGTCCGCGGACTGCGCCGAAGCGGACCGCGGCTCTCGCGCGGCGGACCTGCCGTCGTGTGCGTCGAGGATCTGCGGGATGGTGAGGACGAGGGCAAGGCAGCAGACACCGAGGGAGCCTCCGCCCGCCATGAGGAAGAAACGTACGCGGTTGCCGCGGCCGGCGCCGAACAGCAGACGCAGACCGAGCAGGAACTCCCTCACGCCGCCCTCCGGGGGGTGAGGACTCCGTCGGCCATCGTGTAATGGCTGTCGGCCTGCGCGGCGACGGCGGGGTCGTGGGTGACCAGGATGACGGCGGTGCCCTGGGAGCGCGCCAGGTCGAGGAACTCCTTCAGCACGGCGGACGCGTTGGCGCTGTCCAGGGATCCGGTCGGTTCGTCGGCGAACACGACGGCCGGGCGGTGGACCAGGGCGCGTGCGACGGCGACGCGCTGGCTCTGGCCGCCCGACACCTGTGAGGGGCGGCGCTCGCGGAGCTCGCCGAGTCCCAACCGGGCGAGGACCTCGCCGGCGGCGGCGAGTGCGGGCTTCTTGCGCTGCCCGGCCAGGCGCAGCGGCAGGGCGGTGTTCTCCTCGATGGTCAGCTCGGGGAGCAGTTCGCCGTACTGGAAGACGAAGCCGAAGCGTTCGCGGCGCAGCGTGCTGATCTCGTCGTCGGTGAGATCGCCCAGCGACTGGCCCTCGAACCGCACGTGCCCACGCGCCGGAGGCAGCACTCCCGCGAGGCAGTACAGCAGCGAGGACTTCCCCGAACCGCTCTGGCCGGTGATGGCCGCGACCTCCCCTCGGGAGATCGAGAGGTGGGCGTCGCTGACAGCCAGTTGCGTGCCGTAGGAAAGGTCAACGCCCTTAGCGGTGAGGACTTCTGACGTACTGATGGCTTCCCCCAAAGAAGCGACCAGGCCCAGGGTTACCCTGGGCCCGGTACTTGGTGGTGCGTTCCTGCCTACCGCTGGTAGTGCTTGGTCGTCGAGCAGTTGTCGGGGTTCAGGGAACCCTTGTCACGGCAGACGCGGATGTACGCGTCGTCGGTGTAGCGCTGCGGGGCCGCCCAGTTGAGGTAGTTCAGGGGCACGGTCTGCTTCTGCTTGCCGTTGTAGCGGTTCCAGTCGTAGCCCTCGACCTTCACCTGCATGTACACGTTGTGGTCGTCGTCGTGGTCGGTGTCCTGGAGCTGACCCTTCCACTCGAAGGCGCCGTGGTTCGTGCCCGCCGGGTGCCACTTGTACTCACCGTGGTGGAACTTCGCACCACCGGTCGAAAGCGTCGGTATGTCATGCCACGAAGCGGCGAACGCCGTCCCTGCCCCCATGGCGAAGAGACCCGCTGCAAGGGCACCAACTGCCAACTTGCGCATTTTTCCTCCCGTTTATGTTCTGTTGTACGGCCCTGGCGGTCAGTCCAGAGCGGCCACGAAAACTAACACGGCCACAGAGAGGGAAAGGGGCGGTCAGTTCGATCTTGCCCTATCTGTCCGACTCCCCGACAGGCGCTCTTTGTGGCGACTTTGCCGTGGGATTGCATGAACATGACCTTCCGCTCGCCGCGACCACGACAGGCAGCCCCGTCACACAACGTGACGCTTCGACGCGCGACAGTGACGAGTCCGTCTTACGTTGAGGTGGAAAGCTTCACCCCACCCAGGAGGAACACCATGGTCGCCAAGGACAAGGGCAACATGGACAAGATCAAGGGCAAGGCCAAGGAGATGACCGGCAAGGTCACCGGCGACCGCGAACAGCAGGTCGAGGGCAAGGCGCAGCAGGCGCGCGGCGAGGCGAAGAAGCTCAAGGGCAAGGCCCAGGAGCGCACCCAGGGCACGCGGCGCACCGCCTCCAAGCGCGAGCGCGTCTGACCGGAGCGCCGGCCGCGCGCTCGGCGCACGCCGGGCTGAGCCGGTGAAAGGGGACCCGCGGCCGCGGGTCCCCTTTCCCGTGCGCCATGGTGGATCAGGCCCAGGTCGTCCCGCCGCAGGTCCCGCGCGGGCTCGCCGCGCGGGCTCGTCCGAGCTATGGGTGACTAACAACGCATCGCGGGGTACCCGGCGCGCATGGATGTCCGGTCGGAGGAGCCGTCGCTGCCCGCGGGACGGGGCAGGATCTCGGGTGCCCTCGTGGAGAGCCTGCGGGGGAGCGGACCGCTGCCCGACGAGCGGGAGGTCGCGGGGGCCGACCCGTTCGGGGAGGATCTCCAGCTCGCGCTGTACGTCTGTTACGAACTGCACTACCGGGGCTTCGCCGCTGTCGCCGACGACCGCGAGTGGGACCCGGAGCTGCTGCGCTTCCGGGCCTCGCTGGAGTGGCCCTTCCTGGAGGCCCTGCGGGCCGTCGCGCCCCGGCACAAGCGGGCCGACGAGGCGCTGGACGAACTGCTGGTGGAGCCGGTCGAAGGCACCGGCGTCAGCCGGTTCCTCGCGGACGAGGGCGAGCTGTGGCAGCTGCGGGAGTACGCGGCCCAGCGTTCCCTCTACCACCTGAAGGAGGCCGACCCGCACGCCTGGGTGCTGCCCCGGCTGTGGGGGCGGGCGAAGGCCGGGATGGCCGCCGTGGAGTTCGACGAGTTCGGCGGCGGCCGGGCCGACCGGATCCACGCCCGCCTGTTCGCCGACCTCATGACGGACCTGGGCCTCGATGCGGCCTACGGCCGCTATGTCGACTCCGCCTGCGCCGAGGCCCTCGCCCTCGTGAACCTGATGTCCCTCTTCGGGCTGCACCGGTCGCTGCGCGGCGCCCTCGTCGGCCACTTCGCGACCGTCGAGATCACCTCCTCCCCCGCTTCCCGGCGGCTCGCCAAGGCGATGCGGCGGGCGGGGGCCGGGGCGGCCGCCGAGCACTTCTACACCGAGCACGTCGAGGCCGACGCCGTGCACGAGCAGGTCGTACGACACGAGGTCGTCGCCGGGCTACTGGCCGACGAGCCGCATCTGGACGCCGACGTGGCGTTCGGCGTGGACGCCACGAACCATCTGGAGGACGCCCTCGCCGACCGCTTCCTCGGCGCCTGGCGGGCCGGCCGGTCCTCACTGCGGGCGCCCGTCTGACATCCCCTTTCGGCACCCCGTTCGATCGACCGCCCCCTTCGCTCCGCCGCCACAGACCGACCCACTCGCCCGTCCCGACAGACCGACCACTCACCCGTTTGCCCGATATATGCCATTCAGCCCAGCTGAACCGGACGCGCCCCACCGACCCGGAGGCCGAGCCACCGTGAACCCTCTCTCACCACCCCTCGCTCTGCCCGGCGTCTACGCCCCGCAGGACGACACCGAGCTCCTGGTGCACGCCCTGGGGCGGGAATCGCTCGCGCCGCGGGCCCGGGTCCTGGACGTCGGCACGGGGACGGGCGCCGTGGCCCTGGCCGCGGCCCGGCGGGGGGCACGGGTGACCGCCGTGGACATCTCGTGGCGGGCGGTGATCAACGCCAAGGTCAACGCCGTACTGGCGGGGCTGTCGCTGAGTGTCGTCCGGGGGAATCTGCTGGCCCCGGTGGCGGGCCGGTCCTTCGACCTGATCCTGTCCAACCCGCCGTACGTTCCGGGGCCGGAACCGGAGCCCGGCGCCGTTGGCCCCGGCCGGGCGGCGGTCGTACGGGGCGCCGCCCGGGCCTGGGAGGCGGGGTGGGACGGGCGGCGCGTCCTGGACCGCGTCTGCCAGGACGCGCCCACGCTGCTCGGGCCCGGCGGGGTCCTGCTGCTCGTGCAGTCGACGCTGAGCGACGCGGAGCGGACGCTCGCGCAGTTGGCGGCGGCGGGGCTGTGGGCCGAGGTCGTGGACCGCCGGTACGTCGCCTTCGGGCCCGTGCTGCGGTCACGGAGCGCCTGGTTGCGCGACCGGGGGCTGCTGGGGGACGAGAGGGACGACGAGAAGGAAGAGCTGGTGGTCATCCGTGCCGAACGAACCCTGTGAGCGCCGCCGCATCACCGTCCAGCGCCCCGGCCCGCTACTGGTCGAGGGCCCCGTCGAGGTCACCACGGAGGACGGTACGACCGTGTCGTCGGACCGCTTCCGCGTGGCCCTGTGCACCTGCCGCCGCAGCCGTATCCACCCCTGGTGCGACACCAGCCACCGGCAGCGTTCCGCGTCAGGTGCGGACGCCGACCGCCGCAGCCGCACGCCCGACGGCCCAACCGAGCCCCGCTGAGCCGCCCGCCGGGCCTCGTCGAGCCGCCCGAACCAGGGCCGCGCCGCACCGCTCACCCAAGTAGCGCCCAGCCGACCGTCCGAAGGGAACCCGGCCGCCATGCACACCTACGCGGACAAGCAGAAGTCGTACTGGATCGAGACCACGCCCGAGGCGAGCGCCCACCCGGCGCTCGACGGGGACCTCGTCGTCGACGTCGCCGTGGTGGGGGCGGGCATCGCCGGCATCAGCACGGCGTGGGAGCTGGCCCGGACGGGCCGCCGCGTGGCGTTGCTGGAGGCCGACCGGGTCGCCGCGGGCGTGACGGGGCACACCACGGCGAAGGTGAGCGCGCTGCACACGCTGGTCTACGACCGGCTGCGGCGTCACCGGGGCGCGGAGGCAGCCGGCCTCTACGCGCGGTCGCAGACGGAGGCGATCCGGCATGCCGCCGCGGTGGTGCAGGAGCTGGGGATCGCGTGCGACTGGGAGGAGACGGAGGCGTACACGTTCGCCGAGGACGAGGGCCGCGTGGACGAGCTGCGCGCCGAGGCGGAGGCGGCGCGGGAGGCCGGGCTGCCTGCCTCGTTCGTGACGCAGACGGGGCTGCCGTTCCCGGTGGCGGGGGCCGTGCGGGTGGCGGAGCAGGCACAGTTCCATCCGCGCAGGTACCTGCTCGCGCTCGTCGACGATTTCGTGCGGCAGGGCGGTGTGGTCCATGAGCGGACCCGGGTGACACGGCTCAAGGAGGGATCGCCGTGCCGGCTGACGACGGAGTCGGGGTTCACGGTGACCGCCGGGGACGTCGTGGTCGCCACGCACTACCCGGTGTTCGACCGGGCGCTGCTGTTCACCCGGCTCTCGCCGCGCCGGGAGCTGGTGGTGAGCGCGCCGATCCCGGCGGACGCCGATCCGCAGGGCATGTACATCACGCAGGAGCAGCGCACGCGTTCCGTGCGCACCGCCCCCTACGGGGACGGGCGGCGGCTGCTGATCGTCACCGGGGAGCACTTCACGCCGGGCACCGGCAATGTCGAGGAGCGGTTCGAACTGCTCGCCGAGTGGGCCGTCGAGCGCTTCGGCACACTCGACTTCACGCACCGCTGGGCCACCCAGGACAACGACTCCACCGACTCCGTACCGCTCGTCGGCCCCTTCCACGCGGGCAGCCGGCACACCTGGGTGGCGACCGGGTTCGGCGGCTGGGGAATGAGCACCGGCATCATGGCGGGGCGGCTCCTCGCCGACCAGATCACCGGGCAGAAGGCGCCGTGGAGCGATCTGTACGATCCGCGCCGCCTCCTCAGCGCGGTGCGGGAGGCGCCGAGCTTCCTCAAGCACCAGGCGCAGGTCGCCCGGCACTTCGTCGGCGACCGGCTCTCCCCGTCCTCCGACACCTCCTTCGACGCGATCGCGCCGGGCGACGGGGCGGTCGTCCGGGTCGGCGGCCACCACTGCGCGGTGCACCGCGACGACGACGGCGTCCTGCACGCCGTCTCCGCCCGCTGCACCCACATGGGCTGCCTCGTCGCCTTCAACCAGGCCGAACGCGCCTGGGAGTGCCCCTGCCACGGCTCCCGCTACGACCCGGAAGGCCGCATCCTCCAGGGCCCGGCGACGAAGCCGCTGGAACGGCGGGACATCTGATGGGAGCGGGCCGTATGCCGGGCGACCGGTGGCCGGAGGCCAGGGACCGGCGGTCAGCGGTGAGCGGTCAAGCGGTCGGGTTCTGGGCCGTGCGGCCCGGTGGCGAGTAGGGTCCGAAGGCATGAAAATCGCGTTTTCCACTCTTGGTGTGCCCGGTGTTCCCGTCCCCGAGGTCGTACGTCTCGCGGTCGAGCACGGATATCACGGTGTCGAGTTGCGGGCCCACCCCGAGGAGCCGGTGCATCCGGGGATCGGGGACGCGGAACGGACCGAGGCGGCGGCCGCGTTCAAAGCGGCCGGTGTGGAGATCCTGGGGCTCGCCGGGTACGCGCGGGTCGCGGCGCCGGGGGACGACGGGCCCGTGCTCGACGAGATCCGGGACCTGCTCGACCTGGCGCGGGACCTGGGCGCGCCCTTCGTCCGCGTCTTCCCCGGCGGCGACACCGACGGCGGGCAGAGCGCGGAGGAGGCCGACGCGGTCGCGGCCCGGCGGCTCGGTACGGCGGCGGAGGACGCGGCCGAGCGCGGTGTGCGCATCCTGCTGGAGACCCATGACTCGCACCGCACCGGCGCCGACGTCATCCGGATCCTCGGCCCCGTCGGCCACCGCAACGTCGGCGCGCTCTGGGACGTCATGCACACCTGGCTCGGCGGCGAGCAGCCCTCCGAGTCGTACGCCGCCCTCTCGCCCTTCCTCGGCTACGTCCAGGTCAAGGACATCGCCTCGGCCGACGACACCACCCCGCTCGCACTCGGCGCGGGCGCCCTCCCGCTCGGCGAGTGCGTGGAGCTCCTCTCCCGCAAGGAGTGGGACGGCTGGCTGTGCTGGGAGTACGAGAAGCGGTGGTACGAGACCGCCGCGCCGCTGCCGGAGCTGCTGGCGGCGGGGAGGGAACACCTCGGGCGGCTGCTCAACGACGCGGCCTGAGCCCGGAACGGGCGCGTCGCCGGCCGGCGTCCGGCGACGCGCCCGTGGCCCGGCCCTGGGTGGGGGAACCGTGTGAGACCGACCGCCCGGAACGAGTCGCCACGGAGCGTCAAACAGTGGCCCTAGC
Organism: Streptomyces sp. NPDC030814; assembly: GCF_055572155.1. Lineage (NCBI taxonomy): Bacteria > Bacillati > Actinomycetota > Actinomycetes > Kitasatosporales > Streptomycetaceae > Streptomyces > Streptomyces sp. NPDC030814. The sequence continues at coordinate 74,336 of NZ_JBVIDX010000007.1, forward strand.
TTGAAGAATCGAGCTCGGCGAGGATTTTGACCGCGAATCAACACCGAGCCAGACAAAGCCGATCACCCGTCATGCAGATACCGACAGTAACTCGTGAAAAACGGAGCGCGTCGGCCTGACTTGTCGCAGACTTGCCTCCCGCAACCAGCCGCTCAACTGGCCATGTACCGGGGGGATTTGGCATATGCGAGGCACGGTCGACGGATTCAGCTACGGCGCGGTCACCCCGGTGGCGGCCTACATCATGGCGTGCCTTGGCGCGGCGCTGGGACTGCGCTGCGTCGTCAGGTCCGTGCACAACGAGCACTCCTGGAAGCCCGGTTGGCTGGCGCTCGGCGCGGCGTCGATCGGCTGCGGCATCTGGACCATGCACTTCATCGCCATGATCGGCTTCCGGGTGAAGGAGAGCCGGATCCACTACGACGTCGGCCTGACGGTCCTGAGCCTCGCCGTGGCGATCGCCGTCGTCGGTGTCGGCGTCTTCGCCGTCGGCTACCGGGGCGTCAGCACCGCCACCCTGTGCACCGCCGGCGGCGTCACGGGACTCGGCGTCGCCGCCATGCACTACCTCGGTATGGCCGCCATCCAGCTCAACGGCTTCATCGAGTACGACACCGCGGTCGTCGCCCTGTCGGTGGTCATCGCCATCGTCGCCGCGACCGCCGCGCTCTGGGCGGCCGTGTCCATCCGCGGGTTCCTCCCCAGCGTCGGCGCGAGCCTGGTCATGGGGGTCGCGGTGTCCGGCATGCACTACACGGGGATGGCCGCGGTCGGGGTCCATCTGCACGGCAGGACGGGTGGACCGCTGACGGGGGAGTCGCCGACGTCGATACTGTTGCCGATGCTGATCGGGCCGGTCATCTTCCTGGTGCTGGCGGGTGTGGTCGTCATGTTCGACCCGCTGCTCGTGCTCGGGGACGGGGAGTGGAACAAGGGGAGGGCGGCGGGCCGGCCGGCCCGGGAGCGCGCCGCGGCGGCGGGGGGACCGCGGGTGCCTGCGGTATGGCGGGCCGATCGCCCCGACCGCCCGCTCCCCCACCCGGAGCACGACACCGACTCCCTCTTCGAGCGCCCGGTACGACGGGAGCGGGAGTCGGGGGGAACGGCGGGGCGACGGGTCCAGGAGTGGTGATCTCCCCTTCATGAAGGGCGGGCCGCGGGCCCGTTCCCTTCAGGGGCGCGGGGAACCGCCCGAGAAACCACCACCCACCCGCGCCCGCCGAAACCGCGCGCACCTCTGAGGTCTTCAGGCGCCCGGCTCAGGCAACAGCCGCGGCTCGACCCGGTCCTCCACCACCGCGTCCCCCTGCCGCCGCACGATGTACGCGCCCTTGCCGGGCACCTCGGAGACCACCTCCGTCAGCTTCGTGCCGTGGTACACGAGGCCCACCCCGTCGTCGGTGCAGTGCGTCTCCGGCAGCGTGCCGTCCGCGACGAGGTCGTGGACGAGGGGGCGGCGGCCGGCGTCGCTGTCGTAGTGGACGCCGTTGCCGTAGGGGAGGTACCCCAACGCGTCGGTCACGGGCCGCAGTCGGGGGCCGAAGGAGTCGGTCGTGCCGCCCCGGAACCAGCAGAGGGAGCCCGCGCTCACCCCGCTGAGGACGACCCCGGCCTCCCAGGCCCGCCGGAAGACCGTGTCGAGGCCGTGGACGCGCCAGACGGCCAGCAGATTGGCCACCGAGCCGCCCATGACCCAGACGACGTCCTGTTCGAGGACCGCGCCCTCGACGTCCTCGATGTTGGGCATCGGGAAGAGCTGGAGCGGGGTGAGGTCGAAGCCCGCCACCCGCGCCGCCTCGCTCATGCGCGCCGTCATGTGCTCGGCGTCGCCGATGGCCGTCCCGACGTACATGACCTTCGGACGACGGCCATTCACCCCCGACAGTTCCACCGCGTGGTGCACGAGGGAGTTGAAACCGACCCAGATGCGGTCCCCCCTGCGGTGGCCGCCCGAGGTGGCGACGATGGTGGGCTCGGTGGCAGTCATGGCCGGGAGAGTAGCAAGGCAGGGAGGCCTTTCCGCCCTCCGCTGCTGTACGGGCGTTCAGTTGGCCGACGGGCCGCCGGACATTCCGCGTCGAAGCTCCGCGAACGCCGCCCCGAACTCCGCGTGGAAGTCCGGGAACGTCTTCCGCACGCAGCCGGGGTCGTCGAAGGTGATGCCGGGCACCCGCAGTCCCGTCACGGCGAAGGACATGACGATGCGGTGGTCGCCGTACGTCTTGATGTCGGCGCCGGCCGTGGGCGCCCCCGGGCGGATCTCGATCCAGTCGGGCCCGGTGGCGACCTCCACGCCCAGCCGCCGGAGGTTCTCCGCGCAGGCGTCCAGCCGGTCGCACTCCTTGACCCGGGTGTTGGCGACGTTCTCGATCCGGACCGGCCCGGAGGCGAACGGGGCGATGGCGGCGAGGGTCGGCATGGTGTCGGAGATGTCCCGCATGTCGACGGTGAGGCCACGCAGTTCGCCGGTGCCGGTCACGGTCGTCCGGTCGTCCCGTACGTCGGCCCGGGCGCCCATCCGGCGCAGGACGTCCACGAAGCGCAGGTCGCCCTGGAGCGCGCCGGCGCCGAGGCCGGGGACGGTGACCTCGGTGCCGGTGAGCGCGGCCGCGGCGAAGAAGTAGCTCGCGGTGGAGGCGTCCGGCTCGACGGCGTAGGTGGTCGCGCGGTAGCCGCCGGGCGCGACCGCGTAGGTGATGCCGGTGCCGTCGTCCTCGCGGCGCACGTCCGCGCCGAACGCCCGCATCATCGCCGTGGTGATCTCGACGTACGGCTCCGAGACCAGGTCGGTCACCCTGACGCGGAGGCCGTCGCGGGTGAGCGGGCCGAGGAGCAGCAGGGCGGTGAGGTACTGCGAGGACTGGCCGGCGTCGAGGGTGACGTCGCCGCCGGTGACGCCGTTCGCCCTGATCCGCAGCGGGTGGTGGCCCTCGGCCTCCTCGTGCACCAGGTCGACACCGAGGTCCCGCAGGGCCTGGGTGAGCGGGGCGAGGGGGCGGCGGCGCATCTGGGCGGAGGCGTCGAAGCGGTAGGTGCCGTGGCCGGCCGCGGCCAGGGTCGGCAGGAAGCGGGCGGTGGTGGCGCCGTCCCTGCAGTAGACGTCGGCGGTGGTGACGGCGGGGCCCTGCGGGCGGCCGTCGACCTGCCAGGAGTCGGGGGTACGGCCCACGCGGTAGCCGAGCCGGGTCAGCCCCTCGGCGAAGCCTTCCGTGTCGTCGGACCGGAGGGGGCGGCTGAGCGTGGTGACTCCGTCGGCGGCGGCCGCGAGGAAGAGGGCGCGGGCGGTGATGGACTTGGAACCGGGGATGTGCACGAGGGGCATGGGGCCATGGTCGCCCCCGGCCCCGGCTGCGTGCGGTGGCGTCCGCCAGGTGGACCGGGCGCCCAGTAGCTCGGGGGTGCGCGGTTCGTTGGCGGGTGCGGGTGGGTGGGGGTTGTTCGCGCAGTTCCCCGCGCCCCTGAAAAGCGACCGGGGCTGCGCCCCGTGCTTTTCAACGGCGGCCTCCCGATCGCAACGGCGACCCCCGATGAAGGCCGGGCCGCAGGCCCAAGCCTTCAGGGGCGCGGGGAACTTCGCGAGGAACCCCCACCCACCCGCACCCGCCAGAACCACTTGCACCCCCGATCTACTGGGCGCCCCGTCACTCCCGCCCCACCCCCACCAACTTCCGGAATCCCGGGCCTCCCCGGGAACCCGAACCCACCCCACCCCGTCCAACCCGCATGCTGCCGGGTGAGTCTCCGCAGCGCGGCCCGTCGGCCTCGCCGCTGGCTGCGATCGCTGACCAACCCTCTCCACCGCCTGCGGCCGGCAGCACGCCGTCACCGGCGCGCCCCCCTCCGACAGCGCCGGTGACGGCCCCTCACCCGGGCCCCTCGCCATGTTCCCGTGCGCTCCCTTGACCGGAAGAAACTTCCCGGATATTCGTGACTCCTCGGAAGTTTCCTTCAGTGGATCTTCTCCGGAAGGAGCGCACGTGCCCTCCAGACGTACCGTCCTCGCCGCCTCGGCGGGCGTCACCGCGGCCCTGGCGGTCGGCCCCGCCGCACAGGCCGACACCCCCGACGACAAGAGACTCCGCCGCCTCATCTCCCGTATGACGCTGAAGGAGAAGGTCGGTCAGCTCTTCGTCATGCGGGTCTACGGACATTCCGCGACCGCGCCCGACCAGGCCGACATCGATGCCAACCTCCAGGAGATCGGCGTCCGGACGGCCGCCGAGCTGCTGGCGAAGTACCGGGTCGGCGGGATCATCTACTTCTCCTGGGCGCACAACACCCGGAACCCGCACCAGATCGCCGCACTGTCGAACGGCATCCAGCGGGCCTCCCTCGGTCTGCCGCGCGGGCTCCCCGTGCTGATCTCCACCGACCAGGAGCACGGCATCGTGGCGCGGGTCGGCAAGCCGGCGACGCTGCTGCCGGGTGCGATGGCCCTCGGCGCGGGAGGTTCGCGGACCGACGCCCGCGAGGCCGGCCGGATCGGCGGGGCCGAACTCCGCGCCCTCGGCATCCGCCAGGACTACGCGCCCGTCGCCGACGTGAACGTCAACCCGGCCAACCCGGTCATCGGCGTCCGCTCCTTCGGCGCCGACCCGAAGGCCGTCGCCGGCCTCGTCGCCGCGCAGGTGAAGGGGTATCAGGGGGCCGGGGTCGCGGCGACCGCCAAGCACTTCCCGGGGCACGGGGACACCGCCGTCGACAGCCACTACGGCTTCCCCGTCATCGAGCACACCCGGCAGCAGTGGGAGACCCTCGACGCGCCGCCGTTCCGGGCCGCGATCCGGGCCGGCATCGACTCGGTCATGACCGCGCACATCATGGTCCCCGCCCTCGATCCCTCCGGCGACCCCGCCACCCTCTCCCGCCCCATCCTCACCGGCATCCTGCGCGAGCGGCTCGGCTACGACGGGGTCGTGGTCACCGACTCCCTCGGCATGCAGGGCGTACGGGAGAAGTACGGCGACGACCAGGTGCCGGTGCTGGCACTGAAGGCCGGCGCCGACCAGCTCCTCAACCCGCCCTCGCTGGACGTCGCGTGGAACGCGGTACTGAACGCCGTGCGCGCCGGGGAGCTGTCCGAGGCCCGCCTCGACCGGTCGGTCCTGCGGATCCTGCGGCTCAAGGCGAAGCTGGGGCTCCTCGAGAAGCCGTACGTCAGTGACGCGGGCGTCGACCGGGTGGTGGGCGTCCGGCGGCATCTCGACGCCGCCGACCGGATCGCCGAGCGGACCACGACCCTACTGGTCAACGAGGGCCCGCTGCTGCCGCTGTCCCGGCGTACGCACAAGAAGGTGCTGGTGGTCGGCGCCGACCCGGCGTCCCCGTCGGGGACCACGGGCCCGCCGACGGCCGTCCTCGCCGCCGAACTGGCCTCCCTCGGCTTCACCACGAGCCGTCTGCCCACCGGTACGGCGCCCACGCAGGCCCTCATCGACCAGGCGGTCGCGGCGGCGCGCGGCAAGGACGCGGTGGTCGTGGGGACGTACAACGTGACGGCGGGCAGCACCCAGAAGACCCTCGTGGAGCGGCTCCTCGACACCGGCGTACCGGTGGTCGCGGTGGCGCTCCGCAACCCGTACGACGTGGCTCAACTGCCCCGGGTGAAGGGGTACCTGGCCGCCTACTCGTGGACGGACGTCGAGGTGCGGGCCGCCGCGCGGGTGCTGGCCGGGCGGGTCGCGCCGCGCGGCCGGCTGCCGGTGCCGGTGCAGCGGGCCGACGACCCGGCCCGGGTGCTGTACCCCATCGGACACGGGCTGAGGTACGGGTCCTGACTCCCGGGGCCTGACAAGCGGGGTCCCGGTATACGGGCCCTGACGTACGGACACTACGCCGCGCTCCTCGCACACCACCCGCAACATACGCAAAGCGCCCGGTTTGCCTGGCACGGCTCCGCGCCGCCGGGTCACGCTGGACGCATGCGTCGGGGGGTGATCATGCGAGGGGTGCGTCGCGTTCGAGGGGCGCGTCCCGGGTGGCCGGCGACGGGTCGAACGGGTGCACTCGCCGCGGCCGTCGCGCTGGCGGGAGCGTTGCTGTCCGGCTGTCAGGTCTGGCCGGGCGGTTCGGGTGAGGAGCCCGCCGATCGGACGACGACCACCTCGCCCACCCTGCCGACCGGCTACGGCACCGTGTTCCTCGGTATCGACGAGTGCAGTTCCTTCGGGACGACCAGCTTCACCGAGGTGCCCTGCGCCAGCGAGCGTGCCGCCGCCCGGGTCGTCGCGCGGCACGACGGGACGGTCTCGCAGGGCCCGCAGTGCCCGGCGACCACCGACTTCGTCCTCCACATCAGCGCGTCGTGGCACCCTGCCGGCACGGACGAGGACGGCGACGGCTCGGTGCCGCGCGGCTACGCCTGTATGCGCAAGCTCCAGCCGCCGCACCCGGGCGACCCCGGCGGCGGCGGAGGACCCCGCACCATCGTCGGCGACTGCGTCTACGGCGCCGGGCGCGGCGAGGTCCGCGAGACCGCCTGCGACGGCGACGGGAGGCACGCCCCGGAGTACCGTGTCACGGCCGCCGTCGAGAAGAAGGGCCAGTGCCCCGTCTCGACCGACCTGTATGTGCAGTTGGGCGGCGGCAAGCCGGTGGGATGCGCCGGAACCGTCTGAACACCGGGCGCCACGCGGGGCGTTCACGGAAGCCCGATCGAACACCCCTCCGAACGGCCGCATGCCGGATCGATATCATCCGTTTACGGTTTACGGTCCGTACGACGACGGTGGGGGAACGATGGCCCAGGATGCCCAGGGCGCTCCGGGCAAGGAGGAGCTGCCGGAGATCCCCGGCTACCGCATCGACTCCCACCTCGGCTCCGGCGGCATGGGCCACGTCTACCTCGGCACGTCGCCCTCGGGCCGCCAGGTCGCCGTGAAGGTGATCCGCGGCAACCTCGCCCACCAACCCGACTTCCGCGGCCGTTTCCGGCGTGAGGTGACCGCCGCCCGGCAGGTCAGCGGGGCGTTCACCGCGCCGGTCGTGGACGCCGACCCGGACGCCGACCCGCCCTGGATGGCGACCCTCTTCGTGCCGGGACAGCCGCTGGACGAGCGGGTCACCAAGGGGCCCGCCCTCACCGACGAGGAGCTGTACCGTCTCGCGACCGGGCTCGCGGAGGCGTTGCGGGACATCCACCGCGTCGGAATCGTGCACCGCGACCTCAAGCCCGGCAATGTACTGCTGGCCGACGACGGCCCCCGGGTCATCGACTTCGGCATCGTGCGCGCGGCCGACGACGCCGTGCTCACGGCCCCCGGACTCACCGGGACCGGCGTCACGATCGGCACTCCGCCGTTCATGTCGCCGGAGCAGATACGCGCCCAGAAGGACGTCGGGCCGCGCAGCGACATCTTCTCGCTGGGCTCGATGCTGACGTACGCGGCGAGCGGCCGGGTGCCGTTCGACGCGACGGACGTGTACACGATGGTGTACCAACTCGTGCACGAGCCGCCGAAGCTGGACCTCCTGCCCGGCTGGCTGCGGCCGACGGTGGAGCGCTGCCTGGCCAAGGAGCCGGACGACCGCCCCGACGCGGCGGAGCTGCTCTCCCTGCTGGCCGACGCCTACCCGGGCACTTTGGAGGGGATCGCGACCCCGCCGGCCGCGAGCCCGACCCCGGACGCGGACTCGGCGACCGACACCGACACTGACACCGACACCGACACCGACAGTGCCGCGGACACGGTCACGGACGCGGGCGCGCGGGGGCACACCGCGTCCGACTCCGGGGCGGACGCCGACACCGCCTCCGGCGCCACGGACATGGGATCCGTGACAACGGACATGGGCCGCCTCCCCACTCCCCCGCCCCGGCGCGGGCGCCGTCGCCGGGTGCTGTCCGTGGCGGCGGCGGTCGTGGCGGTGAGCACGATCGCGGGAGGGCTCGTGTACGGGTTCCAGGCCGGCGGGCAGGGGTCCAGGGCGGCTGGGCCCACAACTCGCGCGCGCACGGTGACCCAGCCGGAGGGCTCCGCCGAGTACATCGCAGCCCAGTCCGGCTCCGGCAACTTCTCCTACGCGTACCACGACAGCCCCGAGCGCCGCCCGGACGGCTGGCGGCAGTGGCAGTACAACCTCCAGGACAGCGCCTGCGTGTACGCCGACTCGTCCCTGGTGTGCGTCGGCGACCGGACCGTCCGCATCGACGCGGCGACCGGCAAAGAACTGTGGCGGACCAGCGAGGTCTCGGGGTACGGCCACAACACCCCTGTCGTCGTCGGTGACGTCGTGGTCGTCAACGTGGGTGACCGTCTCGTGGGGCTCGCGCTCGCCGACGGCTCGGTGAAGTGGCGCTACGCCACGGCGGTGCTCGCCGAACACCTCATGAGCGACGGCGAACGGGTGTACTCGCTCACCGAGGACGGCACGGTGTACTCCGTCGAGGCGCGTACGGGCAAGAAGAGCTGGGTCGAGGGCTCCCACTTCCCCAGCAAGGGCAGCGCGGTCGGGCAGCGGGTGCTGGGCGACCGGTACTACGTGTTCTCCACCGTCGCGGACATCGGGGTCGGCGACGACTACGTCACCGTCCTCGACAAGGACAGCGGCAGGCGCCTCGACTCCTTCAAGCTGCCCGCGGTCTGCTCGCCGGGCACCGAGGCGCTGCTGGAGGAGGACCGCAAGCCGCAGTTGTACTGCGCCGCCATGGACAAGACCTCGGCTCCGATGGGCCAGGGTGTCCTGCGCATGGAACTCGCCAAGGGTGCCAAGGTGCTCCGTACCGAAGCCGGCGCGACCTTGGGCGCCGGGCAGGCCGGGCCCGAGCTGTCGGTGACACCGGGCCGGGTGATGTACGTGGCGGCCACCGCCACCGGCGGTGAACTGGTCTCCGTCGACGCGGCCCGTCGCAAGGAGTTGTGGCGCGTGCCGATCCCCAGCAAGGGCCAGACCGACGCGCCGCCGATCCAGGCCGGCGACCGTGTCTACGTCGTCAACGGTCGGGGCGCCGCCGCCTTCGACGCGCGCACCGGCAAGCTGCTGTACCAGCACAGCGTGCCGTTCATCGATGACGAAAGCGGCTTCGACGTCGGCCTGAACACCGAGCCGCTGGTCGCCGGCGGCATCCTCTACGCCCCCTCGACGAAGGTCGGCTGGGTCGCCCTGGACACCGAAGCCACCTGAGCGATCGGGCCGCGTCCGGGAAGCGCCGAGCCCCGGTACCGCCGTCGGGCGGCACCGGGGCTCAAGTCCGCTGCATCGGAATGCTTACGGACGCAGCGTCATCTCCCGCTCCACGTCACGCTTGTCGAGCTTGGAGTCGAACTTCGCGAGCGGCTTCGCCTTGGCCGGGTCCTGCTGGACCGCGGCGGGGGCGACGCCCGCCCACTTCAGGATGCGGGCCGTGGCGAGGTCCTTCTCCGCCTCGACGAGGCCGGCGACACGGGCGCCGTGGTTGGCGCCGGGGGCCGTGAAGACGTACGAGTCACGGGCCTTCTTGCCGAGGTGGAACGGCTCGGCGCCCCACGGGTCGTTCTCGCCGTAGACGAAGAGCATCTGCTTGGCGTTGTTGCGGACCCAGGTGTCGACGTCCCGCATGGCGTACGGCTGGAACTTCATCTTGATGTCCCGCGGGACGAAGTTCCGCGGCGGCTGGTAGCCGTAGCGGATGTACTTCTTCTCGATGTGCGGGAACTTGATGGTCGGCGCGCCGAGCTGCGTGCCCGCCTGGTAGTAGTACGGCGTGTACTGCTCCAGGCCCTGGTCGGCGTAGGCGGAGAAGCCGGAGATCGAGTCGATCGACTTCCAGATCTCCTCGTCCGTGGCGGTCTTGGCGTTCTTCGGGATGGTGTCGCTGTCGCAGTCGGCGAGCAGGCTGTACTGCCAGAAGCCCCACACGTAGTCGAGGACGACGGCCTCGTACGCCTTGTCGAGGCTGCCGATGGTGTTGAAGGTGAGGCCCTCGGCGGCGGCGAACTCCGCGTACCTCTTCTCCAGCGGCTCACGGCGCACCAGCGCCTCGCGCTGCACCGCGTTCAGCCGGTCGCGGCACTCCTTGGTGCCGACCCTGGCGAAGAACCGGTCGTACGCCGAGTCCTCCTTGTTCACCACGTCGTTGGGGGCCACGTAGGCGACGACGCCGTCCATGTCCTTCGGGTAGAAGCGCTCGTAGTACGTGGCGGTCATCCCGCCCTTGGAGCCGCCGGTGGAGATCCACTTCTTGTCGTAGATCTTCTTGAACGCCTTGAAGATGCGGTGCTGGTCGCTGGCGGCCTGCCAGATGTCCAGCTTGGTCCAGTCGGCCGGGGCCGGGCGGGACGGCGTGAAGAAGCGGTACTCCATGGAGACCTGGTTGCCGTCCACGATCTGCGTGGGCTCGCGGCGGCTCGGGGTGGTGGAGACGTTGTAGCCGCCGGTGTAGAAGACCGTCGGGCGGCTGGTGTCCTTGTGCAGGACGGTGATCCGCTGCTGGAAGGTGCCCTTGGCCGGGTGGCGGTGGTCGACCGGCTGCGTGAAGTTGAGGACGAAGAAGCGGTAGCCCGGGTAGGGCTTCTCCTCGATGAGGCTCACACCCGGTATCGCGAGCAGTCGGTCCTTGATGTCGGTGGTGTCCGGCTGTGCGGCGGTGGCCGCGCCCGCCGTGCTCAGTGTGCCTATGAGCACCACGAGCGACAGCACCCACCTGAGCGCTTTGCGCATGCGTTCTCTCCCCTATGGAACGGCTGTGCGCCGGAAGCTATCGGAGCGACCGCCGGGGCACCAGGGAAGAAAGGGGCCAACTGGACTGCTTTCAGGCGCAGATGGCGGAGATAGGGAAAACCCTGTGTGCGCGCGGGTGGTCAGCGCAGGATCCAGCCCGAGGTGTAGGCCTCGGAGCCGACCCGTGCGTGGACGCACACGGGGCGCCGGCCCGCGTGCACCGTGACGGGGCCCGCCGGGTTCTGCTTGTTGCGCACCCACTGCCCGGCCCACGCGCGGATGCGGATGGAGCCCTTGCGGGCCTTCCCGCCACCCTTGCCCAGGGCCTGCTTACGGGGCAGGAGCACGGCGCACACGTACCGGGTGCCCTTGCGGTAGACGTGCACGGTTCCGGCGTCGAAGGTGAGGGTCCGCACCTTGCGCCCGGCGCAGGACGAGGCCGCCGTCGCGCTGCCCGCGGGCCCGGCCAGGGCCAGCAGCCCGGCCAGGGTCAGTACGGCCAGCCCGAGCGCCATCGGCCGGCGTATCGCACCCTTCGCACCCCTGCTCACCGTCTGTCCCTCCCACCGCAGAAGCGTACTGGTATTCGGACGCACGACAGGGGCCGAACGGTTGCACGACGGGAGGGAAACGCCCGGGAGGTCGCTTATGCCTTCATCGCCGGCTCGCCCACGAAGGTCCGCCAGAGCCGCGCGTACTGTCCGTCGCGGGCGAGGAGTTCCTCGTGGGTGCCGTCCTCGGCGACCCGGCCGTGGTCCATGACGACGACGCGGTCGGCGCGGGCGGCGGTGGTGAGGCGGTGGGCCACGACGAGCGTGGTGCGGCGGCCGGCGAGCCGGTCGGTGGCCTGGTTGACCTGGGCCTCGGTGGCCAGGTCGAGCGCCGCCGTCGCCTCGTCGAGCAGCAGGACGTCCGGGTTCACCAGCTCGGCCCGCGCCAGGGCGATCAGCTGGCGCTGGCCCGCGGAGAGGTTCCGGCCGCGTTCGGCGACCTCGTGGAGGTAGCCGCCGTCGAGGGTGGCGATCATGTCGTGGGCGCCGACGGCCCGCGCGGCGGCCTCCACCTCGGCGTCGGTGGCGTCGGGGCGGCCGTAGGCGATGGCGTCCCTGACGGTGCCCTGGAAGAGGTACGCCTCCTGCGGGACGACGCCCAGCCGGTGCCGGTACGACGCGATGTCGAGGTTCCGCAGATCGGTGCCGTCGACGGTGACCCGGCCGCCGGTGGGGTCGTAGAAGCGGGCGACCAGCTTGACGAGGGTGGACTTCCCGGCGCCGGTCTCGCCGACGAAGGCGACGGTCTGCCCGGCCGGGATCCTCAGGTCGATGCCGCTGAGCGCCTCCTCTTCATCGCCGTACTTGAAGTCCACGCCCTCGAAGGCGATGTCGCCGCGCAGCGACCGCACCTCCACGGGCTCGTCGGCGGACCTCGTCGACGTGGGCTCCTGGAGCAGCTCCTGGATGCGGCCCAGGGAGACGGTGGCCTGCTGGTAGCCGTCGAAGACCTGGGAGAGCTGCTGGACCGGGGCGAAGAACAGGTCGATGTAGAGCAGGTACGCCACCAGGGCGCCGGTCGTCAGGGTGCCCGCGTCGACCCGGCGGGCGCCCACGATGAGCACCGCCGCGGCCGCGGCGGACGACAGGAACTGCACGAACGGGAAGTAGACGGAGATCAGCCACTGCCCGTGCACACGGGCCTTGCGGTAGCTGTCGCTGCCGGCCGCGAACCGCTCGCCGCCGTCGCGCTCGCGCCGGAACGCCTGCACGATCCGCAGTCCGGCCACCGACTCCTGGAGGTCGGCGTTGACGACGGAGATCCGCTCGCGGGCGAGTTCGTACGCCTTCACGCTCGCCCGGCGGAAGAAGAACGTGCAGAAGACCAGCGGCGGGAGCGTGGCGAAGACGACCAGGGCGAGCTGCACGTCGATCACGATCAGGGCGACCATGATGCCGAAGAAGGTGACGACGGAGACGAACGCGGTGACCAGGCCGGTCTGGAGGAACGTCGACAGGGCGTCCACGTCCGTCGTCATCCGGGTCATGATCCGGCCCGTCAGCTCCCGCTCGTAGTAGTCGAGCCCGAGCCGCTGGAGCTGGGCGAAGATCTTCAGCCGGAGCGAGTACAGGACGCGTTCGCCGGTACGGCCGGTCATCCGGGTCTCGCCGACCTGGGCCGCCCACTGGACGAGAACCGAGAGCAGGGCCAGCAGGGACGCGGCCCAGACCCCGCCGAGGACGGCCTGCGAGACGCCCTCGTCGATGCCGTGCCGGATCAGGACGGGCAGCAGCAGACCCATGCCGGCGTCGACCGCGACCAGGGCCAGGCTCAGCAGCAGGGGCAGTCCGAAGCCCCGCAGCAGCCGCCTGAGCCCGTACGAGTCCTCGGGAGCGACCGCGCGGGCCTCGTCGATGTCGGGGGTGTCGTTCGCCGGGGGCAGCGCCTCCACCTGGGCGAGGAGCTCGGGGGTCGCGGGGGTGCCGGCGAAGGCGGCGTCCCGGGGCTCCCGGTCGCCGGTCCACAGCCGGGGCGTGATGCCGCGCTCGGCGTCGAACTCGGCGTCCAGCTCGTCCCTTATCGAGTCGCGCACGGCGTCCTCGGCGGCGGGCGCCTGCCGGAGATGGCCGGGTGAGACGCCGCCCAGCTCGTCGGGGTCGGTGAGCAGCCTGCGGTACAGGGCGGAGCGTCGCTCCAGCTCCTCGTGGGTGCCGATGTCGGCGAGGCGGCCCTGGTCGAGGACGGCGATGCGGTCGGCGAGACCGAGGGTGGAGCGGCGGTGGGCGATGAGCAGGGTCGTACGGCCCTCCATGACGTGCTTCAGGGCCTCGTGGATCTCGTGCTCGACTCGGGCGTCCACGGCGGAGGTCGCGTCGTCTAGGACCAGCAGGCGGGGGTCGCTGAGGATGGCGCGGGCCAGGGCGATGCGCTGGCGCTGGCCGCCGGAGAGGGTCAGGCCGTGTTCGCCGACCTTGGTGGCGTAGCCGCCGGGCAGCTCGGCGATGAAGCGGTCCGCCTGGGCGGCGCGGGCGGCGGCCTCGATCTGCTCGTCCGTGGCGTCGGGGCGGCCGTAGGCGATGTTGTTGCGGACGGTGTCGGAGAAGAGGAAGGAGTCCTCGGGAACCAGGCCGATCGCGGCGCGCAGCGAGTCGAAAGTCAGTTCGCGGACGTCATGGCCGCCGATGAGGACGGCGCCCCCGCTCACGTCGTAGAAGCGCGGCAGCAGCAGCGAGACGGTCGACTTGCCGGAGCCGGAGGAGCCGACGACGGCGAGGGTCTCGCCGGGCCGGATCTCGAAGCTCAGCCCGTTCAGCACGGGGCGGCCGTCCTCGTAGCCGAACGACACGTCGTCGAACTCGACCGTCGCGGGCGCGTCGGCGGGCAGCGTCCTCGTCCCGTCGGTCAGTGTCGGCTCGGTGTCGATCAGCTCCAGCACCCGCTCGGTGCCGGCCCGCGCCTGCTGGCCGACGGTGAGGACCATGGCGAGCATGCGGACGGGGCCGACCAGCTGGGCCAGGTACGTCGAGAAGGCGACGAACGTGCCGAGCGTGATGTGCCCGCGCACCGCGAGCCAGCCGCCGAGTGCCAGCATCGCGACCTGGCCGAGGGCGGGGACGGCCTGCAGGGCGGGGGTGTATCTGGAGTTGAACCGGATGGTACGCAGCCGCCCGGCGAACAGCCGCCGGCCCACGTCGCGCAGTTTCCCGGTCTCCTGCGCCTCCTGCCCGAAGCCCTTCACCACGCGTACGCCGCTGACGGCGCCGTCGACGACGCCCGCGACGGCGGCGGCCTGGGCCTGGGCGTACCAGGTGGCCGGGTGGAGCCGGGCGCGGCTGCGGACGGCGATCCACCACAGGGCGGGAGCGACGGCCAGCGCGACCAGGGTGAGCGGGATGGACAGCCACGCCATGACGACGAGGGAGATCACGAACAGCAGGAGGTTGCCGATGGTCATCGGCAGCATGAAGAGCAGACCCTGGATGAGCTGGAGGTCGCTGGTGGCGCGGCCGACGACCTGCCCCGTGGACAGCTCGTCCTGACGGCGCCCGTCGAGCCGGGTGATCGTCCCGAACATCTCCGTGCGGAGGTCGTGCTGGACGTCGAGGGCGAGGCGGCCACCGTAGTAGCGGCGGATGTAGGTGAAGACGTAGACCAGGAGGGCGGAGCCGATGAGGGCGCCGGCCCAGGGCATCATGGCGCGGGTCTTGTCGCCGATGACATCGTCGATGATCACCTTGGTGATCAGGGGGACGAGCGCCATCAGGCCCATGCCGGCGAGGGACGAGCCCAGGGCGAGGACGACGTCCTTGGGGTACCGCCAGGCGTATGCGGCGAGCCGACGGGCCCATCCGGGGGTCTGCCCGGCCTCCGGTTTCGTCGCCGGATCTCCCATGGCGTCCTCCCCCTGTCGCGCGGCCACGCGGTGCCCTCCTCGTCGTGCGGGTACGTCCGGAAGGGACCAACGCCGTGGAGTGCGGATTTCATCCCGGCGCCCCTCGGATGCCGTGCGCCGGCCCGATACGCGACCAGGGCACGGGCGGCCCCGGAGGCCCGGGGCACGCGCATGGTTCGGACTTTCTCCACCGGCGCCCGGCCGGCGCCCGTGCCGCGCGCACCGCACGCAGCCGCTTTCCGTCAGGCAGGGGGCACGTCGTGGCCGGGGCGGTCGGCTCCGGGATTCTGGGCAACCAAGGGCTGTCCCGTGATCCGCGGTGGATCAGCGCACGGCATCGCCACGCGGTGCGTCGCAAGGCGGAGGGGCGTCCGCGCACCGGATGCATGCGGGCGTTCCAGCAATGCGGCGAGGTGCCGTACCCGGCGTCGTGCGCCCGCCGGGGATGGCGGGACAGCCCTTGGCCATGCCGGCTCTGCGCTGCACCCTCCTCACGGAGTGTGAAGGAGTGAGGGCCACGCGCGACTGACCTACGCCTGCTCCTTGTAGACGGCTTCGACGTTGTTGCCGTCCGGATCGTCCACGAACGCGCAATAGGCGCCGTACTCGGGCCAGAGCCGGGGTTCGTACCGGGACGTGCCACCAGCGGCCAGGGCGGCCTCATGGAAGCTGTCGACCGAGGCTCGGTCGCGTGCGGTGAACGCGATGTGTGCGCCCCGGGTCACCGTGGCGTCGCCCGCGGGGTACAGACCGAAGGAAGGGGTGTCCAGCTCCTCTTCCCAGAACTCTGCTCCGCCGTCAGCCGCTTCCCCGACGACACCGAGAGGCTTCAGCGCGGCGGTGTAGAAGCGGGTGCTCGCCTCGAGGTCCGAGGCGATGAAGGTGACGTGGTGGATGAAGGGCCATCGTTGTGTCATGACCGCGCAGTCTACGAGTGCCGAACGTCGCAGCCCGGCACCGGGCTTGATGGAGCATCACGTTCGTCGGCCCCTGGCGGCGGCTGGAAGGCTCACACCCCGCATCCCGTCCGCTCTGCCTGGCAGAGCCGCACCCGAGTGAGATGACCTCTCACGCACCTGCTCCCCCAACTCCGGCTCTTGCGGGACCAGTTGGGGGGGGTGGCGCGTCGACGAAGAGGCGGGCGACAACCGCCTCGGCGGTATTACGCCGCGGTCTCCGCCCGCTCCTCCTCCGTGGTGATCGCAGGCTCCTCGGCGGAGCTCTCGTCCCGGCTGAAGAGGCAGATGCCGGCGCACGCCGCCGCGATCACCGCGGCCACGTACCAGTTCCCGCCCGGCACGTCCCACGACGTCGCCAGGTCGAACAGTGCGCCCGCCGGCAGGGAGCCGACCATGTTGCCGGCGCTGCGGAAGAAGTGCATCGCGCCCATGGCCTTGGCGAGCCGGTCCGCGGGGACCTTGCGGGCGACCCAGATGTCGAAGGACGGAACGAAGAGGATCTCGCCCAGGACGACCGTGAGGCAGCCCACCACGATCCACGGGTGGGAGCGGGCGAAGCCGGTCGTCCACGAGCACGACCAGCAGCGCCCCGCACTGCTCACCGACGAGACCCGGCTGCATGTGCTGCGGCTCATGGTCGACGGCTACACCGACGCGGCAATCGCGAGCCGCCTCGGCATCAGCACCCGGACCGTCGCCAGCCATCTGAAGAAGGTCGGTGACCTGCTGGGCAGCAACAGCCGCGCCCAGCTGGCCTGTCTGACCGCGAAGAGCGGCTTGCTGGACGACCCCGCGTCGAGCGCCTGCGAGTGCGACCGCCCTTCCTGAGGCCACCGGCTCCCGCACCGGCCGGCCCCGCCGGGTCAGCGACCGCCGCCCCGCCTCGGCACGCCACCACGCTTCGGCACTCCGCCCAACCGGCGGCGTGGTTCCGGGCCGCACGCCGCCCATACGGCGAGCGTTCCGGTCAGGACCCCGGCCCAGAGCGTGTGGGCGTCCGCCCACCGGGGGTCGCCGGGGGGCACGAACAGCGCGTGCTCGTAGGGGAGGAACACCGCCGCCGCGACCGGGAGCGCCGGGACCGCGGCGGCCACGGCCGGTCCGGGCAGCCGGACCTCGCTGAACCGCACCGCCGCCCCGGCCATCGCGAGCGCCAGCCCGGACAGCGCCCCGGCCTCGACCGTGAGGGCCCCGGTGGGCAGCGCGGCCCACGCCTCGGAGTCGGCGCCCGCCCCTACGACGCCCAGGACCGCCGCCCACCAGAGCGCGCCCACGAACCACACCACGGCCACCCGCAGCGTCTGCCGCAGCGGGCGCGGCACGGGGGTGACCCCGGTGGTGTGCCGGGCCGGATCGTCCAGGGCGAACGCCATGCCCACCGCCCCGCACAGGGCCGCCGCCCGCACCACGTTGGCCAGCACCGCCGGCGGGAGGTGCAGCGAGAACAGGACCGGTACTGCGGCGACGAGCAGCCCCACCGCCCAGCCGGCGGCGAGCAGCCGCCAGGGCAGTGACCGCACCGTGGGCCGCGTCAGGGCCGCCGCCACCGCCGCCCGCCGTCTCATGCGCACATCCATTCCCGGTCGACGGCCGTCTCGGCCGGGGCCTTCACACCCAGCAGGGCGGCCGCGCGATCGGTGGTCGTACCGGCGGCCGACAGCTCAGCCCAGTGCCCCCGCACGGCGCGTCCCACCTCCCCCTGCGGCCGGGCGAGCAACCGCTCGACCACGGTGAGTTCGCGGTCGCGCAGGGCGATCGCGGTGACCGGAGCCTGGATCACCCCGGGGCTGTTGAAGGCGTCCCCGGTCTTGTCGAACAGGGCCTCGCCGTCGCGGGTCGCGCGGATCGCCAGCCACACCATGAGCAGGCCCCGCGCGTCGCAGTACGCCCCCTCGTACCGCTCGTGCCCGACGACCAGCCCCCGGGCGACGCTCGCCGCGAACTCCAGCTCCCGTTCCCCGCCCCAGGCCGTGCTCGCCGTCACCTCGCCGGGTGCGGCGGGCAAGGGCTCCTGAACACCCGACGGCCCGTCGAGGGCGTTGACCTTCTGCCGTACCGTCAGGGCCTGTTCGGTGGCGGGGCCCCCCGCCAGCGACCGCACCCGGTCCGTGACCGGGGCCCACTCGTCGATCCAGGGCGTGAACTCGGGGAAGGCGCAGTACGTCGTCGGCCCGTGCCGCTCGCAGTCCTGCACCTCGGCCGGGTCACGGGTTGCCACGACGCGTGCCTCGCGCACCGCGTCCGACGGTGCCGTGCCCTGGAGCACGACAGTGACCACGACCGCACCGAGCGCCGTGAGCGCGGTGGCCCGTACGGCCCTCGTCCGGCCGCCGCTCACCAAGACCGCGCCCGCCGCCGCCAGCACCGCGAGCGCGAGCAGGTACAGCGCGTGCCAGCCCGCGGGTCGCCCGAGCAGGCCGGACGGCAGCGGCCGGGCGCCCTCGTCGAAGAGGACGGGCGCCATGCCGCGCAGCCAGGCCGGGCTGCTGGAGTCGGCCACGAAGACGAAGGCGGCGGCGATGACGGTGACCGCGGCGAGCGGCGCCACGAACGACGACCGGATCACCCGGCCCAGCAGGACGCCCGCAACGGCGGGCAGCAGGACCAACAGCGGTCCGGTCACCAGTTCGAACACCGAGCCGTGGCCCACCGCCCCGGGTTTCAGTGCCTCGGCGGTGAACTGCCCGGCCACGATCAGGGACCCGACCAGCACGGTCGGCAGCACCGACAGGACATGCGCGCAGGTGCGCCGCCACGGCTGCACCACCAGCACCGCGAAGGTGCCGTCGGTGCCCCGCCGGTGCGAGCGCAGTACCCCGAGGTTCGCGGCGATCATCACCGCGAGGCCCAGGACCAGCTGTCCCAGCTGGGTCTCGCGGTCGACGTCCTGGAGGACCGGGTAGGCGTCCTCGGGCTCGCCGCCCGGCCACAGCAGCAGCGCCAGGTATCCCGCCAGCGCGACCAGCACCAGAGGGTGCAGCAGCAGGCGCCGCGCCTCCACGCGGGCCAGCGCGAGCACCGCCCGCCGGCCGTCCCCGGCCGGCGGCGGCGCGAGTGCGGTGACCGGGGGCCGGGTCAGGGCCGTCACGCCGCCACCTCCGCCACCGTGTCGCCGCCGAGCGCCAGCAGATAGCCGTCCTCCAGCGTCGGCTCCACCAGCCGGGCCCCCTCCGGCGGGTCCCCGACGTTGCGGAACTCGCCGGTGCCGGTGCGCCAGCCGGCCCGGGCGCCCGGCTGCCGCTCCGTGCTGCGCCACACCCGGCCGTCGGCCACCGCCGTCAGCTCGGCCGGGGTGCCGTCGAACCGCACCCGTCCCTTGTCCATGACCACCACCCGGTGGCACAGCATCGCCACGTCCTCGGTCTGATGGGTGGACAGCAGCACCGTGCGGCCCTCGCCGGCCTCCGCGATCAGTTCCCGGAACCGCATCCGCTGCTCCGGGTCCAGTCCCACCGTGGGCTCGTCCAGGACCAGGAAACCCGGGTCGCCGACCAGGGCCGCGGCCAGCGCCACGCGCTGCTTCATGCCTCCGGAGAGTTTCCGGATCTTCCTTCCGCGCACCTCGGCGAGCCCGACCGCGTCGAGGACCCGGCGGACCTCGGCGTGCCGGGTCCGCCGGTCCGTCAGCTCCTTGAGGATCGCCACGTAGTCGACGAACTCGAAGGCGGTGAAGTCGGGGTGGAATCCGGGGTTCTGCGGCAGATAGCCCAGCGCCCTGCGGGCGTCCTGCCGGCCGGTGACGGTGCTCGGGTCGTGGCCGAGCACGGTGAACGCCCCGTTGTCCGGCGCGGTCGCCGTCGCGAGGATCCGCAGCAGCGTCGTCTTGCCCGCGCCGTTCGGCCCGAGCAGTCCGGTGACGCCTTCGGTGAGGCGCAGCGTCACATCGTCCACCGCCCTGGTGCCTCGATAGCTCAGGGCCAGGCCGGCGGCCGAGACCGTGGGTCGTGTCATGACAGCCTCCTGGCTGCGGTTGGAAGGGTTCGCGAGGACTGGAAGGAGGGGCCGGGCAGGGCCGCGCTGTCGAAGCGGTCGCGTGCCGCCACCAGCAGCACCGTCGCCACCACGGCGACCGCCGCCGCCCCGCCCTGGCCCTCGGCGGTGAAGGGCAGCGGCGTGCCGGAGGCCAGCAGGCGGCTCAGCGCCACCAGGGCTGTCCAGGCGCCGCCGACCAACGCGGGCGCGAGGACGGGCCCCAACCGGGCCGTCAGCGCGACGCCGGTCGAGGTCAGCGCGAGGGCCGGCAGCAGCCAGCCGAGCGCCGCGAAACCCAGCGACGGCAGCGCCAGGCTCGCCAGCGCGCTCAGCGCCGTCGTCGTCGCCAGCACGGCCACCGTCCGCACCATCAGCAGCCGGAACGTGTGCATCGGCGCGACCACGGCCGACTCGTACGTCGGGTCGAGGCCCGGGCCGAACGAGACGGCCACCCCCGCCAGCGGCAGCAGCGGGGCCGTGGCCAGCAGCATCAGCGGTGACGCGGCGACCGCCACGCAGACGGCGAGCAGCAGGGTGAGCACCACGGCGCCGAGCCAGGAGGCGCGCAGCAGCGGGGTCGCCGCGAGCAGCCGCGCGGTGTGCTCGGCGACCCCGAACCGGATCAGCAGGGACTCGAGGGGGCCGGGCCGTGGGGCGTCGAGTTCGGCGTCCAGGCGGGCCCAGCCCTCGTCGGTCTCGGCGGGCGCGACGTGGGACCCGAGCGCCGTCCGGCAGCCGGCGCAGGCGGCGAGGTGGGTCTCGACGGACCACAGCCGGGGCGGCGCCAGTGCTCCGGCGGCGTACTCCCGCAGGTCCTCGTCATCGGTGTGCCAGCTCATGCCAGGCCCTCCCGCAGTTGCTTCCGGGCGCGCATGGCCCGGGTCTTGACCGTGCCGGGCGGAATGCCCAGCAGGACGGCCGCCTCACGGGTCGTCAGACCGTCGATGACCGTGGCCTGGAGCACCGCCCGCAGTTCCGGTGAGAGCGCGGCGAGCGAGCCCGCCAGGTCGCCGTGGCGCACCCGGGCCAGCACCTGTTCCTCGGCGGACGCCTCGTCGCGGTGGCGCAGCCGGGCCAGCGCCTGCCGCAGCCGGCCGCGGGCGCCGTCGCCGCGCAGCGCGTCCACCAGTCGGCGCGACCCGATCCGCCACAGCCAGCCCGCCACGTCGCCCTCGCGGTGGTAGCGGGCCGCTCCCCGCCACACGTCGAGGAACGTCTCCTGCACCACGTCGTCGACCAGCACCGGATCGGCGCACCGTCCGCGCAGCCGCAGCCTGAGCCACGGCGCGTAGTGGCGGTACAGCTCCTCGAAGGCGCGACGGTCGCCGTCCGCGACGGCCCGCATCAGTGCGGCGTCGCCCGGACTCCCCCGCTTCATGTCGCTCACACCTCCTCATCGGACGAGGGCCCCCCGACGGTTCACGCGGCGGCCGCCCCGACGGGCGAGGGGCCCCGCCGTACACGTCGGCGGGGCCCCTCGACCGGGAACGGACCGGCGGTTCAGGGCAGGCGGACCCGCAGCGCGTAGAAGCGGGTCGTCTGGGCGGCGTTCTGGTTGTCGTCGCTGACGAGCAGCACGTCCAGGCGGCCGTGGCGCCGCCCGGTGACCGTCATGCCCTCGATGTTGTCGAGCAGCGGGTTGGGCTGCGGCTGCTTGGCGGTGGCGCCGAGGCTCGGGCAGTTCACCAGGTCGGCGAGGAGGGTCTTGCGGACGAGCCGCACCCCGTCGTCCCGGCCGGTGAGGACGTCGACGCCGCTGGTGTCGGTGGCCCGGCGGATGTCGGCGAGGTGGAGGCGGACGGTGTTGCCGACGCCCGCGGTGAAGCCTCGTTCCAGTACGAGGAGTCGCCCGCCGGGCAGCCCGGCGGCCTCCACGACCCCGAGCCCGGTGTCAGCGCGGTAGCCGTACTGGGCGCCGAGCCGGAAGTCCCGGCCGTCGCCGTGCCGCCGCCAGGTCTGGAAGCGGACGACGTCGGCGGTGTCGCCGGCGAGCGCCTCCTCCATGGTGGCGAGCAGGACGCGGCCGCCGGGCAGGAGGGTGAGGCCCTCGAAGGTCTGGTTGGCGGTGGCCCTCCCGGCCGGGCCGACCTTCAGCGCCTCTGGCACGGGCAGGCTGCCCAGCGGGCGGCCCGCGGGGTCGTACCGGCGCACGGACGGCTCGGTCTCCGAGGCGACCAGCCGGGTGCCGTCCCGGTCGACGGCCAGGCCCTCGGAGTCGAGCACGGCACCGGTGTCGGTGGCCAGCGGCACGACGCCTTCCGGCCGCAGGGTGCGGGCGTCCAGGGCGAGGAGGGAGGAGCGGTCGGAGAGGGCGAGGAGCGAGCCGTCGGCATCCACGGCCAGGGCGGAGACGTTGCCGACGAACGTGCCCTCGTACGTCGTCTTGTCGAGGGCGTCGGAGTACCCGGCGATGGACACGGCGGGTGAACACGCCGTGCGGGGGCCGGCGTTCGCCGGTCCGGCGGCGGTGAGGCAGGTGGCGGCGGCGAGAGTGGCGGTGGCGGTGGCCAGTACGGTCCGCAGACGGGTCGTCAGAAGGGTTCTCGGGCGCATGGCGGTCACCGTAGGGCGGCTCGATGCCGTCGAGGTGGACTCCCCGTGAATCGGCCGGATCCGTCCGCCGCGGGCCGTGGAAACAGCGAAGGCAAGGAGTCACCTACTCCTTGCCACTCTCAACATATAGCGCACGGGGGGCCTTGCGGCAAGGCCCCCCGTGTCCCGCACAATCACCGGCCGAAGCCGTGGTCGGCGGGAAATGGGGGATCGCGTCATGCGGGTTTTGTTGATGTCGTACGGGTCGCGCGGGGACGTGGAGCCGCTGGCGGGACTGGCGGTGCGGCTGCGGGAGCTCGGTGCCGAGGCGCTGGTGTGCGCGCCCCCGGACGAGGAGTTCGCGGAGCTGCTGGCCAGGGTCGGGGTCCCGCATGTGCCGTTCGGTCCGCCGGTGCGTTCGCTGGCGGTGGGGGCGAGGCCGCCGACGCAGGAGGACGCGTTCCGGCTGGCGGCCGACCTGGTCGCCGCGCACTTCGAGACGGTCGGCACGGCGGCCGAGGGGTGTGACGCGCTGGTGGCGACCGGGCTGCTGCCGGCCGGCGCCCGGTCGGTCGCCGAGAAGCACGGAATGCGCTACGTGTACGCGGGCTTCCATCCGCTGGGGCTGCCGTCGCCGCACTTCCCCCCGCCGCCGCGTCCCGGCCCGCCCGCCCCGCCGGGGCTGACCGACAACCGGGCGCTGTGGGATCTGGACGCACGCAGGGTGAACGCCCTGTACGGCGAGGCCCTCAACACCCACCGGGCCACGATCGGCCTCGACCCGGTGGACAACGTCCGCGACCACGTCTTCACCGACCGGCCGTGGCTGGCGGCGGACCCGGTTCTCGGCCCGTGCGAGGGGCTGACCCATCTGGACGTGGTGCAGACCGGCGCGTGGTTCCTGCCGGACGAGCGCCCGCTGCCCGAGGACCTGTCGGCGTGGCTGGAGGCGGGCGAACCCCCGGTGTACGTGGGCTTCGGCAGCATGGCGATGCGTTCCCCGGACCTCGCCCGGGTGGCCGTCGAGGCGGTTCGCGCGCAGGGCCGCCGGGTGCTCCTCGGGCGCGGCTGGGCCGGGCTGGGCCCCGTCGACGACCGGGACGACTGCTTCACCGTCGGTGAGGTCAGCCATCAGACGCTGTTCGCCCGCGTGGCCGCCGTCGTGCACCACGGCGGTGCGGGCACCACCGTGAAGGCCACCCGCTCCGGGGCGCCCCAGGTGGTCGTACCCCAGGTCGTGGACCAGCCGTACTGGGCGGGCCGCGTGGCCGAGCTGGGCATCGGCGCGGGCCACGACGGCCCCGTTCCGACGTACGCGTCCCTGTCGGCGGCGCTGGAGGTGGCCCTGGCCCCCGGGACCGGCGTACGGGCGAAGTCGGTCGCCGCCACCATCCGCACCGACGGCACGACGGTGGCCGTGCGGCTGCTGCTCGACGGCGCCGCCGCGAGTGCGCCGCTCGCGTCCGAGTGAGCCGTTCCCCCACACCGTGCGTTCCCCCAGACCGTGCCGCACACCAGGGTCCGCAGCGGCCCCAGATCGGAGTCACACGCAGTGAATTCCCTGACCACCAGCGCGTTCTCCCTTCCCGAGCGCCTCGCCGCCAAGGCGGACCCCGCGCTGATCGCCGGTGACGAGCGGCACTTCGCGGCCGTCGCCCGGTGTCTGGAGCAGACGATCACCGAGGTGTCCGCCCGTCTCGCGGCCGAGCGCAGGGCGCCGGGCGGCACGGGCAGGCAGGCGATGGACCGGGACGCGGAGATCCACCGGCTGACCGCCCGGCTGCGCACCCTGCGCCGCTTCGGGCTGGATCTGTGCCTCGGCCGTATGGTCGGCGCGGACGGCGCGGAGCCCGTCTACGTCGGACGGCTCGGCCTCACCGACAGCTCGGGCCGCCGGCTGCTCGTCGACTGGCGTTCCCCGGCGGCGGAGCCGTTCTTCGGGGCGACCCACGCCCACCCGATGGGGCTGGCGAGCCGCCGCAGGTACCGCTGGACGGACGGCCGGATCAGCGACTACTGGGACGAGGTGTTCGCCCCGGACGGGTTCGAGGGGCATGCCGCGCTCGACGACCAGTCCGCCTTCATCGCCAGTCTCGCCGGCAACCGGTCGGAGCGGATGCGGGACGTCCTCGGCACCATCCAGGCCGACCAGGACGCCGTCATCCGCGCGGGCTCGCGTGGCGCCCTCGTCGTCGACGGCGGGCCCGGCACGGGCAAGACGGTCGTCGCCCTGCACCGCTCCGCCTACCTCCTGCACGCCGACCCCCGCGTCGACCACCGCCGCGGCGGCATCCTGTTCGTCGGCCCGCACCGGCCCTATCTGTCGTACGTCGCCGATGTCCTGCCGAGCCTCGGCGAGGAGGGCGTACAGATCTGCGTACTGCGGGACCTGGTCGCCGAGGGCGCCGGCGCCGGGATCGAGGCCGACCCGGACGTGGCCCGGCTGAAAGCGTCCGCCGGCATGGTGAAGGCGATCGAGGCGGCCGTCCGGTTCTACGAGGAGCCGCCCACCGAGGGGCTGCTGGTCGAGACCCACTGGTCGGACGTGTGGGTGAGCCCCGACGACTGGGCCGAGGCGTTCGCGGCGGCGGAGCCCGGCACCCCGCACAACGAGGCCCGCGAGCAGGTGTGGGACGAACTGCTCACGATCCTGGTGGACAAGCACGACGACGAGACCTCGCCCGCCCTGCTCAGGAAGTCACTGGCGAAGGACCGGGACCTGCTGGCCGCCTTCGACCACGCGTGGCCGCTGATCGAGGCCGCCGACCTGGTAGCGGACTTGTGGACGGTCCCCGCCTACTTGCGCAGGTGCGCGCCCTGGCTCGGCCCCGAGGACGTACGGAAGTTGCGGCGGACGGCGGACCCGCAGGCGTGGACGGTGTCGGACCTGCCGCTCCTCGACGCGGCCCGGCAGCGGCTCGGCGACCCGGAGACGGCCCGGCGCAGGCGCCGCCAGGAGGCCGTCCTCGCCGCCCAGCGCGCACGCATGGAGCAGGTCGTCGACAACCTGATCGAGGCGGCGGCCGCCTCCGGCGCCGACGGGGACGACGGCGAGGGCCTCGTGGTCATGCTGCGCGGCCCGGACGCCCGGGTGAGCCTGGTCGACGAGTCCGAACTGCCCACCGCCGAGCCGGATCTGCTCGCCGGCCCGTTCGCGCACATCGTGGTGGACGAGGCGCAGGAACTGACCGACGCGGAATGGCAGATGCTGCTGCTGCGCTGCCCGTCGCGGAGCTTCACCATCGTCGGCGACCGCGCCCAGGCCCGGCACGGGTTCACGGAGTCCTGGCGGGAGAGGCTGCAGCGGGTCGGCCTCGACCGCGTCGAACTGGCCTCGCTGAGCATCAACTACCGGACACCTGCGGAGATCATGGCGGAGGCCGAGCCGGTCATCCGGGCGGCGCTGCCGGACGCCAACGTCCCGACGTCCATCCGCAGTGGCGGCGTGCCCGTCCTCCACGGGGCCGCCGTCCGGCGCGACGCGATCATCGAGGAGTGGCTCGCCGCACACGACGAAGGGATCGCCTGTGTCATCGGCGATCCCTCGTTCCGGGCGACCTCACGGGTCCGCTCCCTGACCCCCGAGCTGGCGAAGGGCCTCGAGTTCGACCTGGTCGTCCTGGTCGACCCGGAGGACTTCGGCGAGGGCGTCGAGGGAGCGGTGGACCGCTATGTGGCGATGACCCGGGCGACACGGCAGCTCGTCGTCCTGACAAGTGACCGACGATCGACTGACGAGCGACTGAGCGGCTGACGAGTGACTGAGCGGCTGTGCGGCTGACGCCGGCCCGGGGACGCCGTCGACGGTGGTCAGGCGTCGACGGCGGACGCGTGGGCGTCGGCCCGCGGCCGTGCATGGGCGTCAGCCCGCCCCGTGCATGGGCGTCAGTCCGCCGGCGGCACCGCCGGGAGGGCCTCCTTCGGCTCGCTCGTGGGCACGTAGCGCTGCGCCGTCGCGGCGCTCGTCACGGGCACCAGGTCCTTGTGGATGACCTTGGCGACGGCCTGGATGCTGTTGACGCCGTACGTCATGTCGGGGTTGCCGTGGGTGAGGACGGTGATGCGGTAGTCACGGCCGCCGCCCTGGAACACGCCGACGCTGTGCACCCGCCAGCCGTGCGTGGCCCGCGACAGCCAGCCGTTCTTCACGTGCACCTTCACCGTGGACGGCGCCCCGGCCGGGGTGCCCCAGCGCTGCGAGGAGACGACCTGGTTCATCAGCTTCAGCACATAGGCGCGGGCGTTGTCGCTGAGGACGGTGTTCTTCGCGGCGAGAAGCGCGAGCAGCCGCTGCTCGTCGCGGACCGTGATCTGGGTGAGGCCCCAGTAGTTGTTCGCGCCGGGCTTGGTCTGGGTCATCTTGGCGGCCGCCAGAAAACCCTTGATCTTGGCCATGCCGAGCTGCTTCCACAGGGTGCTGGTGGCGGCGTTGTCGGACTTGGTGATCATGGCGGTGGCGAGCCTGGTCTCACGGTCGGTGAGGTACCGGTCGGCCTTCTTGGCGTCCCAGAGGAGCGCCGCGAGAACGGTCACCTTCACCACGCTGGCCGAGTCGTACGCGGAACTGCCGCGCAGGGTGCAGGTGGTGTTGGTGGTCCGGTCGTAGACCCCGACAGCCATCGTGCCCTTGCGCTTGGCGACCGCCGCCGCGATGTCCTTCTGGAGTTTCTCGGCCAGCCCCGCCTTGTCCGATGTGCAGGTGACGGGCGGTGGTGCGGCGGCGGCGTTCGGCGCGAGACCGACGGTGAGCGGCAGGAGCAGTCCGGCCCCTATGCCCGTGGCGAGCACACGGGTTCTGCGGGACGTCCGGCGCGTCCGGGACATCCGGTGAGTCATTAAGGTTTCCCCCTCGGGTGACGGCGAACGCACTCGTGGCACGTTCACCACACTCGACTCGCGAGAATGACCGAAAGTTGTACGCCAGTTCGGAATTTCCCGGCACCGGTCCGTACCCGCTGCCAGCGTCGGGGTGTTCGTGTGCGATCGGATCGTTCCAGGAGACGGGTGAGGTGAGGTCGATGACCGCGCTGGAGGTCACCGCCGTCGACGGCACCCGGAGCTTCCTCACGTCCCGGGCCGTGGCCTGACTCCGATCCGATCAGCCCGGGCGGGAGCGTGAGTCCGCCGGGCGGAACCCACGAACTCCAACGAAACGGATACACATCCGCCATGCCCATCTCGTGGATCACTCGCGCCGAGACCGACGCGGACGTCCCCGCCGTCCGTACCGTCAACCTCGCGGCGTTCGGCCGGCCCGATGAGGCCGACCTCGTCGAGGCGCTGCGGGCCGACGCCGGCTGGATCGACGGCCTGTCGATCGTCGCCACCGGGGAGGACGGCACGGTCGTCGGCCACGCGCTGCTGACCCGCTGTCACGGGCGACGCGAGGGACGCCTGGCCCGACGACGAGCCGCCGCTCCCGGCCCCTCCCGCCCTCGACGCCTCCGACGGCTGGGTGCGTATGCGTCTGTACTGCCACACCGACGACCCCGAGCCCGGCTTCGACGACCACGGCGAACGCCACCTGGTCCAGCTCCGGTCCGCCCCGCAGGCGCCCCCGTCCACCCCGACCTCACCGAGGAGGACCGCCGAGGCCGGGCCGCGTACGCCGCCGAGGCGGCCTTCCGGGCCGAGGACCACACGGTGATGTACACGGAGACCTACGGCGGCCTCGTCGGCGAGGACTGAGCGGACGTCACCGCTTGATAGGCAAGTGGCTGCTTGCCTATCGTGGAGGGCATGGCGGAGGATGTGTTCAAGGCGCTGGCCGACCCGACCCGGCGGCGCATCCTCGACGAGCTGGTGGAACGGGACGGTCAGACCCTGTTCGAGATATGCGCGCGGCTGGTCACCAAGCACGGTCTCGGGCTGTCCCGGCAGGCGATCAGCCAGCACCTGGCGGTCCTGGAGTCCGCGGGTCTGGTCGTCACGCGCCGCCAGGGCCGCTACAAGTTCCACGACCTGGACACCGAACCCCTCGAGCGGATCATGAGCCGATGGCTCAGGCCCGACGCACCGGAGAGCACGTCATGAGGATCCACATCACCAGCGTCTTCGTCGACGACCAGGAGAAGGCCCTGCGCTTCTACACCGACGTGCTGGGCTTCGTGAAGAAGCACGACGTCCCGATGGGCGGCACGGAACGATGGCTCACCGTGGTCTCACCGGAGGAGCCCGAGGGGACCGAACTGCTCCTGGAGCCCTCCGGCCACCCGGCCGTACAGCCGTACAAGGCGGCCCTGGTCGAGGACGGCATCCCGGCCACCTCCTTCGCCGTCGACGACGTCCCCACGGAGTACGACCGCCTGAGCGCGCTGGGCGTGCGCTTCACCCAGCCGCCGCTGGAGATGGGCCCCGTCACCACCGCGATCCTGGACGACACCTGCGGCAACCTCATCCAGATCGTCCACAGCAAGTAGGCCCGGCTCTCCGCCCGACGGCCGACGCACACCCAGCGGGAACCTCGTCACCCACGCCCCGCGCCCCCGTACTCGTACGCCACGAGGCGCTCGGCCGCCGGAAATGCGTCGACCGGGGGACGGGGCGGCACGTAGCCTCGACGCCCATGACGATCACCCTGCGGACGATCCACGACGTGCCTGTTCTCCTGTGCGCACCCGAGGGCGAGGTGATCGCCAGCGAGAGCGACGTCATGGATCTCATCGGCGACGCCGGCTACCAGGGCGCCGCGTGGGTCGTCATCCCGGTCGAGCGGTTCGACGAGACCTTCTTCCAGCTGCGGACCCGGGTCGCGGGCGACATCGTGCAGAAGTTCGTCCAGTACCGCATGGGCCTCGCTGTCGTCGGCGACATCTCCCGCCACACGACGGCGAGCGAGGCCCTGCGGGACTTCGTCCGGGAGTGCAACCGCAACCGTCAGACGTGGTTCGTGTCCGACCTCGCCGAACTGGGTGAGCGGCTGAGGGGCTGAGCCGGGTTCCGCCGCGCCGCTCAGACCAGTTCGAGTCTCGGTTCCGGTTGCGGCAGCGGCGCGGCCTTCGGCTCCCACCGCCCGGCGGTCCGCGCGTAGCCGTGGACCACGGAGGCCATGGCCGCGATCAGCAGCGGTCCGGCCACCCATGGATACCTGGCCATCTCCTCCGGCAGCCAGCGGTACGACACCAGCAGCGCCACGAAGAGCGTCGTGCCGTAGGCGACCAGTTGGAGCCCCGAGCGGTCCCAGCCGCGGTCGTAGGTGCGCAGGCCCGCCTCGATGGTGAGCGTGAACACCACACCGGCGATGAGGTCCACGCCGTAGTGGTAGCCGAAGCCCAGCGTCGCGCAGAGCGTGGCGACCAGCCAGAACGCGCCCGCGTACCGCAGTGCCCGGGGGCCGCCGCGGGAGTGGATGAAGATCGCGGTGGCCCATGCCGTGTGCAGGCTGGGCATGCAGTTGCGCGGGGTTATCTCGTCGTACGGCATGGGTTCCGGGATACCGATCGGCGGGGCCGTGTGCGGCCACAGGTTGGCCACGGCCAAGTGCTCGCCGCCGGTCCCCATGGCGCCGGCGCCATAGGCGAAGACCGGCCCCACCACCGGGAAGATCATGTAGATGCCCGGTCCGAGGAGCCCTATCACCAGGAAGGTGCGCACCAGGTGGTGGCGCGGGAAGCGGCGCTCGACCGCCACATGGCGGAGCTGGTACAGGGCGACGGCGACGGCGGCCACCGCGAGCTGGATGTAGATCCAGTCGAGGAGGTGGGTGCCGACCGGGCCGGTGGCCCTGACCAGCCGCCCCATCAGCCACGACGGGTTGCCCAGCGCGTGGTCGGCGGCCGCCAGGTACTGGTCGAGCACCAGCGGGCGGGTCTTGGAGGTGATGAGCAGCCACGTGTCACCGGTCTTGCGGCCGGCCACCAGCAGCAGGCCCAGCCCGACACCCTTCAGCAGCAGGGTTCTCTCCCGGCCGGTGCGGCGGGTGAGGGCGATGACGGCACAGCCGATGATCACCCACAGCGCGCCGTTGCCGAACATCATGTCGGCGCCGACGGCCCACCGCACCAGGAAGAAGACGATGTCGATGCCGACGGCGACGGCGGCCGCGATCCACCGTTGCCGCCAGGTGAGCACCACCATCGTCAGCGCCATGCTGGCATACAGCAACGGGCCCGATTTGGGGGCGAAAACCACCTCTCGCGCCTGGTTGGTGATCGGCCCCGGCAGACCGTAGTGACGTGCGGCGGTCTCCAGCGCGACAAAGAATCCGAGAGCCGTCACGCTCATCGCGGCCCACAGCAGGACCCGGGGCCGGCGCCATTCGGCGGAGGCCATTCCGCGGCTTATTCGCGAGAACACCCGCGACGCTATGGATATCAATTTATTCGGCCATGGTGTCGTTCAGTCGACTGGGTCTCTTCGCGCTGGACGGCATGGTCTCTCCGGTGAACAGGTCGGGTCGGTCGGCTGGTCACAAGTGGTACACAGGGTTGCAGGCCCGGAGAGGAAGACGAAAGGGCCCCCCTGGTGGTTGCCCGCCCGGCCCGCCCGGCCCGTTCGGCGCCCGCCCTCACCCCGCCGCGATGTGCAGGACCGCGTCGGCGCCGTCCAGAGTCGCCCGGTCGAGGGGGAAGTATCCCTGCCGGGGCGTGGTGTCGGTACGGGTGCGGGCGGTCGGGATCGCGGCGGCCGGGGTCAGAGCCCAGGTGGCGACCCGGCGTTGCAGGCCGCCCTCGTAGGTGTCCGGGTCGGGCTCGCCCAGCCCGATGGCCTCGCTGCGGCCCAGGCTGCCGGCGACGAAGGTGTACCGCTCGCCCGACAGCGACCCCACGACGGCACCGGCGCCGTACCAGTTCACCTCCGCGTCCCCCATGCGCATGGTGCCGGGGTTCCGCTGGAGGTGGAGGTTGTGCGAGAAGACCATGGTCGGGCCGCGGCGGGACTCTGCCTGCCGGATGTCGAGGAGGTTCTGGGCCATGAGCACGTCCCGTGTGACGCACAGCCGCGTCAGCCGTGCTCCCTCCTCGATGCGCCGCGCCGCCTCCCGGTGGTAGCGCAGCAGACCGATGACGGCGGTGAGGTGGATCCTGGCCCGGCACCACGCGGCCCGCGAGGTCGCCGCGATCAGTTCCGGCGCCCGTTCGTGGAGGGCGGCCAGCATGTCGTCCGCGATCACCCGCAGCCGCTCGGCGGCCGCCGATCCGCCGACCGACCGGGCGGGGTCCAGGACCGCCTCCGTGCGGCTCCACCGCTCGTCGTCGCCGATGAGGTCCGCGAAGTCGACGTCCTGGCCGGGGACCGCGCTGTGCATCAGGTAGGCGCGGGCGTGTTCGAGGTAGGGCCGGGGGCTGGGAGCGCTCATGGTCTCCAGCGGGGCGTCGAAGCCGTGGAACGTCAGCCGCTCCTCGGGGGCCCGGCTCTCGTTGTACGCACGCATCCACGCGATCAGCCGCCTGTTGCCGTCCAGTTCGCCGAAGCCGTGGGAGAAGCCCTCGCCCATCGCCGTGTCGAGGGTTCCGGTCCCTTCCCGGACGAAGTCGTCCACGACGAGCGCGGCCACGCGATCCGTCTCCAGGGCGATGGAACGAAAGCCGTGCTCGACCAGTTCGGCGAACAGGTCGTTGCGCACCCGCGCGAAGGCCGGTTCCTGGTGGGTGGGTTCGCCGAGCGCCAGAAGGTCGCACGACGGGGGCACGAAGTCTCGGATGTCCTGACTCATGAGCCTCGATCGTATCTTTGAAGGCTCGGTTGAGACTTGGCGCGGCATCGTGCGTGCACAGTGACTCGGCATGACCGTAAAGTCTCAAACGATGACGAGTCTGCGACCTTCCGACCTCGCGCGTGAGCACGGCCTTTCGGCCCAGGCGGTCCGCAACTACGAGCGGGACGGGTTCCTCCCGCCCGCCGAGCGCACGGACAGCGGCTACCGCGTCTACACCGAGGTGCACGCGGCGGCGCTGCGCGCCTTCCTCGCCCTCGTCCCGGCGTACGGGCACGCCGTCGGCGGCCGCATCATGCGCGCGCTCCACGACGACACCCTCGACGACGCCCTGACCCTCATCGACCGCGGCCACAGCCGGCTGCTCCGCGACCGGGAGACCCTCGACGCGCTGCGGACGGCCCTCGGCCACCTGACGGCGCAGACCGCGGTGCCCGGGGCGCGGACGGAGCCGAAGGCCGCCCGCACCCGCACCGTCGGGGAACTGGCCCGTCGGCTCGGCGTCACTGCGGCGACGGTGCGCAAGTGGGAGGACGTCGGCATCCTCGCTCCCGGCCGCGACCCGGCCACCGGATACCGGGTCTTCCGCGGCGACGACGTCCGTGACGCCGAACTCGCCCACCTGCTCCGGCGCGGCGGCCATCCGCTGGACCACATCGCCGACGTGGTGCGGCAGATCCGCACGGCCGGCGGCACGGACGCCCTCGCCGCCTCCCTGGGCGACTGGCAGCGCAAGCTGACCGCACGGGGCGTCGCCATGCTCACCGCGGCCACCCACGTCAGCCACTATCTGACCCTGCTGGACCGCCCCGCACCGAAGACCCCCGCCTCCGCGCCGCCGCAGGCCCTCAGCCCCGCGGCCCCGCCCGCTCCCATCCCCGCGGCCCCGCCCGCTCCCACCCCAGCGGCCCCGCCCGCTCCTTCTTCGGCACCTCGCGCCGAGGGTGCGCAGCACGCCTGACGTCGCACGTCAATTGGGGTCTCCCCTTCGATCGGGGCGCCCAGCATCGGCTGACTGCACGGGAGTTGACGTGTTTTCAATAACGTCACCAAACCGCCCCCTGCCGGTTACACATCGACTGACCCGTCCATGCCAATCTCTCGATTACCCACACAGTCAACCCGCGTAGACCGAGGCTCCCCGAACCACCCCTCGTGCCACGCGGCCTTCTGGGAAGGGACAACCCCTCATGCCTGCTGCGCGGATACGCAGTTGGAAGACGGTGGCGCTCGCGACGTCGGCCGTGCTCGTCGGTCTCGTCCTGCCGACGGCCACCGCCGCCCCCGCCTCGGCGACGACGACGGCGTACGACGACACGTACTACGCGAACGCGATCGGCAAGACCGGCACCGCCCTGAAGTCCTCGCTGCACACGATCATCAGCGACCAGACGGCCATCTCGTACTCGGCGGTCTGGAACGCACTGAAGGTCACCGACCAGGACCCCGACAACAGCAACAACGTCAAGCTGTTGTACAGCGGCATCTCCCGCAGCAAGTCCCTCAACGGCGGCAACACCGGCGACTGGAACCGCGAGCACGTGTGGGCACAGTCCCACGGCGACTTCGGCACCTCCGCCGGCCCGGGCACCGACCTGCACCACCTGCGCGCCGAGGACGTCCAGGTCAACGCCAGGCGCGGCAACCTCGACTTCGACAACGGCGGCAGCAGCTTCACCAACAGCGGCGGCAGCCTCATCGACTCGAACTCCTTCGAGCCGCGCGACGCGGTCAAGGGCGACGTGGCCCGCATGATCCTCTACATGGCGGTCCGCTACGAAGGTGACGACGGCTGGCCCGACCTGGAGCCCAACGACTCCGTCAACAACGGCGGCACCCGCTTCCACGGCCGCCTCTCCGTGCTGAAGGCCTGGAACGACGAGGACCCGCCGGACGCCTGGGAAGAGCGCCGCAACGACCTCATCTACAACAACTACCAGGGCAACCGGAACCCGTTCATCGACCACCCGGAGTGGGTCGAGGCGATCTGGTAACACCGGCGCCGTACCGCACGGGCTCCCGGCCGAACGGCCGGGAGCCCGTCGTGCCGCCTGGGAAACCGTCGTCACCGGACCAGTTCGACGGTGAGGTGCGCGGACAGCGCCCGCAGGAAGTCGGCCGCGTCGAAGGCGGCCCCGGCGGAGACGACACCCCTCGCGCGGGTCCGCCCACCGAGGACGCGGTCCACCGCCTCCACCGCGAGGGGCGCGCTGACGGCGTAGATGTCCTGGCCGCGCACCACGGCCCGCCGCTCCACCCCGCCGGAGCGCACGACGGCGTCGACGAGGAAGGTCTGCGACGACCGCCCGTGCTCGTCGGCGGCGGCGGGCGCCGGGGTGTCCGGATCGGCCAGTTCACCGGCCGCCTCGACGGTCATGTAGGTGGTCACGTCGGGGACGGACAGATGGCTGGGGACGGTGACGATGTCGGCCATGCTGAACTCGCCGATGACGGCCCGTGTGCCCATCGGCTCGGGGAAGGACCACTTCAGACCGGGCGCGGCGTCGTCGCGGTACTCCAGGCCCCCGTTCGCGTACCGGACCCGGCGGCCGTCCCTGCGCTCCCGGGAGACCGCGCCCGCCGCGCGGGTCCCCGCCGTCGGATGCCAGCCGCTCAGCCCGTACGCGATGTGCGCCTCGTCGGCGGCCGTCCAGTCCTGCATCGCCGCCGTGACGAGCAGATCACCGAGGCCGCCGAAGAAGGCCATCGCCGGGACGATCAACGCCCCCGCGGCACGCGCCCGTTCGGCGAAGTGCGTGAACGTGTCGGCGTTGGCCTCGATCTCGGCCGCCACGTCGACGTACGGGATCCCGGCGCGCAGGGCCGCCTCGATCACCGGGGCGGCGGTCACCGCGAACGGCCCGGCGCAGTTGATCACCGCGTCCGCGCCCGCCAGCGCGCGGTCGAGGGAGGCCGCGTCGTCGACCGAGGCCGTCCGGGTGCCGAGCACCGGCTTCGGCTCGGAGGCCGCGAACGCCCGCAGCTTGCCGGCGTCCCGGCCCACCGCCACCGGGACGAACCCCCGCGCCCTCAGCTCCGCCACCACGAACCGCCCGGTGTGCCCGTACGCACCGAAGACCGCCACCGTGCGCCGCCCCGCCCCCGTCGCCGTTCCCATCGTGTCTCCCACCGTTCCACCGTTGACCACCACCGCCGTGCGCGAAAAGCCGACCTGGTACCGGCGTTTCGTCGTCACGTCGTTCCGTCGTGACCATCCTGGCGAGGGCGGCAGCCCCACCGTGAGTGTCCGGAACGACATGCCCCATACAATTCCGGACATGAGCTCTGTCGCGCTGGCCGTCACCGAGGGCATGCTGCATTTCGAACTGTCCGTGGCGTACGAGATCTTCGCGTCCGCCCCGGACGGCGTCCCCGGCCCCTGGTACGACGTCTCGGTCTGCGGACCGGACGCGGTGCGGGTCGGCCGGTTCCGGATGGAGCCCGATCACGGCCTGGACCGGCTGCGGTACGCGGACACGGTGATCGTCCCCGGCTGGGCCGACGTCGACGAGCAGCCGCCCGCCGCCCTGGTCGACGCGGTGCGCGCGGCCCACGAGGCGGGCGCGCGGGTGGCCTCGCTGTGCACGGGCGCGTTCGTGCTGGCCGCCGCCGGCCTGCTGGACGGCAGGCGCGCGACCACGCACTGGGCGCACACCGACGTCCTGGCCGCCCGCCACCCGGAGGTGGAGGTCGACCCGGACGTGCTGTACGTGGACAACGGCAGCGTGCTCACCTCCGCGGGCAAGGCCGCCGCGCTGGACCTCTGCCTGCACCTGGTGCGCCTGGACCACGGCTCGGCGGTCGCCAACACCGCGGCCCGGCGGCTGGTCGTACCACCGCACCGGGCGGGTGGCCAGGCCCAGTTCGTCACGGCCCCGGTGCCCGCGCGCGACGACCATCCGCTCGGCGGGCTGCTCCCCTGGGTGCTCCAACACCTCGACCGACCCCTGACCGTGGAGGACCTGGCCCGCCGGGCGAACATGAGCGCCCGGAACCTGGGCCGGCACTTCCGGGCGGCGACCGGCACCACCCCGTTGCAGTGGCTGCTGACCCAACGCATCCGCCGGGCCCAGGAGTTGCTGGAGGCCACCGACGACGGGGTGGACACCATCGCGGAGGCCACCGGCATGGGCACGGCCACGACTCTCCGGCGGCACTTCAACCGCACGGTCGGAGTGCCGCCGGACACGTATCGCCGTACGTTCCGCGCCCGCTCCGCCACGACGGCTCGCTGATCCGAGGGGCCGAGGCCGCTCGCGCCCGGACCGCTCCGACCCGGACCACTCCCACCGGGACCGCTCACGCCCGGGCCGCTCATGCCCGGACCGCTCGGCCCAGACCGCTCGCGCTCAGGCCGCTCGTGCTCAGGCCGCTCGCGCTCAGGCCGCTCGTGCTCAGGCGGCCACTGAGGCCGTGTGGCGCAGGATCTCGCCGGCGAGGCGGTCATCCAGGGCCGGAGGCAGGGTGTGGCCCATGCCCTCGACCATGACCAGACGGGCGCCCGGGATCGCGGCGGCGGTGGCCTCGGCGTGCGCGGGCGGGAACATCGGATCCTCGGTGCCGTGCAGGACGAGCGTCGGCGCGGTGACGGAGGCGAGGCCCGCCGTGGAGTCGCCGCCGGCGGCCCCGGCGAGCGTGTGGTTGAACCCGGCGAGCAGATCACGGGCCCGCTCGTACACCCGCCGCTCCACCGCCCGGTACTCCTCCTCGGGGAACGGCAGCACCGGGCCGTGCAGCACCCGCCACAGCGGCAGCCGGAGGGCGAGGTACTCCTCGGGCCCGGTGTCCGGGCCGGGGAAGGCGGAGGCGAGCGCGGTCAGCAACTCCGCCTTGGGCGGCGGCAGTTCCCCGGGCTGCGGGGGCGTGCCCCGCATGGCCCGCTGCACCACGGCCGCCATGTCCGTGCCGAGGGGCTGGGAGGACAGGCTCGTCAGGGTCAGCACCCGCCCGGGGTCCGTGACGGCGATCCGCTGGGCGATGACCCCGCCCAGGGAGGCCCCCACGAGGTGCGCGCGCTCCACCCCGAACGCGTCCAGGACGGCGAGCGCGTCGGACGCCATGTCGGCGACCGTGTACGGCCGGGCGGCGTAGTCGACGGTGGAGGAGCGCCCGGTGTCACGGTGGTCGTACCGGATGACCCGGCGCCCCCCGTCGACCAGACGCCGCACCAGACCGTCGTTCCACTGCACGCCCTGCGCCTGGGCCCCCATCACCAGCAACACCGTCGGGTGGTCGGGGCTGCCGAACTCCTCGGCCCACAGCTCGATTCCGGCCGCGGCGACGATCCGCTCACGGCCGATCAGGTGCTCGTGCATGTCCTCCGTCGCGTTCTCGGTCTCCGTCACGTTCTCGGTCTCCGTCACGTTCTCGATCCCTGTCACGTTCTCGATCTCATCCTCGGTCCGGGGCTTATTTTCCTGCATGGCCATTCAAGATAATGGCGGGGCACAGGCCACGCAGCCGTTTTTCGAGTTGGACGCCCCGCCCTGAGCCCGGCACCCTGATCCCCATGGCGGGAGTCAAGGGGCAGGTGCAGAAGCGGGGCGTGGCACGTCGTCGCGCGATGGTCGACGCGGCGATCGGGCTGTTCGCGCAGCAGGGCGTGCGCGGCACGGGTGTGGCCGCCATCGCCGAGCGGGCCGGCGCCACCCCCTCCGCCCTGATCCACCACTTCGGCAGCAAGGACGGCCTCGTCCAGGCCGTCCTGGAGGAGGCCGACCGGCGCGCCCTGGAGCGGTTGTCCGTCCCCCCGGCCGCCGAGCCCACCCTCGACGAGGCCTTCGACTGGTTCGTACGGGACGCCGAGCACACCGCCGCCGCCGAACGGGAACTGGCCGCCCTGCACACCACCCTCACCGCCGAGAACCTGGAGCCGGGATCGGCCCTGCACACCTGGTTCCGCGACCGGGGCCGGGCCCTGCGGGCTCATCTGAACGCCCTGTTCACCCGGGCGGCGGCCGACGGCACGGCTCGGTCCGACCTGGACCCGGCGGCGCTGGCCACGGAGGTGGCGGCGTTCATCGAGGGCGCCCACCTGCTGTGGCTCCTGGACCCGGAGGAGGTCGACCTGACCGCCGTGCACCGCGGTTACTTCGAGGGGCTGGCGGCGCGTCTGCGGACCTGACCGAAAAGCGACCAACCCTCGTACAACCCCACTCCCACGTACAACCCCTGCCCCCTTGTTCGAGTCGCACTTCCTGAGCAGCAGCTCTCACGACCGACTCGAAAGGCACCGCCATGTCCCGAGCGCCCCGAGCCACCCGACACAGGATCAGCAGCGCCCTCCTGGCCGTACCCCTGGCCGCCTCTGTGGTGCTGACCGGCTCCGGCTCCGCCTCGGCCGCCCCCGGATCCGTCCCCGCCGCGGACGACTTCAACGGGGACGGCTACGCCGACCTGGTCGTCGGCGCGCCCGACGCGACGGTCTCCAGCCAGACGAAGGCCGGCTACGTGGCCGTGATGTACGGCTCGGCGGACGGCCTGTCGACCACGAAGAAGAAGATCGTCAGCCGTTCGACCACCGGGATCCCCGGGGCCGCCACCCAGAACCAGCTCTTCGGCGCCTCGTTCGCCAAGGCCGACCTGGACCGCGACGGTTACGGCGACCTCGTGATCGCCGGCGGCAAGGAGGGCTCGGTGATCCTCTGGGGTTCCGCCTCCGGCCTGACCGGCGGCACGAGCATCGCGTACGGGGCCGCGCCCCAGGCCGGTGACTTCGACGGCGACGGCAAGACCGACCTGGCTCTGTTCTCGGCGCAGCGGGTGAGCGGCGACGACCCGTCGGGCGCCCCGGCCGCGCTGTGGAAGGGCCCGATCAAGCGCGACGGCAAGCCCACCGCCGTACTGCCGCTCCTCGACAAGTCCCTGTGGTGGGGCTGGTCCGAGGAGGACGCCTCCTGCGCGACGGGCGGCGGCTGCGAGGACGGCCCCTCCTCGATCACCGGCCCCGTGGTCTCCGGCGAGGTCGGCGACTTCAACGGCGACGGCCGCGACGACATCGTCCAGTGGGTCTACACCGGCGACGGCACCTGGGGGAACCGCCTGCTCATGGGCGGCGGGACCACCGGCTTCACCCGCGGCCAGGCACCCGGCGACACCACGGGCGGCGACGCGGGCACGGGCGTCGGCGACGTGAACGGCGACGGCTACGACGACCTGGTGGTCGGCGCCGACGACTGGTCCCAGAAGGGCCGTATCGCCTACGGCTCCGCCGCGGGCCTCACCGACGCGAACACCCACGCCTTCGACCAGGACCTGCCGGGCTTCCCGGGCGCCCAGGAGGAGGGCGACCGCCTCGGCTCCGCCGTCTCCGTCGCCGACGTCACGGGCGACGGTTACGCGGACGTCGCGCTCGGCATCGAGGGCGAGGACGTCGGCACCATCGCCGACGCCGGTTCGGTCGCCCTGCTCCACGGCAGCGCCGCGGGCCTCACCGGCAGCGGTGCCCAGGTCTTCCACCAGGACACGGCGGGTGTCCCCGGAGTGGCCGAGGCGAACGACCAGTTCGGCGCCACGACCGCGCTGCTCGACGTCGACGGCGACGGACACCGCGACCTGGCCGCCGCGTCCATCGCCGAGAACGCCTCCAACGGCGCCGTCTGGCTGCTGCGCGGCACGGCCTCGGGCCTCACCACCAAGTCCGCCCTGGCCTTCGGCCCGAAGGACCTGTCGGCCCCGTACACGAACGCCCTGTTCGGCAGCTTCCTGCGCTGACCGGCCGCCAGCCGCACCCGACGGACCGCCCGGTCGACAGCTCCGGGCGGCCCGCACCCTTGCGTCCCCACGAGTCCGGGGTTCGACAGGCGGCGACGTGCCGATGAATCAGGCATGTCGAGAGAAGAGCTCGCCCATCACTCCTCGTCCGGGCGCCTGCTGGCGGCACTGTGGACGTTGCGCGTCCTGGCGCGGCCCGATGAGACGCCGCCCGAACCGGACGAACTCCGCGGCAAGGAGCAGCCTTCGGAGTACCTCCGCGGGCTGCTGCCCCGCATGGCGGACGACCTCATGAAGGCGAGGCAGCGGGGAGGCGACCGCTGGGATGCCGCGGCCGACGTCTTCCGCGCCGTCCCCGACCTCGTCCCCGCAGGTCAGATACCCGACAAGACCATGGGTCCCGTCCAGCAGCGGGCCTTCGTGGACGCATACGACAGACAACGCACCGCGTACAGGGAGAAGTACGGTCGGCTCCTGCGGAGTTGAGAGGCGGCTCCTCCTGACGGTGTGGTGCTGTGCCGTCGATCAGCCGGTTGGCGGGTACGGCGCGCGCCCGCTGCCGCGTCTCACTCGGGGACCGTGTGCGTGGGCGCGAACATCCGCAGCACCACCGGCAGCACCACCACCGAAGGACCCGGCGCGGCAAGGGCCTTCGCCAGATCCTCCGCGAGCGTCTCGGGGCTCGTCCGTACCCCCGGCACTCCGAACGACTCCGCCAGCGCCACGAAGTCCGGTCGGGTCAGCTCCGTCCCCGTCGTCGCGCCGAACGAGTCCGTCATGTACTCGCGGAGGATGCCGTAGCCGCCGTCGTCGACGATCAGCCAGGTGACGTTCAGGTCGTACTGCCGGGCGGTGGCCAGCTCGGCAACGGAGTACAGCGCCCCGCCGTCGCCGGAGACCGCGAGGACGGGGGACGTGGGGTCGGCGACGGCCGCGCCGAGGGCCGCCGGGAAGGCGTAGCCGAGACCGCCGGAACCCTGCGCGGAGTGCATGGTGTTGGCGCCCCGCGGATCGAACGCCGACCACGCCCAGTACGCGAGGATCGTCATGTCCCAGAAGGAGGGCGCCCGGGACGGCAGGGCCCGCCGGACGGACGCCAACAGGTCCTGTTCCAGGGTGAGTTCCTGAGCGTCGATGCGTGCGCGGACCTTCGCCAGCACCTCCCGCACCCGCTCGGGCGCCGACGCGTCCTCGCGGGGCTCCTCGATCGTCTCCAGCAGGGCCTGCAGCGCCAGGCGCGCGTCGGCGTGGATACCCAGCGCGGGGTGGTTGGACTCCAGCTTGCCGAGGTCCGCCTCGATCTGGACGACCCGGCCGCGGGGCTTGAACGTGTGGTAGTTCGAGGAGAGTTCGCCGAGCCCCGAGCCGACGACCAGCAGGACGTCCGCGTCCTCCAGGAAGTCCGTGGTGTGCCGGTCCTCCAGCCACGACTGGAGCGACAGCGGATGCGTCCACGGGAAGGCGCCCTTGCCGCCGAACGTGGTCACGACCGGCGCCGACAGCCGCTCCGCCAGCTGCCGCAGCTTGCCCGCCGCGTCCGCCCGTACGACTCCCCCGCCCGCGATGATCGCCGGACGGGCGGCGGACGACAGCAGATGCGCCGCCACGGCCGTCAGTTCGGGGCGCGGGGGGAGTTCCTCGGGGAAGGCGTCGGCGCCCGTCACCACCGGGAGCGTCGTCTCGGCGAGCAGCACGTCCTGCGGGATCTCCACCCACACCGGGCCGTGCGGCGCGGTCAGCGCCGACTCCCAGGCGGCGGCGATCGCGGACGGGATCTGGGACTGCGTACGGACGGTGTGCACGGACTTGACGACGCCCCGGAACGAGGCCGACTGGTCCGGGAGTTCGTGCAGATAGCCGTGGCGGCCGCCGCCCAGGCCCGCCGTCGGGACCTGGCTGCTGATGGCGAGGACGGGCGCCGAGGCCGCGGCGGCCTCCTGGAGCGCGGCCAGCGAGGTCAGCGCGCCCGGCCCCGTCGACAGCAGCAGCGGGGCGGCCTCACCGGAGATCCTGCCGTACGCGTCCGCCGCGAAGCCCGCGTTGTTCTCCACGCGCAGGCCCACGTACCGCAGGTCGGAGCGGCGCAGCGCGTCGAACAGGCCGAGGGCGTGCTGGCCGGGCAGCCCGAACACCGTCGTCGCGCCGAGCCCGGCCAGCGTCTCCACGACCAGGTCCCCGCCGTGGCGGCCGGGCGGGGGGTTCAGCGCGGCCTCCCGCTGGGCGGCCGTCGGGCGGAGTACGAGGTCGTGGTCGTGGGTCACTGCGCTGCCTTCTCCTCGTGGTCCCGGTCGCGGATCACCCGGCCGGGTTCCCCTTGCGGGCCTCGGCGATCTGGCGGGACATGATCGTGGTGAGTTCGTACGCCGTGTGCGAGGCGGCCACCGCGGTGATCTCGGCGTGATCGTACGCGGGCGCCACCTCGACGACGTCGGCGGAGACCAGGTTGCAGGACGCCAGGCCGCGCAGGATCTCCAGGAGCTCCCGCGAGGTCATGCCGCCCGCCTCCGGGGTGCCGGTGCCGGGCGCGTGCGCCGGGTCCAGGCAGTCGATGTCGATGGAGATGTACAGCGGGCGGTCACCGATGCGCTGGCGCAGCTGGTCGGCGACCTCGTCCGCGCCGCGCCGGTAGATGTCGGCGGACGTGACGATCCCGAAGCCCATCTTCTCGTCGTCGGTGAGGTCCTGCTTGCCGTACAGCGGGCCGCGGGTACCCACGTGGGACAGGGCCGAGGTGTCGAGGATGCCCTCCTCCACGGCCCGCCGGAACGGGGTGCCGTGGGTGTACTCGGCGCCGAAGTAGGTGTCCCAGGTGTCGAGGTGCGCGTCGAAGTGGAGCAGCGCGACCGGGCCGTGCTTCCTGGCGACCGAGCGGAGCAGCGGCAGCGCGATCGTGTGGTCGCCGCCGAGGGTCATCAGCCGGGCCCCGCTGTCGAGCAGCTCGTCGGCGGCCGCCTCGACGGTCTCCACGGCCTCGTTGATGTTGAACGGGTTGGCGGCGATGTCACCGGCGTCCGCGACCTGGGCGAGGGCGAAGGGCGAGGCGTCCTGGGCGGGGTTGTAGGGGCGCAGCAGCCGGGACGCCTCACGGATGGCGTTGCCGCCGAAGCGGGC
This sequence comes from Streptomyces sp. NPDC030814, assembly GCF_055572155.1. Classification (NCBI taxonomy): domain Bacteria; kingdom Bacillati; phylum Actinomycetota; class Actinomycetes; order Kitasatosporales; family Streptomycetaceae; genus Streptomyces; species Streptomyces sp. NPDC030814. Next base: position 117,300 of record NZ_JBVIDX010000007.1, read on the forward strand.
GCCCGGCCGGTAGGAGACACCCGAGTCGAACGGCACGCCCACGACCGCGACGTCGGTCCGTCCGCCGACCTCGTCCAGGCGCGGCAGCCGGGCGAAGGTCGCGGGACCGGCGTACCGGGGGATGCGGGAGGAGTCGACGGGACCGCGGGGCTGGCCGCCGGCTGCCGGGTTCTCGTTGCTGCTCATGGTGCGTGCTCTCCAGGAGGTGGATGCCGGTACGGGCGTGGGTGCGGATGCGCGCGGGTGCGTGCCTCGACAGTAGGTCGCCGGGAAGCGGCTGCGAAGTGTACGTTTCATCCAGTGGAGCCGTTCCGGATGGAGGGAACGCACATCATGTCGGACGCGGCGGCCCCGGCCGTGCCGCCCACCCCTCCCGTGCCCCTCTCCGCCCTCCTCGCCCGGGAGGACCTGGGGCTGCGGCAGATCGCGGGCCCGGCGGGCAGCGGCACGGTGATCCACGGGGCGCACACCTCGGAGATGTCCGACCCCTATCCGTATCTGCTCGGCGGTGAGCTGCTGCTGACGGCGGGCGTCCACATCCCGGAGGCGGCCGGGTCCGGCAGCTACTTCGACGACTACGTCTCCCGGATCGTCGCGGCGGGCGGCGCCGCCCTCGGCTTCGGCCTCGCCCCGGTCCACGACACGGTCCCGAGAGCCCTGGTGTCCGCCTGCGACACCCACGGGCTGCCCCTGGTCGAAGTGCCGCCCCGCACGACCTTCTCCGGGGTCGCCCGAGCGGTCTGGCAGCTGATGGCCCAGGCGAGACACGCCGAACTCCGCCGCGTCACGGAGGCCCAGCAGAGCCTCGCGGCAGCCGCGTCCCGCCCGGACCCGGTCCGGGCGGTCCTGCGCCGGCTGGCCCAGCGCACCGGGGGCCGGGCGGTCCTGTACGGCCCGGAGGGCACAGAAGTGGCGGCCTTCGGACGCGTACCGGAAGCCGCGGAACCGGCGACCTCGGACCGCGATCCTGAGGAGACGGTCGCCCAGGCCCTGGCCGCCCTGGCAGCCGTCGTACACCCCGGCGCCGAAAGGGGCGCGGGGAACCGCGCGACAAGCCACTCCGCCCCCGCGGGCGCCCCGGCACGGCAATCGCCCGAGCTGTCCCCGTGCACCACCACCCCCACCCCCGCCCCGACCTCCGCCACGGACACCGTCGACGGCACCCACCTCGCCGCCTACGCCCTCGGCTCACCACCCCGCTTCACCCTCGCCGTGGCCACCCCCGACCGCTCCCCAGGCACCCACACCATCACCTCCGTCGCCGCCGTACTCCTCTCCCTCCTCACCGGCGAACAGCAGAGCGGCACCGGCGCGGCACGCGTGTCCGCACTGGTACGGCTGCTGCTCGGGGCGGCACCGCGGGACGTCGCGCCCCTGCTGGGCGGAGCCGACGAGTGGCTGGTCGTGCACGCCCGCCCCGCCGACGACGCCCAGCAACCCGACACCCTGATGGCCACCGCGCTCGGCGCGGCCCTCGGCTCCGCCCTGGCGGACGCCCACGGCGACGTCGTACGCGTCCTGGTCCCCGCCGGCCGTGAGGTCACCGCCCAGCCGGGCTGGACGTGCGGGGTGAGCGCGCCGGCGGCCCCGGACGGGTGGCCTTCCGCGGACGCGCAGGCCGCCCGTGCGCTGGCCCGGGCACGGGCCACCCGGACCGCGCTGGTGCGGCACGGGGCCCGCACCGCGCTCACCGATCTCGTACCGGCCGAGGAGGCCACCGCCCATGCCCGCGCGCTGCTGGCGCCGCTCGCCGGCTCCCCCGCGCTCGTGGAGACGCTGCGCGTCTGGCTGTCGCTGCACGGCAGTTGGGACCGTACGGCCGTCGCGCTCGCCGTGCACCGCAACACGGTCCGTCAGCGCGTCGGCCGCTGCGCGGCGTTGCTGGGGGCGGACCTGGACGACCCGGACGTACGGATGGAGTTGTGGTTCGCTCTGCGCCAGGAGTGAACCGCGACCGGGAGCGGCCGGCCGACGGGGAGTGACGCGGGTCGCAGCGAACGGTACGCCCGCGACTGGCGCAGTTGTCTGCCTCACAATGGACGCATGCCGATACCCGGGACCCCCAGCCGCGCCGAGCTCGTCGAACATCTCGTAAGGACGCGTATCGCGGGCGACGTCGCCACGCCGCGCGAGAACAACCTCTCCCACTACCGCGAACTGGCCAACGGCAACCGCCACTACTGGCTCGGCCTGGAGCTCGGCGACCGCTGGAGCGACGAGCAGGACGTGCTGGCCGTGATGGCCGAGCGCGTCGGCGTGAACGACGACCCCGGGTACCGCTACGGCCAGGACACCATCGACCCGGATCTGACGGTCGACGCGCTGGAGCGGATGGCGGCCCGGCTGCGCAAGGCGGCGGAGGGCGGGCAGCGCGTCCTGTTCGCCACCGGCCACCCCGGCGGCCTGCTGCATGTGCACCACGAGACGGCGCGGGCGCTGCGCGCGGTGGGCTGCGAGATCGTCGTGATCCCGGACGGGCTCCAGACGGACGAGGGGTACGTGATGCAGTTCGCGGACGTCGCCGTCCTCGAACACGGCGCCACGCTCTGGCACACCCACTCGCCCGAACCGATGCGGGCCATCCTGCGGGGACTGGAGGGGGCCGGCCGGCCGCTGCCCGATCTGGTGGTCGCCGACCACGGCTGGGCGGGCTGCGCGGGCCAGCTCGGCATCGACTCCGTGGGCTACGCGGACTGCAACGACCCGGCCCTCTTCCTCGGTGAGGCCGAGGGCACCCTCCAGGTCGCGGTCCCGCTCGACGACCACGTGGTCAGCCCGCGCTACTACGACCCCATGACGGCGTACCTGCTGGAGCAGGCGGGGCTGGCGGAGGGCTAGGCCCTGCCGGCGGAGGGCGGACGGGGCCGGTGCGGAGGGCGGCCCCCCGGCCTCAGGGCGCCTTCGGCCGCGGCACGCGGACGACGCCCTCCTGGATCACGGAGATCGCGAGCCGGCCGTCCCGGGTGTAGATGCGGCCCTGGCCGAGGCCGCGGCCGGCCGACGCGGACGGTGACTCCTGGTCGTACAGGAGCCATTCGTCGGCGCGGAACGGCCGGTGGAACCACATGGCGTGGTCGAGCGAGGCGCCGACGACGTCGCCGACGGCCCAGCCGCCCCGTCCGTGCGCGAGCAGGATGGAGTCGAGGAGCGTCATGTCGGAGACGTAGGTGGCGAGCACGACGTGCAGCAGGGGATCGTCGTCGAGCTTGCCGTTGGCCCGGAACCACACCTGGGAGCGGGGTTCGCGGGGCTCGCCGTAGCGTCCGTAGGGCGGGTCGTCGACATGGCGCAGGTCGACGGCGGCCCGGGCCTCCAGCATCTTCTCGACGACGGCCGGGTCGAGGCCGTACGCCGGGAGCCGTTCCTCGGCGGTGGGCAGGGTCTCCGGGTCGGGAGCGGACGGCATCGGGGCCTGGTGTTCGAGGCCTTCCTCCAGCCGCTGGAACGACGCCGACAGGGCGAAGATGGGCTGCCCGTGCTGGACGGCGACGACCCGGCGCGCGGTGAACGAACGGCCGTCGTTCATCCGGTCGACCGTGTAGACGATGGGCGCGCCGGGGTCGCCGGTGCGCAGGAAGTACGCGTGGAGGGAGTGGGGCAGCCGGTCCGCCGGGACCGTCCGCCCCGCGGCGACGAGTGCCTGTGCCGCGACCTGCCCGCCGAAGACGCGCGGGACGATGGCGGGCCTGGACCGGCCGCGGAAGATGTTCTCCTCGATCTGCTCCAGGTCGAGCAGATCGAGGAGATCCTGAAGTGGTGCCTGACTCATGAGGTCAGTTGTACTGGACAGTAATTTCCGGGACCTTACAGACCCATGTCCTTCGCGATGATCGACTTCATGATCTCGCTGGTGCCGCCGTAGATGCGGTTGACGCGGTTGTCCGCGTACAGGCGGGCGATCGGGTACTCGTTCATGAAGCCGTAGCCGCCGTGCAGCTGGAGGCAGCGGTCGATGACGCGGTGCGCGACCTCGGTGGTGAACAGCTTGGCGCTGGCGGCCTCGGCCGGGGTCAGCTCACCGGCGTCGAGGGCCTCCGTGGCGCGGTCGACGACGGCCTCGGCGGCGTCCACCTCGGCCTGGCAGGCGGCCAGCTCGAACTTGGTGTTCTGGAAGGCGGCGACGGGCTGGCCGAACACGACGCGCTCCTGCACGTACTGCTTGGCGAACCGGATCGCGGCCTTGGCCTGCGCGTAGGCGCCGTAGGCGATGCCCCAGCGCTCCGAGGCGAGGTTGTGGCCGAGGTAGTAGAAGCCCTTGTTCTCCTCGCCGAGGAGGTCCTCGACGGGGACCTTGACGTCGACGAAGGCCAGCTCGGCGGTGTCGGAGGTCTTCAGGCCGAGCTTGTCCAGCTTGCGGCCGACCGAGTAGCCCTCGGCCTTGGTGTCCACGACGAAGAGGGAGATGCCGTGGCGGCGGTCCTCCTTGGTCGGGGCGGCGGTGCGGGCGCACACGATCATGCGGTCGGCGTGCACACCGCCGGTGATGAAGGTCTTGGCGCCGTTGAGGACGTAGTGCGTGCCGTCCTCGCTGAGCTTGGCGGTGGTCCGCATGCCCGCGAGGTCGGAGCCGGTGCCCGGCTCGGTCATCGCGATCGCCCACATCTCCTCGCCGGAGACGAACTTGGGCAGGTACCGCTTCTTCTGCTCGTCGTTGGCGAGCATCTTGATGTACGGCAGGCCGAGCAGCACGTGCACGCCGGAGCCGCCGAAGGTGATGCCGGCGCGGGCGGTCTCCTCGTAGAGCACGGCCTCGAACTTGTACGAGTCGATGCCGGCGCCGCCGTACTCCTCGTCCACGCGGATGCCGAAGACGCCCAGCTCGGCGAGCTTGTAGTAGAAGTCGCGCGGCGCCTGGCCCGCGGCCAGCCACTCGTCGTAGACGGGGACGACCTCGGCCTCGATGAAGGCACGCAGGGTCTCCCGGAACGCCTCGTGATCCTCGTTGAACACCGTACGGCGCACGGCCGACCCCTTTCTGCGCCCGAACCGGCGCCACTCTCACCCACATGGCTGCAAGCCGGCGGAGTCCAGGGCGCACGACCCGGCTCCGGTTGTCTAAGCGCTTGCTCAGAGCAACCGTACCGGCGAGTACGAACAGCCGTCCAGAGAGGGAGGGGCGTAACGCTCGTCACGCCTGGCCCGGGCACGGGACATCCACGTCACCGTCGAGGACACCGCCCGGCCCGGCGCCGATGCACCACCTGCCGCGCGGCGCCCGCCGGGACGCCGACACCGTCCGCGCGGCGACCGCTTCCGGAGAAGCGGGCGCCCGGCATCTCGTTCTCCCCGATGAACCCGGCTCGCGACCCGCCGCACCAGCATGGCCGGAAGCGGTGCGACTCAGCAGAGTAGGCCTCGCCACGGGCGCCGTTCCTCCGTACCGGCGCCCGTCGACGGTTCGCTCATCCCTCGCCGCTCGCCGCCGCGAAGGCACCCCGGGCCATCCGGTGCAGGAGTTCCGCCGTGGCCGCGCGGCCCGGCAGGGAACCCGGGCGGCCCAGATGGGGGGTCGAGTTCAGGAGGCCGAAGACGGAGTGGACGGCGGAGCGGGCGGCGGGCTCGGCGAGGGCGGGGTAGACCTCGCGGAGCACCTCGACCCACAGCTCGACGTACTGCCGCTGGAGCTGGCGCACGAGCTTGCGGTCGCTGTCGCGGAGGCGGTCCAGCTCACGGTCGTGCAGGGTGATGAGGGGACGGTCGTCGAGGGCGAAGTCGATGTGCCCCTCGATGAGCGAGTCGAGCACCGCCTCGGAGTCCCGCCGGCCTCCACCTCCGTCCACCCGCACCACCACGGCACCCCCGGCGGCCGACGCGCCACCGGCACCACCCGCCGCCGCAGCGCCACCAGCGCCACCGGCACCACCCGCCGCCGCAGCGCCACCAGCGCCATCGGCACCACCCGCCGCCGCAGCGCCACCAGCGCCACCCGCCGCCGCGGTGCCACCACCGCCGCCGGCGCCCCTGCCGCGCTCGGCACCCCCGGCACCCCCGGCACCCCCGGCGCTCCGGGCACCCCAGACGCCCCTCGCGCTCCCCGCCGAGCCGTCCGCCTCGGCGATCCTGCGCTTCGCGCCGGTCAGCAGCCGGCCGCTGATGCCGACCAGGAGCTCCGCGAGCATCGCGTCCTTGCCGGCGAAGTGGCGGTAGAGGCCGGGGCCGCTGATGCCCACGGCGGCGCCTATCTCGTCGACGCCGACACCGTGGAAGCCGCGCTCGGCGAAGAGCCGGGCGGCCTCCTTGAGGATCTGCTCGCGACGGGTGGGGGCGTCGGTTCTGGTGGCCATGAGCCAATTCTAGACAGGGAGGTTAGCGGTCGTTAACCTGGGGGAAATGCGTTAACGCTCATTAACCAAGGTGAGGGGACCGCACGATGGACCAGGCACCGGAGCTCACGACCGCGGTGGAACCCGCGGCGGAGTCCTTTCGGGCCAATGAGGCCGCGCACCGCGCCCTCGGCGAGGAGCTGCGCGCCAAGATGGCCGCAGCCCGCCTCGGCGGAGGCGAGCGGGCGCGCGCCCGGCACACGGCGCGCGGCAAGCTGCTGCCCAGGGACCGGGTCGACACCCTCCTGGACCCGGGCTCGCCCTTCCTGGAGCTGGCCCCCCTCGCCGCCGACGGCATGTACGACGGGCAGGCGCCGGCGGCCGGGGTGATCGCGGGGATCGGCCGGGTCAGCGGCCGCGAGTGCGTCGTCGTCGCCAACGACGCGACCGTCAAGGGCGGCACGTACTACCCGATGACGGTGAAGAAGCACCTGCGCGCCCAGGAGGTGGCGCTGGAGAACCGTCTCCCCTGTGTCTATCTCGTCGACTCCGGCGGGGCCTTCCTGCCCATGCAGGACGAGGTCTTCCCCGACCGCGAGCACTTCGGCCGGATCTTCTACAACCAGGCCCGGATGTCGGGCGCGGGCATCCCGCAGATCGCGGCCGTCCTCGGCTCGTGCACGGCGGGCGGCGCGTACGTCCCGGCCATGAGCGACGAGGCCGTGATCGTCCGGGGCCAGGGCACGATCTTCCTCGGCGGCCCGCCGCTGGTGAAGGCCGCCACCGGCGAGGTCGTCACCGCGGAGGAGCTCGGCGGCGGCGAGGTCCACTCCCGGGTCTCGGGGGTCACCGACCACCTCGCCGAGGACGACGCGCACGCCCTGCGGATCGTGCGGACGATCGTCTCCACCCTCCCCTCGCGGGGCCCGCTCCCCTGGCGGGTCGAGCCGGCCGTCGAACCCAAGGTGGACCCGTACACGCTGTACGGGGCGGTGCCGGTCGACTCCCGCACCCCCTACGACGTGCGCGAGGTCATCGCGCGCGTGGTCGACGGCTCGCGCTTCGCCGAGTTCAAGGCCGAGTTCGGGCAGACCCTCGTCACCGGCTTCGCCCGGATCCACGGCCACCCGGTGGGCATCGTCGCCAACAACGGCATCCTGTTCTCGGAGTCGGCCCAGAAGGGCGCCCACTTCATCGAGCTGTGCGACCAGCGCGGCATCCCGCTGGTGTTCCTGCAGAACATCTCCGGCTTCATGGTCGGCCGGGACTACGAGGCCGGCGGCATCGCCAAGCACGGCGCCAAGATGGTGACGGCGGTGGCCTGCACCCGCGTTCCCAAGCTGACGGTCGTCATCGGCGGCTCGTACGGCGCGGGCAACTACTCGATGTGCGGCCGGGCGTACTCGCCGCGCTTCCTGTGGATGTGGCCGGGGGCCAAGATCTCGGTGATGGGCGGCGAGCAGGCCGCGTCGGTCCTGGCGACGGTGAAGCGGGATCAGATGGAGGCGCGGGGCGAGCAGTGGCCGCTGGAGGACGAGGAGTCCTTCAAGGACCCGATCCGCGCCCAGTACGAGCGCCAGGGGAACGCCTACTACGCCACCGCCCGCCTCTGGGACGACGGCGTGATCGACCCGCTGGACACCCGCCAGGTGCTGGGCCTCGCCCTGACCGCCTGCGCCAACGCGCCCCTGGGGGACCCCCAGTTCGGCGTCTTCCGGATGTGAGGGGGCTGTGAACGTGAGCATGTTCGACACGGCGCTGGTGGCCAACCGCGGCGAGATCGCCGTCCGTGTCATCCGCACCCTCCGCGCCCTCGGCGTCCGCTCGGTCGCGGTGTACTCCGACGCGGACACCGACGCCCGGCACGTACGGGAGGCCGACACGGCGGTACGGATCGGTCCGGCGCCGGCGGCGGAGAGCTATCTGTCGGTGGAGCGCCTGCTGGAGGCGGCGGCCCGCACGGGCGCGCAGGCGGTGCACCCGGGGTACGGCTTCCTCGCGGAGAACGCCGAGTTCGCTCGGGCGTGCGCGGCGGCGGGCCTGGTCTTCATCGGGCCGCCCGCCGACGCCATCTCCCTCATGGGGGACAAGATCCGCGCCAAGGAGACGGTCCGGGCGGCCGGGGTGCCGGTGGTGCCCGGCTCCAGCGGCAGCGGTCTGGGCGACGCCGAGCTCGCCGCCGCCGCGCGGGAGATCGGCATGCCGGTACTGCTGAAGCCCAGCGCGGGCGGCGGCGGCAAGGGCATGCGGCTGGTGCGGGACGAGGGCGTGCTGGCCGACGAGATCGCCGCCGCCCGCCGCGAGGCCCGCGCCTCCTTCGGCGACGACACCCTCCTCGTGGAGCGGTGGATCGACCGCCCCCGGCACATCGAGATCCAGGTCCTGGCCGACAACCACGGGCACGTGATCCACCTCGGGGAGCGCGAGTGCTCCCTCCAGCGGCGCCACCAGAAGATCATCGAGGAGGCGCCCAGCGTCCTGCTCGACGAGTCCACCCGTGCCGCGATGGGCGAGGCGGCGGTCCAGGCGGCCCGTTCCTGCGGCTACTCCGGCGCGGGCACGGTGGAGTTCATCGTCCCCGGCGGCGATCCGTCGTCGTACTACTTCATGGAGATGAACACCCGCCTCCAGGTGGAGCACCCGGTGACCGAGCTGGTCACGGGTGTCGACCTGGTCGAGTGGCAGCTGCGGGTCGCGGCGGGCGAGCGGCTGGCCCTCGCCCAGGACGACGTCCGGCTGACGGGCCACGCCGTCGAGGCCCGGATCTGCGCCGAGGACCCCTCACGTGGCTTCCTCCCCTCCGGCGGCACGATCCTCAGGCTGCGTGAACCGCAGGGCGACGGCGTCCGCACGGACTCCGGCCTGACCGAGGGCACGGAGGTCGGCTCGCTGTACGACCCGATGCTCTCCAAGGTCATCGCGTACGGCCCCGACCGGCCCACCGCGCTGCGCCGGCTCCGGGCCGCCCTCGCCGGGACGGTCACCCTGGGCGTCCAGACGAACGCCGGGTTCCTGCGCCGGCTGCTGGCGCATCCGGCGGTGGTCGCGGGCGAGCTGGACACGGGCCTGGTCGAGCGGGAGGTCGACGGGCTCGTACCGGACGGGGTCCCCGAGGCCGTGTACGAAGCGGCGGCCGCCGTCCGGCTCGACGGGCTGAGCCCGCGTGGAGAGGGCTGGACGGACCCCTTCTCGGTGCCGAACGGCTGGCGCCTGGGCGGTGAACCCGTTCCCCCGGCCTTCCACCTGCGGGTGCCGGGGCTCGATCCCGTCACCCACCGCCCGCTGGGCACCCGCACGGTCACCGACGACCGGGTCTGCGTGACCCTGGACGGCGTCCGCCACACCTTCCACCACGCCGCCGACTGGCTCGGCCGTGACGGCGACGCCTGGCACGTACGGGACCACGACCCGGTGGCCGCCGTCCTCACCGGCGGGGCGCACGCGGGCGCGGACTCGCTGACGGCGCCGATGCCCGGCACGGTCACCGTGGTGAAGGTCGCCGTCGGGGACGAGGTGAGCGCGGGCCAGAGTCTGCTGGTGGTGGAGGCGATGAAGATGGAGCACGTCATCTCCGCGCCGCACGCCGGGACCGTCACCGAGCTGGACGTGGCACCGGGCACGACCGTCGCCATGGACCAGGTGCTCGCGGTCGTCGCCCCGCACGAGTCCGACGAGGAGGCGGCGCGATGAGCTCACCGGACAGCACCGGGGCGGCCGCAGGGGGTTCCGTCCTCGGCCTGCCGATGACCGTTCCGGCACCGGCCGCCGACGGGCTCCCGGCGCGGGTGCGCATCCACGAGGTCGGCGCCCGCGACGGCCTGCAGAACGAGAAGGCGACCGTCCCGACGGAGGTGAAGGCCGAGTTCGTCCGCCGGCTGGCCGACGCGGGGCTGACGACGATCGAGGCCACGAGCTTCGTGCACCCCAAGTGGGTGCCGCAGCTCGCCGACGCCGAGGCGCTGTTCCCGCAGGTCGCCGGTCTCCCCGTGGACCTGCCGGTCCTGGTGCCCAACGAGCGCGGCCTCGACCGGGCCCTGGCGCTGGGCGCCCGCCGGGTGGCCGTCTTCGCCAGCGCCACCGAGTCCTTCGCCAAGGCCAACCTGAACCGCACGGTCGACGAGGCGCTGGCCATGTTCGACCCGGTGGTGTCCCGGGCGAAGGCCGACGGCGTACATGTGCGGGGCTATCTCTCCATGTGCTTCGGCGACCCCTGGGAGGGGCCCGTCGCCGTGCCGCAGGTCGTCCGGGTCTGCCGGGCCCTGATCGACATGGGCTGCGACGAGCTGAGCCTCGGCGACACCATCGGCGTCGCCACCCCGGGCCATGTGCAGGCGCTGCTCACCGCGCTGAACGAGGCGGGCATGCCCGCCCCGGCCCTCGGTGTCCACTTCCACGACACCTACGGCCAGGCCCTCGCCAACACTCTCGCGGCGCTGCGGCACGGCGTCACGACGGTCGACGCGTCGGCGGGCGGCCTCGGCGGCTGCCCCTACGCGAAGAGCGCCACCGGCAACCTCGCCACGGAAGACCTCGTGTGGATGCTGCGGGGCCTCGGCATCGACACCGGTGTCGACCTCGGCCGTCTCGTCGCCACCAGCGCGTGGATGGCCGACCACCTGGGCCGGCCCAGCCCGTCCCGCACCGTACGAGCCCTCTCCCACAAGGAGCAGTGAGATTTCATGGACCACCACCTCTCTGACGAACTCGAAGAACTCCGCCGCACGGTCGAGGAGTTCGCGCACGAGGTCGTCGCGCCCAAAATCGGCGACTTCTACGAGCGCCATGAGTTCCCGTACGAGATCGTGCGCGAGATGGGCCGGATGGGGCTGTTCGGGCTGCCGTTCCCGGAGGAGTACGGCGGCATGGGCGGTGACTATCTGGCGCTGGGTGTCGCGCTGGAGGAGCTGGCGCGGGTGGACTCGTCCGTGGCCATCACGCTGGAAGCGGGTGTCTCCCTGGGCGCCATGCCGATCCATCTGTTCGGCACACGGGCCCAGAAGGAGGAGTGGCTGCCCCGGCTGTGCTCGGGGGAGATACTGGGCGCGTTCGGCCTCACCGAACCGGACGGCGGCTCGGACGCGGGCGCGACCCGCACGACGGCCCGGCTGGACGAGGACACGAACGAGTGGGTGATCAACGGCAGCAAGTGCTTCATCACCAACTCCGGCACCGACATCACGGGACTCGTCACGGTCACGGCGGTGACCGGCCGCACCCCTGAGGGCAAGCCGCTGATCTCCTCGATCATCGTCCCGTCCGGCACCCCGGGCTTCACGGTGGCGGCCCCCTACTCGAAGGTCGGCTGGAACGCCTCCGACACCCGTGAACTGTCCTTCTCCGACGTCCGGGTCCCGGCAGAGAACCTCCTCGGCGAACTCGGCCGCGGCTACGCCCAGTTCCTGCGCATCCTCGACGAGGGCCGGATCGCCATCTCGGCGCTCGCCACGGGTCTCGCCCAGGGCTGTGTCGACGAGTCGGTGAAGTACGCCAAGGAGCGCCACGCCTTCGGCCGGCCGATCGGCTCCAACCAGGCGATCCAGTTCAAGATCGCCGACATGGAGATGAAGGCCCACACGGCCCGGCTCGCGTGGCGTGACGCCGCTTCGCGGCTGGTCGCCGGGGAGCCCTTCAAGAAGGAGGCGGCCCTGGCGAAGCTCTACTCCTCCACGGTCGCCGTCGACAACGCCCGCGACGCCACGCAGATCCACGGCGGCTACGGCTTCATGAACGAGTATCCGGTGGCCCGCATGTGGCGCGACTCCAAGATCCTGGAGATCGGCGAGGGCACGAGTGAGGTCCAGCGCATGCTGATCGCCCGGGAGTTGGGGCTGGTGGGCTGACACCGCGGTATCGCGGAGGCCGGATTCGTTCTTCACGGATCCGGCCTTCCGCTGCGTGGGGGTGCTCGGCAGACACGAGCGCTCCCTCAACAGGCCTGCCTCGGGCGGCTGTTGGGGCCAGCCCCCGCCGACCCCCCTCGATGAGACCTTCGCAACGGCGAGGCCACCCACCGGTTCGCACTCTTTCAGCACTCGGTGAAGAAGTCCGGCCTTCGATTCACAGAAAACTCAAGGAGCGACGCACATCCGGGTGCGGGTACTCCAGGAGCAGACCCCACCCCCTGGACAAGTAGTGAGGTTAGGCTAACCTACCTTCGAACTCACCCTCGGGCGGCCATCCGCCCCGTTCGAAAGTAGCCATACTCATGCCCAACGCCAGAGCCGCTCACCTCACCCGCCGTGGCATCCTCGCCGCCGGTGGCGCCCTCGGCCTCGGTGCCGTGCTCGCCGCCTGCGGAGACGAGAACACGAGCAGCGGCGCCGGCTCCGGCAAGGAGACGGCGGCCGCGAAGTCGGGCCCCTGGACCTTCAAGGACGACCGCGACAAGACCGTCAAGCTCGACAGGACCCCGGCGAACATCGTCGCGTTCGTGGGCGTCGCCGCCGCGCTGCACGACTACGGCATCGGCGTGAAGGGCGTCTTCGGCCCGACCAAGACGCAGGACGGCAAGGCCGACGTCCAGGCCGGCGACCTCGACATCAGCAAGGTCACCATCATCGGCAACGTCTGGGACGAGTTCAGCGTCGAGAAGTACGCGGCCCTCTCCCCCGACGTCCTCATCACCACGATGTTCGACGACGCGGGCACCCTCTGGTACGTGCCCGAGTCCTCCAAGGAGAAGATCACGGGGCTCGCTCAGAGCGTCGGTATCTCCGTGTACGACCGCCAGATGACCGAGCCGCTCCAGCGGGTCTACGAGCTGGCCAGGTCGCTCGGCGCGGACGTCGAGTCCGAGAAGGTCACCGCCGCGAAGAAGCGGTTCGAGGACGCCGCCGCCCGGCTGCGCGCGGCCACCAAGGCCAACCCGGACATCAAGGTGCTGGCCGGTTCCGCCAGCCAGGACATCTTCTACGTGTCCGGCTCGAACCTCTCCATCGACCTGGAGTACTTCAAGGCCCTCGGCGTGAACTTCGTCGAGCCGAGCGCCAAGGCGCTGAAGGCCAGCGGCGGCTGGTTCGAGAACCTCAGCTGGGAGAACGTCGACAAGTACGCCGCGGACGTCATCATCATGGACAACCGCACGTCGGCGATCCAGCCGGACGCGATCGAAGAGGCGACCTGGAAGAAGCTGCCCGCGGTCAAGGCCGGGCAGGTCATCGGGCGCAACCCCGAGCCGATCCTGTCCTACGACAAGTGCGCGCCGCTCCTGGAGGAGCTGGCCGAGGCGATCGAGAAGGCCAAGAAGGTCAGCTGACCGCCGTACTCGACCGCGGGTCGTGTGTGGCTGGTCGCGCAGTTCCCCGCGCCCCTCGGTCGTGTCCGCAAACTCCCGCCTGCGCCGCGGCGCCTGCCCTCCGGGCGGACGACGGGATTTTCGACACCGCCTTGGGTTTCCCGGCCTGCCCCCTCCCGTTGTGCCCCGTCCCTGATTCCGGAGCCCCGCCATGACGACGGCCGTAGCCGCGCCCTTCCGTTTCTTCTCTCTCCAGGTCGTGCGGACGGAGCGGCTGGGGCCGTCTCTCGTGCGCGTCTCCTTCGCGGGGGAGGACCTGCGGTTCTTCCTGTCGGACGGGAGGGACCAGTCGCTGTCGTTGTTCCTGCCGCAGCCGGGGCAGGACGCGCCGGTCGTGCCGTACGAGTTGGGCGACGGGTGGTGGCGGGCGTGGCGGGAGCTGCCGGACGGCGTGCGGGCGGTGATGCGCTCGTACACCCTGCGGGGGCTGCGGACCGACGCGCGCGGCGACACCGTCGAGATCGACCTCGACTTCGTGCTGCACGGGGTCGAGCCGGGGGCCGCCGTGCCCGCCGGGCCCGCGTCACGGTGGGCGTCGACGGCGCGCGCCGGTGACCGGGTCGTGCTGCTCGGGCCCGCGATCGCCGACAACCGGGCGATCCGGTTCCGGCCGCCGGCGGACACCGACCTGGTGGTGCTCTGGGGGGACGAGACGGCGCTGCCCGCCGCCTCCGCGATCCTGGAGTCGCTGCCGGCGGGGACGCCGGCGCGGGTCTGGCTGGAGGTCCACCACGCGGGGGACATCCAGGACCTGGCCACCGAGGCCGACGCCGAGATCACCTGGCTGGTGCGGAGCGAGGGCGCGCCGCCCGGGCTCGACGCCGTCCGGGCCGCCCCGCTGCCGCCCAGCGCGTTTCCGTACGCCTGGATCGCCGGGGAGTCCGGCCGGGTCAGGCAGCTGCGCCGCCATCTCGTGCGGGAGCGGGGAATCGACAAGCGGCGCGTGACCTTCGTCGGGTACTGGCGTGAGGGCCTGACGGAGGAACAGCTGCGGGAACGCGGCGAGTAGCCCCTTCGCACCAACTGCCCCTGGCGCAGGCGTGACTGGCGTGATGACAGTCACGGTTGAGGCATGGCTTCACCCAGATAAATTAGGTTAGCCTTACCTAAATCGACGGGGGATCCCATCGCCCCTCACCTCCCCGTCCCACCCGGACCGCCCCCCGCTCGGAGGACCTCCCCATGCGCTCGCACCTGCTCAATGACACGACCGCGGAGCGGTACCGCCGCACCGTGACCGAAGGCGTGGAGCGGGTGGCGGCCAAACTCGCCACCACCGACCGGCCGTTCACCGGTGTCACCGTCGACGCCCTCGCTCCCGCCATCGAGAGGATCGACCTCGACAAGCCGCTGCACGACACGGCCGCGGTCCTCGACGAACTCGAGGAGGTCTACCTCCGGGACGCGATCTACTTCCACCACCCCCGCTACCTAGCCCACCTCAACTGCCCGGTCGTCATCCCGGCCGTGCTCGGCGAGGCCGTCCTCTCCGCCGTCAACTCCTCGCTGGACACCTGGGACCAGTCGGCGGGCGGCACCCTGATCGAGCGCAAACTCATCGACTGGACCAACGAGCGCGTCGGCTTCGGCCCCGCCGCCGACGGCGTGTTCACCTCCGGCGGCTCACAGTCCAACCTCCAGGCGCTGCTCCTCGCCCGCGAGGAGGCCAAGACCGACGACGCCGGCAAACTGCGGATCCTCGCCTCCGAGGTAAGCCACTTCAGCGTCAAGAAGTCGGCGAAACTGCTGGGCCTCGGGCAGGACGCGGTCGTCTCCGTCCCGGTCGACGCCGACAAGCGGATGCAGACCATGGCGCTCGCCCGTGAGCTGGAGCGCTGCAAGGCCGAGGGCCTCGTCCCCATGGCCGTCGTCGCCACCGCCGGCACCACCGACTTCGGATCCATCGACCCGCTGCCCGAGATGGCCGAGCTGTGCGCCCAGTACGGGACGTGGATGCACGTCGACGCCGCCTACGGCTGCGGTCTGCTCGTCTCCCTCAAGCGCCGGGCTCTGCTCGACGGGATCGAGCGCGCCGACTCGGTCACCGTCGACTACCACAAGTCCTTCTTCCAGCCGGTGAGTTCCTCCGCCGTCCTGGTCCGGGACGGCGCCACCCTGCGCCACGCCACGTACCACGCGGAGTACCTCAACCCGCGTCGCATGGTGACCGAGCGCATCCCCAACCAGGTCGACAAGTCCCTCCAGACCACGCGCCGCTTCGACGCGCTGAAGCTGTGGATGACGCTGCGCACGATGGGCGCCGCCGGCGTCGGCCGGCTCTTCGACGAGGTCTGCGACCTGGCGGAGGAGGGCTGGAAAATGCTCGCCGCCGACCCCCGCTACGACGTGGTCGTGGAGCCCCGGCTGTCCACGCTGGTCTACCGCTACATCCCCGAGGCCGTCACCGACCCGGCCGAGATCGACCGCGCCAACCTGTACGCCCGCAAGGCCCTGTTCGCCTCCGGCGACGCCGTGGTCGCGGGCACCAAGGTGGGCGGTCGCCACTACCTGAAGTTCACTCTGCTCAACCCCGAGACCACGACGGCCGACATCGCCGCCGTCCTCGACCTGATCGCCGGCCACGCCGAGCAGTACCTGGGAGAATCCCTTGACCGCGTCGCTTCCTGAATCCGCCGTGCACCTCCACGACTTCATCGGCATCGGACTGGGGCCCTTCAACCTCGGTCTCGCCTGCCTCACCGAGCCCATCGCCGAGCTCGACGGGATCTTCCTGGACGCGAAGCCGGCCTTCGAGTGGCACTCGGGGATGTTCCTCGACGGCGCCCACCTCCAGACCCCGTTCATGTCGGACCTGGTCACCCTCGCCGACCCGACGTCGCCGTACTCCTTCCTCAACTACCTGAAGGAGTCCGGCCGGCTGTACTCGTTCTACATCCGCGAGAACTTCTACCCCCTGCGGGTCGAGTACGACGACTACTGCCGCTGGGCCGCGAACCGGCTGAGCAACGTCCGCTTCAGCACGACGGTCACCGAGGTGACGTACGAGGACGAGGTGTACGTCGTGCGGACGGCCGACGGTGACGTCCTGCGCGCCCGCCGGCTGGTCCTCGGCACCGGCACCGTCCCCTACCTCCCCGAGGCCTGCGAGGACCTGGGCGGCGACTTCTTCCACACCGCCCAGTACAAGCACCGCAAGACGGAGCTGCAGAAGAAGAAGTCGATCACGATCGTCGGCAGCGGCCAGAGCGCCGCGGAGATCTACTACGAGCTGCTCTCCGAGATCGACGTCCACGGTTACCGGCTCAACTGGGTGACGCGCTCCCCGCGCTTCTTCCCGCTGGAGTACACCAAGCTGACGCTGGAGATGACGTCCCCGGACTACGTCGACTACTTCCGCGCGCTGCCAGAGGAGACCCGCTACCGGCTGGAGAAGCAGCAGAAGGGCCTGTTCAAGGGCATCAACTCGGAGCTGATCGACTCCATCTTCGACCTGCTCTACCAGAAGAACGTGACCGCCGGCGGCCGCCCGGTCCCCACCCGGCTGCTCACCAACTCGTCCCTGAACAGCGCCACCTACCAGGACGGCCGGTACACGCTCGGCTTCCGCCAGGACGAGCAGGGCAAGGACTTCGAGATCGAGACCGAGGGCCTGGTCCTGGCCACCGGCTACCACTACCGGCCCCCGGCGTTCCTCGCCCCGGTCCGCGACCGGCTCGTCTTCGACGGCCACGGCCGCTTCGACGTGGCCCGCAACTACGCCATCGACACCACCGGCCGCGGGATCTTCCTCCAGAACGCGGGCGTCCACACCCACAGCGTCACCTCGCCCGACCTGGGCATGGGCCCCTACCGCAACGCGTCCATCATCCGCGAGCTGCTGGGCACCGAGTACTACCCGGTCGAGAAGACCGTCGCCTTCCAGGAGTTCGCGGTATGACCTTCACCTTCCGTCCCCTGGACCCGCTGAAGGACGCCGAGCTGCTGCACGGCTGGGTCACGCACCCCAAGGCGGCCTACTGGATGATGCAGGACGCCCGGCCGGAGGACGTCGAGCGCGCCTACCTGGAGATCGCGGCCGACCCGCACCACCACGCCCTGCTGGGCCTCCGCGCCGGCGAACCCGCTTTCCTCATGGAGAAGTACGACCCCGCCCACCGCGAGCTGGTGGGCCTGTACGAGCCCGAGCCCGGCGATGTCGGCATGCACTTCCTGGTGCCGCCGACGGACACCCCCGTGCACGGGTTCACCCGGTCCGTGATCACCGCCGTGATGGCGCATCTCTTCGAGGACCCGGCCACCCGCCGTGTCGTCGTCGAGCCGGACGTGTCCAACACGGCGGTGCACGCGCTCAACGCGTTCGTCGGTTTCGTCCCCGACCGCGAGATCGACAAGCCGGAGAAGCGCGCGCTGCTCAGCTTCTGCACGCGGGAGCAGTTCCTCGCCAGTCACCGCCTCGCCGCCCGAGGAGTCCCCGTATGACCCTGTCCGATGCCGTGGCGCATCTGTCCCCCCACCGCTGGGCACGGGCCAACCGCCTGCTCGTCCGCAAGGCCCTCGCCGAGTTCGCCCATGAGCGGCTGATCACGCCCGAGGCCACCGCCGACGGCCGCTTCGAGGTGCGCAGCGACGACGGTCTGACCCGCTACGGGTTCACCGCGAAGCGCTACGCCCTCGACCACTGGCAGGTCGACGCCGACTCGATCTCCCGTCATCGGGACGGCGTCGACCTCCCCCTCGCCGCCCTGGACTTCTTCATCGAGCTGAAGGGGTCCCTGGGGCTGAGCGACGAGATCCTCCCGGTCTATCTGGAGGAGATCTCCTCCACTCTCTCCGGCACCTGCTACAAGCTGACCAAGCCGCAGACCCCGGTCGCCGAGCTGGTGGACGCCGGCTTCCAGGCCATCGAGACCGGGATGACGGAGGGGCACCCCTGCTTCGTCGCCAACAACGGCCGCCTCGGCTTCGGCGTCCACGAGTACCTGGCGTACGCGCCGGAGACGGCGAACCCGGTCCGCCTGGTCTGGCTGGCCGCGCACCGCTCCCGGGCGGCGTTCACCGCGGGCGTGGGCATCGAGTACGAGGCGTTCCTGCGGGACGAGCTGGGCGCGGATACGGTCGCCCGTTTCACCTCCGTCCTCACCGACCTCGAGCTGGACCCGGCCGACTACCTGTTCATCCCGGTCCACCCCTGGCAGTGGTGGAACAAGCTCTCCGTCACCTTCGCCGCCGAGGTCGCCCAGCAGAACCTGGTGCTGCTCGGTGAGGGCGACGACGAGTACCTCGCCCAGCAGTCGATCCGTACGTTCTTCAACCGGTCCCGTCCCGAGAAGCACTACGTGAAGACGGCCCTGTCCGTCCTCAACATGGGCTTCATGCGGGGCCTGTCGGCGGCGTACATGGAGGCGACCCCGGCGATCAACGACTGGCTGGCCGGGCTGATCGAGAACGACCCGGTGCTGAAGTCGACGGGTCTGTCGATCATCCGGGAGCGCGCCGCCGTCGGCTACCGGCACCTGGAGTACGAGGCCGCCACCGACCGGTACTCCCCGTACCGCAAGATGCTGGCCGCGCTGTGGCGGGAGAGCCCGGTGTCCGGTCTGCAGGAGGGCGAGTCGCTGGCGACGATGGCCTCCCTGGTCCACGTGGACCACGAGGGCAACGGCTTCGCGGCGGCCCTCATCGAACGCTCGGGCCTGACCCCGACGGAGTGGCTGCGCCGCTACCTGAAGGCGTACCTCACCCCGCTCCTGCACAGCTTCTACGCCTATGACCTGGTCTTCATGCCGCACGGCGAGAACGTCATCCTCGTCCTGAAGGACGGTGTGGTCGAGCGGGCGATCTACAAGGACATCGCCGAGGAGATCGCGGTCATGGACCCACAGGCGGTCCTTCCGCCGGCGGTCGAACGCCTCCGCGTGGACGTCCCCGAGGACAAGAAGCTCCTGTCGATCTTCACGGACGTCTTCGACTGCTTCTTCCGCTTCCTCGCCGCCAACCTGGCCGAGGAGGGCGTGCTGGAGGAGGAGGACTTCTGGCGGACGGTTGCCGGGACGGTCCGCGACTACCAGCACGCGATGCCGGAACTCGCCGACAGGTTCGCCCAGTACGACATGTTCGCCCCCGAGTTCGCGCTGTCCTGCCTCAACCGGCTCCAGCTGCGCGACAACAGGCAGATGGTCGACCTGACGGACCCGGCGGGCGCCCTGCAACTGGTCGGCGACCTGAAGAATCCCGTAGCGGGCCTCTAGGGGGGTGTTGTGGAAGTCCAGTGCGGTGCCCGCGGTGTCCGGTGCGTGGCCTCGGCGTGCCGGACGAAGGCCCTCGTAGCGGCGCTACGTGGGTCTTTGGCCGGTGCGGCGAGGGTGCGTGCCGGGCGCCGCGGGTGCTGTGCGGGACTTCCACAACACCCCCCTAGCCCCGGCACACACCCCAAGAGCAGACGGGCACCTCGGAGTACGGTCCTCCGAGGTGCCCGTCGCGTTGCGTCGAGCATGCAGGTGCGGCTGAGTGGGGGCTGGTCGCGCAGTTCCCCGCGCCCCTTTTGCGGCGTGGGTCGGACCCGGGTTTTTCAGGGGCGCGGGGAACTGCGCGAACAACCACACACCACCCGCACCCGCCGACGAGCCCCGACCCCCCGAGCTCTACCGCGCAGGCCAGTCCACCTGCGGCGACCGGTAGTACCCGATCCCGAGCGCCTCCCACCGCGGCCCCTGCAGGGCAAGCCGCACCCGGTAGTCGCCCCAGTCGTGCGTGGACGCCGGCGACCAGCCCAGCTCGGCGACGCCCGGCAGCCTCGGGAACACCATGTGGTCCATGTCGGCCGGCGTCACGATCGTCTCCGTCCACAGCGGCGCCTCGACCCCCCTGATCGCGGAATCCGGCACCCCCGTCAGATAGGCGCCCGGGTCCCAGTCGTACGACCGCCGCACCTCCACATACCCGGCCCAGTCGAGCCCCAGCCGCGTGTCCTTGTCGTACTTCATGTCGAGGTAGATCCGGTCGGCCGGCGAGAGGACGATCCCCGTGCCGTTGCGCGCGGCGGCCGCGACCTGCTCCTTCTCCTTGGGCTTCGTGCCGTCCAGGCCCCAGTACTGGGCGAGGGCGCCGCGCGCCGGGGTCGCGCCGGTGAGCTGGTGCCAGCCGATGACCGTCTTGCCGTACCGGGCGACGACCGGCTGCACCCGGCCCATGAACGTCGCGTAGTCCGCGTGGCTGGTGGAATGCGCCTCGTCGCCGCCGATGTGGAGGTACCGTCCGGGGGTGAGCGCGGCCAGCTCCCGTACGACGTCGTCGACGAAGTCGTACGTCACCTCCTTGCCGACGCACAGCGAGCTGAAGCCGACGTCGGTGCCGGTGTAGAGCGGGGGCGCGACGCCGTCGCAGTTCAGCTCGGCGTAGGAGGCGAGGGCGGCGTTGGTGTGGCCGGGCATGTCGATCTCGGGGACGACCTCCAGGTGGCGGGAGGCCGCGTAGCGGACGATCTCCCGGTAGTGGGCCTTCGTGTAGAACCCGCCGGGGCCGCCGCCGACCTGGGTGGAGCCGCCGTACGCGGCGAGGCGGGGCCAGGAGTCGATCGCGATGCGCCAGCCCTGGTCGTCGGAGAGGTGCAGGTGCAGCTTGTTGAACTTGTACAGCGCCAACTGGTCGATGTACCGCTTGACCTGGTCGACGGTGAAGAAGTGGCGGGAGACGTCCAGCATCGCCCCGCGCCAGGCGTAGCGCGGCACGTCCTCGACGGTGCCGCCCGCGACCGCCCAGGGGCCCGGCTGGACGGAGTCCTTCTCGACCGCCGGGGGCAGCAACTGGCGCAGGGTCTGCACCCCGTGGAAGAGCCCGGCGGCCGTGCGGGCGGTGATCGTGATGCCGGAGGGGCCGCTGCGGAGCCGGTACCCCTCCGTCCCGAGAGCCGTCTCGTGCGCGGCCAGCCGCAGCCGGATGCCGCCTCCTCGGCCCGTCGCGTGGTCCGTCACGGGCAGCCGGTAGCCGGTAGCCGGTCGCAGGAGGCCCGCCAGGTACGCGCCCACCCGGCGTGCGTCGGGGCCGCCGTCCACGACGATCCGCGTACCGCTCGTCAGCAGGTACGGCGTCCCCTGGGCGTCGACCCGGGCGGGGGCCGGGATCACGCGCCCGAGCGGGACCGTGGTGACGTCGGCGTTCTCGGACACGGGCGCGGCTCCCACGGCGAAGATCCCGGACACCACGAGCAGCAGCGCCCCGAGCAGGCGGGTCGATCTGTGGCGCGGTCTCACAACGTGCTCCCTCCCACAACCGAACGGACGACACCACCATCCCCGCAAAGGACCCACTAGGTCTAGACCACCTCGTCCGCTGGCCGGTGGAAGAATCCCCGCATGGCGGAAATCCTCCAGCGGGACGGGACGTGGACCTTCGACGGCGACACCCTGCGGCTCACGCCGGGCCGCGACAAGAGCGTCAGTCTCCTGCGCAAGACACTCGGTGAAGTCTCGGTCCCGCTGGGCGCGTTGGCGGGCATCTCGTTCGAGCAGGGCAGGAAGTCGGGGCGACTGCGCCTCAGGCTGCGCGACGGCTCCGACCCGCTGCTCCAGGTGACGGGCGGCCGGCTCACCGACGGCAACGACCCGTACCAGCTGAGCGTCGACGCCGACCGCTACGGGGTCGCGGAGTACTTCGTGGACGAGATACGCAACGCGCTGCTGCTGGACCAGGTGCCGGCGGACGCGGTGGGCGCGTATCTGCTGCCGGGCCCCGTCGTCCCGCTCTCCGTCTCCGCCGGGGACGGCACGGCGAGCTTCGACGGCGAGCACGTACGCCTGGAGTGGAACTGGAAGACCGAGGACGGGAAGGCGGCGGCCGGGCCCCGGAAGCTGGCGCTGACCGACATCGCGGCCGTGGAGTGGCAGCCCTCGGTGGGCCTGGAGAACGGCTGCCTGCGCTTCACCGTGCGGAACGCGCCGACCAAGGCGCCGCCCAAGTACGACCCCAACTCCGTCGAGCTGTGGGGCTTCAAGAAGGACCCGCTGATGGCCCTGGTCGCGGCGGCCGTACAGGCCCGGCTGCCGCACCCGGCGAGCGCCGACGACCCCCGGCCGGCGCAGCCGGCTCCCGCGGCCGGCGGGGACGACCACGACGCCCTGCTGCGCCGTCTGCGTGAACTGGGCGAGCTGCACAAGTCGGGCGTCCTCACGGACGAGGAGTTCACGATGGCCAAGCAGGCGGTCCTCCGGCGCATGTGACACCCATGAGGGCTGCCCCGTGATCCGCGGTGGATCAGCGCACGGCGTCGCCACGCGGTGCGTCGCAAGGCGGAGGGACGCCCGCACACGGGACGCATGCGGGCGTTCCGGCAACGCGGCGAGGTGCCGTAGCCGGCGTCGTGCGCCCGCAGGGGATGACGGGACCAGCCCTCAGATGACGGACCCAGCCCTCAGGGGGACCGCCCGGGTCGGCGCGGACGCGGGCGCGGGATGCGCCGGGGTGGGCGCGCGGGTAGCCGTGCGCCCCGCCTGCCGCACCCGATGAGCCCCCGAGCCTCCATGCGTGTGCCCGATATCGGGCAGGATTCTTGCGAAACACACTCCCGTACTCCAGGATCTACCGGGTGCACGACGAACTTGTCGATCATCTGACGCGGTCCACGCCCCTGAGCCGGGGCGAGGCGCTGCGTGTGATCCAGGACGTGCTCGCCTACTTCGACGAGACGCCGGAGGATTACGTCCGTCGCCGCCACCGCGAGCTCCAGGCCCAGGGCCTGGTCAACACGGCGATCTTCGAACGGATCGCGGCGGACCTGCAATACCGGGCGGTCGCGCCGCCGGAGCTCACGCTCAGGCAGCTGCGCCGCATCGTCTACGGCTGACGGGACGGCCATGGACCCGGTACACACCGACCGAGAACGGGATATCTATATATGTGCGGAATTGTCGGTTACATCGGCAAGCGTGATGTCGCGCCGCTGCTCCTGGAGGGCCTGCAGCGCCTGGAGTACCGGGGCTACGACTCGGCGGGCCTGGTGGTCACCTCGCCCAAGACGGCCGGCCTGAAGATGGTCAAGGCCAAGGGCCGGGTCCGGGACCTGGAGGCCAAGGTCCCCGCGCGCTTCAAGGGCACCACCGGCATCGCCCACACCCGCTGGGCCACGCACGGCGCTCCCTCCGACATCAACGCCCACCCGCACATGTCGGCCGACAACAAGGTCGCCGTCGTCCACAACGGCATCATCGACAACGCCTCCGACCTGCGGCGCAAGCTGGAGGCGGACGGCATCGAGTTCCTCTCCGAGACCGACACCGAGGTCCTGACCCACCTCATCGCCCGCTCGCAGGCGGAGACCCTGGAGGAGAAGGTCCGCCAGGCGCTGCGGATCGTCGAGGGCACCTACGGCATCGCCGTCATGCACGCCGACTTCAACGACCGCATCGTCGTCGCCCGAAACGGCTCCCCGGTCGTCCTCGGCATCGGCGAGAAGGAGATGTTCGTCGCCTCGGACATCGCCGCGCTGGTCGCCCACACCCGTCAGATCGTGACCCTCGACGACGGCGAGATGGCCACCCTCAAGGCCGACGACTTCCGCACCTACACCACGGAGGGCACCCGCACCACCGCGGAGCCCACCACCGTGGAGTGGGAGGCGGCCTCGTACGACATGGGCGGCCACGACACGTACATGCACAAGGAGATCCACGAGCAGGCCGACGCCGTGGACCGGGTGCTGCGCGGCCGCATCGACGACCGTTTCTCCACCGTGCACCTCGGGGGCCTCAACCTGGACGCCCGCGAGGCGCGCCAGATCCGACGGGTGAAGATCCTCGGCTGCGGCACCTCGTACCACGCGGGCCTGATCGGCGCCCAGATGATCGAGGAGCTGGCCCGCATCCCCGCCGACGCCGAGCCGGCCTCCGAGTTCCGCTACCGCAACGCGGTCGTGGACCCCGACACCCTCTACGTCGCCGTCTCCCAGTCCGGTGAGACCTACGACGTGCTGGCGGCCGTCCAGGAGCTGAAGCGCAAGGGCGCCCGCGTCCTCGGCGTGGTGAACGTCGTCGGCTCGGCGATCGCCCGCGAGGCGGACGGCGGCATCTACGTCCACGCGGGCCCCGAGGTCTGCGTGGTCTCCACGAAGTGCTTCACCAACACGACGGTGGCCTTCGCGCTGCTCGCCCTGCACCTGGGCCGCACCCGTGACCTCTCGGTCCGCGACGGCAAGCGGATCATCGACGGTCTGCGCAAGCTGCCCGCCCAGATCGCCGAGATGCTGGAGCAGGAGGAGGAGATCAAGAAGCTGGCCCTGGAGTACGCCGAGGCCCGCTCGATGCTCTTCATCGGCCGTGTCCGCGGCTACCCGGTCGCCCGCGAGGCCTCCCTCAAGCTCAAGGAGGTCTCCTACATCCACGCCGAGGCCTACCCCGCCTCCGAGCTCAAGCACGGCCCGCTGGCCCTGATCGAGCCCGCCCTCCCCACGGTCGCCATCGTCCCGGACGACGACCTCCTGGAGAAGAACCGCGCCGCCCTGGAGGAGATCAAGGCCCGCAGCGGCAAGATCCTCGCCGTCGCCCACCGGGAGCAGGAGAAGGCCGACCGGACGATCGTCGTCCCCAAGAACGAGGACGAACTCGACCCGATCCTCATGGGCATCCCCCTCCAACTCCTCGCCTACCACACGGCCCTGGCCCTCGGCCGCGACATCGACAAGCCGAGGAACCTGGCGAAGTCGGTGACGGTGGAGTAGGACCGCCCTCAGAACGGACCCCCGCGTGCCGCCATCACACACGCGGGGGTCCGCTCATGGTCGCCGGGGTCGCCCAACCCCCCGACGTCGGCTGCCAGTTACCCCGTGGCCGTCACACCCCGGCCGGCAGCACGTCTCGGCACACTCGCAGGCCGGCGGGTCAACGCCGCGGTGGGCCGCGTACAGGCCACCAGCCCGCCCACGGTGGGGCTCCCTTCGTGGACGCGCGGTGGTACGGCGATCGGGTTATGCCCTTCACAAGGACACAAACACCTCTACGCGCCGGTAGGTTCACACATTCGTACGACGGGGGGCGAGCGGTCCTCAGCCCAGACCACCTGGGCGGGCGGGGAGTTGCCGAAGGGGAGCGAGGGGCCCGAGTGACGGACTACGGGATGACGATGACGGGCCGCTGCGCCCGTTTGGCGAGGCGCCCGGCGACGGAGCCGAAGATCCGCCCGACGATCCCGTGCGTGGATCCGACGACGATCGCGTCGGCCTCGTACTCCCGCCCCACCTCTTCGAGTTCGTGGCAGATGTCACCGCCGCGCTCGACGAGGATCCACGGCACCTCGGCGAGATAGTCGGCGCAGGCGAGCTCCAGCCCGAGCACCTCGGTGCGGTGATCCGGTACGTCGACGAAGACCGGCGGCTCGCAGCCCGCCCACACGGTCGTGGGCAGCCGGTTGGCCACATGGACGATGATCAGACCCGAGCCGGAGCGGCGGGCCATGCCGATCGCGTACGCGAGGGCGCGCTCACTGGACGTCGAACCGTCGAAGCCAACGACGACGCCGTGCTTGAAGGCGGGATCGCAGCTGGGGCGTGCCTCTTCCGCCGCGAGGGGGTCGGCCGCCGTGTGATCGGCGACGGGACGCCGCTTGCGGTCCGCGGAGTCGAAGAATTCGTGACCGGCCATGAGTGTCTCGGCGTTCGGATCCTCGTGGGTGGGACGACGTGGATGGGACGTCAGTGTGCGGCGGAGCTGTGTCCGGGAATCATCTTCCCAACCCCATACCCCCAAGGGTACGGCCGCACGCCTCCTCCGCGCACCGGCTCCGCGGGGTTCCAGGGAGCATGCACGACCCCCCGGCCGTAACGCAATGGTTGCTGTCACGTACAGCCGGTTCCCTCACCCCGACGTCACCCGGTACGACGGCGGCAGTGACCGACGGGTCGAACACGCGTTGAACCCCGGTAAGCCAGACCCGAGGGAGCCAGAAGCGAGCAAGCACGTGTCCGCACCCCGCCCCGCCCCGCAGACCCCCCGCACCGCCCCCGACGCCCCCCGTACCGTCCCCACGCACCACCGTTCCCCGACGGAGGGTCACCCCCCTGCCGACCGGCCCTCCGCGTCCCGCCGCCCTGCCCCACTCCCCAACCCCGCCCCACCCGACACCGCCACCGACGTGGTCCGCTGGGCGGCGTTCAGCTGTGTGCTCGTGCCGGTCGTGCTCGTCTGGTGCGGCACCTCACTGGGGGGAGCGGCGGGCGCCGCACTGGGTCTGGCCGCGGTGACCGGAGTGTGCCGCGTCCTGCTGCGCCAGTCCGAACGCGGAGCGGCCCACGCGGCCCATGCGGACCCCCCGGGCCGTTCACCTCACGTGGCCCGATCCGGCCGCCCCGCGACCGAGGAACCCACCCCGCACCGCGGCCGGCAGGGCCACACCGGTGCGGGGGCGCGAAGGGGCGGGCGGAACGCCGGTCCGAGTACGCCGGTCGACTGACCGGTTTCCGCACTCACCCCCGTATCTTTTCAGCCAACTTCGGCTCACCGGGCCTCCCTGGGTCGAACGCCCCTCCACGCCCGGTTCGACCTGCGCTGAAAGGGGTCCTGGGGCCGCACGCACCCTACGTGGACCAGCCACCGGGACGAGGCGCACTTCCCTGCACGGCCCACGAGTGCAACGCTTCGTGATCGAATGCTTTACGCCAAGTTGCCATGTCGACAATGTGCCGGATGGCGAACTGGTCACGCCGGCACCACGGGACACAGTAGATTCGATCATGACTGTCTTACGGCGGGGGACTCGTGCAGGACCAAGGGGAAACGTGCAGGAGCGACACAACCGAGGAGCCGCGACCACCGAGGGGGGCTTAGCAGGATGAGCCACGACTCCACCGCCGCGCCGGACGCAGCGGCCCGGAAGCTTTCCGGGCGACGCCGCAAGGAGATCGTCGCGGTGCTGCTGTTCAGCGGCGGCCCCATCTTCGAGAGTTCCATACCACTGTCGGTGTTCGGGATTGACCGCCAGGACGCCGGCGTACCGCGCTACCGCCTTCTGGTGTGCGCGGGCGAGGACGGCCCACTGCGGACCACAGGGGGCCTGGAACTCACCGCGCCGAACGGCCTTGAGGCGATCTCGCGGGCGGGCACGGTGGTCGTGCCCGCATGGCGTTCGATCACCTCACCGCCACCGGAGGAAGCGCTCGACGCCCTGCGTCGCGCGCATGAAGAGGGCGCCCGCATCGTGGGGCTGTGCACCGGTGCCTTCGTGCTGGCCGCCGCCGGACTGCTGGACGGCAGGCCGGCCACCACGCACTGGATGTACGCGCCGACGCTGGCCAAGCGCTATCCGTCCGTCCATGTCGATCCACGGGAGCTCTTCGTGGACGACGGGGACGTACTGACATCGGCCGGCACCGCGGCCGGAATCGATCTGTGTCTGCACATCGTGCGGACGGACCACGGCAACGAGGCGGCCGGCGCGCTCGCCCGCCGGCTGGTGGTCCCCCCGCGCCGGACGGGCGGCCAGGAGCGCTACCTCGACCGGTCTTTACCGGAGGAGATCGGCGCCGACCCGCTCGCCGAGGTCGTCGCCTGGGCGCTGGAGCACCTCCACGAGCAGTTCGACGTGGAGACGCTCGCGGCGCGCGCGTACATGAGCCGGCGGACGTTCGACCGCCGGTTCCGGTCACTGACGGGCAGCGCCCCGCTGCAGTGGCTGATCACCCAGCGGGTGCTGCAGGCGCAGCGTCTGCTGGAGACGTCGGACTACTCGGTGGACGAGGTCGCGGGCCGTTGCGGCTTCCGTTCGCCGGTGGCGCTGCGCGGGCACTTCCGCCGCCAGCTCGGCTCGTCCCCGGCGGCGTACCGGGCGGCGTACCGGGCCCGTCGCCCCCAGGGCGACAAGCCCGCCGAGCACGACACCCAGGCCGGCCACCCCGGTCCGTCCCCGGTGTCGCCGGAGCACGCCCACGGGGTGCCGCTCCAGGCCCGTCGTACGGCCGCTGCGAGCGCCCTGGCGCCGTCGGCGTCCCTCTCGGCGGACGGCGGCGCCAAGCCGGAGCTGTACGCCACCGGCCGACTGCCGGGCCAGCGCAGCGCGCACTAGCCCGTACCGGCGCATGACGGCCCGGTCCCGCACTGGATCACCCCGGTGCAGGGCCGGGCCGTACGGTTGTCACGGGCCGTAAGGTGAGACACATGAACGATCGCATGGTGTGGATCGACTGCGAGATGACCGGCCTCTCGCTGTCCGACGACGCGCTCATCGAGGTGGCCGCCCTCGTCACCGACTCCGAGCTGAACGTGCTCGGCGAAGGTGTCGACATCGTCATCCGCCCGCCGGACTCGGCGCTGGAGACCATGCCGGAAGTGGTGCGTCAGATGCACACCGCGTCCGGTCTGCTCGACGCACTGCCCGGCGGCACGACCCTGGCGGACGCCGAGGAGCAGGTCCTCGCGTATGTACGCGAACACGTGAAGGAGCCGGGCAAGGCGCCGCTGTGCGGCAACTCGGTGGGGACGGACCGCGGCTTCCTGCTGCGTGACATGCCGACACTGGAGGACTACCTCCACTACCGGATCGTGGACGTCTCCTCGATCAAGGAGCTGGCCCGGCGCTGGTACCCGAGGGCGTACTTCAACAGCCCGGAGAAGAACGGCAACCACCGGGCCCTGGCGGACATCCGCGAGTCCATCGCCGAACTCCGCTACTACCGCGAGGCGATCTTCGTCCCGCAGCCCGGCCCCGACTCCGACACCGCCCGCACCATCGCCGCGAAGCACGTCCTGCCCGCGGGATAGCCCTGTTCCAGGGGCCCGGCCGGGCCCCGGAAGCCGCGCGGGGAAACGTGTGCGCGGGCACCCCTGAAGACCCTGTACACTTTTTCTCGGCCGGTCGGGGAAACCTTCGGATGAACCGCCGGTCATGGTGGGTGTAGCTCAGCTGGTAGAGCACCTGGTTGTGGTCCAGGATGTCGCGGGTTCGAGTCCCGTCACTCACCCTGAAGCATCGGCCCCGGCCCGCGAGAGCGGACCGGGGCCGATTGTCGTTCGGTGGACGGATCATCGCCGTTCACCCCACCCGCACCCCCGCACCCCCGCACCCCGCATGCGCCGGGCCTGCCGGACCGGCCGGAACTCGCGTTGACCCCCGTTGGATTAAGACCTTAATCTAACGGTGTGCCACGTTACGCAGACCCGGTGGAACGACGCCGGCAGGTCGCTCAGGCGCTGTTGCGCGTGGTCGAGTCGGATGGCCTGGAGGCCGCGAGCATCCCGCGCATCGCGCGTGAACTCGGCGCGACCACGGGCCTGGTGCAGACGTACTTCCGGACCAAGGACGAACTGCTCGTCTTCGCCGCGCAGTACGTCGGTGAGGCGATGAACACGCGCGTCGCGACCCTGCTGGAGGAGTGCGACCCGCATGACGTCAAGCAGCGGCTGCTGGTCTCCCTCGGCGTCCTCACGGGCGCCGACGAGGACACCGGGACCGAGGCGAGGATCTGGCTGGCCTTCCTCGCTCGGGCCGCCTGCCACCCCGCGCTGCGGGAGGTGCACTCGGCGGGGGCCCGGGAGATCCGTGACCGGTGCGCAGAGGCGCTGGCCGCCGCCCGGCGGCTCGGACAAGCGCCCGCGGATCTCGACCCCCGGGCCGAGGCCTTCGCCCTGATCGCCTTCGCCGACGGCCTGACCGTCCAGCGCGCCGTCGAACCCGAGTTGCTGCCGGCCGACCGCGTACGGCGGTTGCTGAGCCGCTACCTGGACCGGCTGATGGACAGTCAGGGACACCGAGGAGAGGCCCTTTGAACACCCCGTTATCGCTGTCGCTGGCCGGTCTGGCCCTGCTCGACAGCACCAGCATGGGCACCCTGTTCATCCCCGTGTGGCTGCTGCTGGCCCCGGGACGCTTCACCGTCGGCAAGGTGCTTGTCTACCTGACCACCATCACCGTCTTCTACTTCGCCGTGGGTCTCGCCGTCGTCCACGGCGCCGACAACCTGTTCTCCCTCGCGGGTGAGGCCCTGGACGCCAGAACCGGGCTGTGGATCCAATTCGGCCTCGGAGTCGGCCTGTTCCTGCTCAGTTTCCGGTTCGCCCCCGAGCGGCGGAAGCAGAAGGGCAGGAACGCCACCGGCGCGTGGCGCGATCGCGTGGACGCGAACTCCTCGGTCGGCTGGATGGTGGGGCTGGCCCTGCTGGCGGGACTGGCCGAGGTGGCGACGATGCTGCCGTACCTCGGCGCCATCAGCATGCTGACGACCTCCGGTCTGGACAGCGTCGAGATCACCACACTGCTGGCCGGGTACTGCCTGGTCATGGTGGTGCCCGCCCTGCTGCTCCTGGCCGGACGCGCACTGCTGCGGTCGGCGGTCGAACCCGCCCTGGCGCGCATGAACGACTGGATCTCCCGGCGCGCGAGCGGCGCCACCGGGTGGATCCTGGTCATCGCCGGCTTCCTCGTCGCCCGCGACGCGGCGGCGCGACTGTGGGTCCCCGAGGCGTTCGGCTGACCGAGCGGCGCGGCGACCGCAGGGGGAAGGGCGGCGTGACCTCGAAAGCGCGGTGTGAGGCCGGTAGCACGCCTCACAGCGGGCTCCGTCAGTACAGACGCCCCGGCGGGGCGGGTCCACGGCGCCGTGTGCTCCCGGACGGCCTCAGGACGACGCCCGTGCCACCAGCTCCGTGGGGAGGACAAGCTGGCGGCGTTCGAGACCCCGGGAGATCGCCGGACGGCGGTCGGCGATCTCGTCGAGGAGCAGGTCGATCATGGCGCGGCCCATCTCCTCGATCGGCTGCCGGACGCTGGTGAGGGGCGGGTCCATGTGGCGGGCGATGGCGGAGTCGTCGTAGCCGACCAGGGCGACGTCGTCGGGCAGGCGGCGCCCGGCCTCGCGCAGGACCTGGCGGGCGCCGGCCGCCATGACGTCGGACTCGGCGAAGACCGCGTCGAGGTCGGGGCAGCGCTCCAGCAGCTCCCACATCGCCCGGCGGCCGCCCTCCTCCGTGAAGTCACCGGGCACGATCAGCCGCTCGTCCACCTCGCGCCCCGCGTCCTCCAGGGCGTCGCGGTAGCCCTCGATACGGCGCTGGGCACCGTAGACGTCGAGGCGGCCGGTGATCGTGGCTATCCGGGCGCGGCCGCGTCCGATCAGATGCTCCACAGCCGAGCGGCCGCCGCCGTAGTTGTCGGAGTCGACCGAGGGCAGCGTCTCGTGCTCGGAGCGGGGGCCGCTGATCACGGCCGGGATCTCCAGCTGCGACAGCAGATCCGGCAACGGATCGTCGGCGTGCACGGAGACCAGCAGCACCCCGTCGACCCGGTGGGCCGCGAGGTACTGGGCCAGCCTCCGGCGCTCCCGGTCGCTGCCCGCGAAGATCAGCAGGAGCTGCATCTCCGTGTCGGAGAGCTGGGCACCCACGCCCTTGAGGATGTCGGAGAAGTACGGCTCGGAGAAGAAGCGGGTCTCCGGCTCGGGCACGACCATCGCGATCGCATCGGTGCGGTTCGCGGCGAGGGCGCGGGCCGCCGTGTTCGGGACGTACCCGAGCTCCGCGACGGCCGCCTCGACCGCCGCCCGGGTCGCCTCGCTGACCCGTGGCGAGCCGTTGATCACCCGGGACACCGTGCCGCGGCCGACACCGGCTCGTGCGGCGACCTCTTCCAGGGTCGGCCGCCGGCCGCTTCGGCCCCGTGCTCCGTGGCCTGCCACCATGGTCGCCTCCCGTTCACACCGCGCTGGCGTGGAATCTAACAGTCCCGCTCCTCGCACGACGCGGGGCGACCCCTCATCCTGGACCTCGGGGTCCTGTTCCGGACGGTCGCGGGCCCGCCGCCGGGCAGCCGGCCCGTCGGTCCCGCCGACCTCTGAAGCCCCCCAGGCCCCCCGGCCGGGCGGTTCCGGGCATGCCCGGCCCTCGGCCCCGGTGTTAGTTAACAGCCCGATAACCGAAGACATCCTTCCGCGCCCGCTCCCTTGACACCCCCGCACGAACCGACGACTCTTCAACACATCACTTGTGGGAGCGCTCCCACAGTACCTGGCACTTACACATCCCGCACGTTCCCCGCCCGAGCCGCAGCAGTAAGAAAACGGGCCCAACAACGCAGTTGGCCGGGGGGTCGGCACGTCAGGGCATCAGGAGGACGCAATGCGAGCACGTACCCTCCCCCACTCTCGGCTGCGGTCGGGCGGGGGCACCCGAATCGCCCGCACTACGCGCAAGACGGTGGTCATCGCGGCCGTCGCCGCGCTGGGCGCCGGGCTGCTCGCCGGCTGTGCCGACGACGGCAAGGACGAGGACGACACGTCGTCGGGTAGTGGTGGCGGCAAGACCAAGATCACCCTGGGGCTGTTCGGCACCGCGGGCTTCGAGGAGTCCGGTCTGTACAAGGAGTACGAGAAGCTCCACCCGGACATCGACATCCAGCAGACCGTCGTGGAGCGGAACGAGAACTACTACCCCGCTCTCCTCAACCACCTGACCACGGGCAGCGGGCTGCAGGACATCCAGATGGTCGAGGTCGGCAACATCGCCGAGATCGTCGGCACCCAGTCGGACAAGCTGCTCGACCTGTCGAAGTACGGCAAGAAGGACGACTACCTGCCCTGGAAGTGGCAGCAGGCCACCACTTCCGGCGGCCAGACGGTCGCCCTCGGCACCGACGTCGGCCCGATGGCCATCTGCTACCGCAAGGACCTCTTCGAGAAGGCCGGCCTGCCCACCGACCGCGCGGAGGTCGGCAAGCTGTGGGCCGGCAGCTGGGACAAGCTCGTCGAGACCGGCAACAAGTACAAGGCGAAGGCGCCCAAGGGCACCACGTTCCTGGACTCCCCCGGCGGGCTGCTGCAGGCCATCCTCAGCAGTGAGAAGGACCGGTTCTACGACTCCTCCGGTGAGGTCATCTACAAGACGAACCCGGCCGTCAAGGACGCCTTCGACCTCACGGCGAAGGCCGCCAAGGACGGGCTGGTCGGCAACCAGACGCAGTTCCAGCCCGCCTGGGACACCACGATCGCCAACAGCAAGTTCGCCGCGATGTCCTGCCCGCCGTGGATGCTCGGCTACATCAAGGGCAAGTCGAAGCCCGAGGCGGCCGGCAAGTGGGAGATCGCCCAGGCGCCGAAGTCCGGCAACTGGGG
Organism: Streptomyces sp. NPDC030814; assembly: GCF_055572155.1. Classification (NCBI taxonomy): domain Bacteria; kingdom Bacillati; phylum Actinomycetota; class Actinomycetes; order Kitasatosporales; family Streptomycetaceae; genus Streptomyces; species Streptomyces sp. NPDC030814. The sequence goes on from NZ_JBVIDX010000007.1 coordinate 150,895, forward strand.
CGGCTCCTTCCTGTCCGTGCCGAAGAACGGCAAGAACGCCGAGGAGGCCGCGAAGCTGGCCGCCTGGTTGACCGCGCCCGAGCAGCAGGCGAAGCTCTTCGCCGTACAGGGCAGCTTCCCCAGCACCCCGGCCGCGTACGACTCGGCCGCGGTGAAGGACGCGAAGAACGACATGACCGGTGACGCGCCGATCGGCACGATCTTCGCCGAGGCCGCCAAGAACATCCCGGTCCAGACGATCGGTCCGAAGGACCAGATCATCCAGCAGGGCCTGACCGACAACGGCGTGATCCTCGTGACGCAGGGCAAGTCGCCCGCGGAAGCCTGGAAGAACGCCGTCAAGACCATCGACAACGCACTGGACAAGTGACCGGTATGCCCACACGGCACGACGCCGCCGCGCCCCCCGTCAAGGGGGGCGCGGCCCCGGCCCGCCCGCCCGCGGAGTCCGCGTCCGAGGAACACCGCCGGGCCCGGCTGTCCCGCCGCTGGCAGCGGGACGTGCGCTGGAGCCCGTACGCCTTCGTCTCGCCCTTCTTCCTGCTGTTCGTCGCGTTCGGCCTGTTCCCGCTGCTCTACACCGGCTGGGCCTCGCTGCACGCGGTCGAACTGACCGCCCCCACCGACATGAGCTGGGTGGGGATGCGCAACTTCACCCGCATCTTCGACGACGAGTTCTTCTGGAACGCGGCGAAGAACACACTGATCATCGGGATCATCTCGACCGTCCCGCAGCTGATGATGGCGCTGGGCATCGCGCACATCCTCAACTACAAGCTCCGCGCCTCGACCTTCTACCGGGTCGTGATGCTCGCCCCGTACGCCACGTCGATCGCCGCCGCAACCCTGGTGTTCGTGCTGCTCTTCGGCCGCGACTACGGAATGATCAACTGGTTCCTCGGCCTCTTCGGTGTCGACCAGATCGACTGGCAGAACGGCACGTGGTACTCGAAGATCGCCGTGTCCACCATCGTCATCTGGCGCTGGACCGGCTACAACGCGCTGATCTACCTGGCCGCGATGCAGGCGATCCCCCAGGACCTGTACGAGTCTGCGGCCCTCGACGGCGCGAGCCGCTGGAGGCAGTTCCTCCATGTGACGCTTCCCTCGCTGCGCCCGACGATCCTCTTCACCTGCGTCGTCTCGACGATCGGCGCCTCGCAGCTCTTCGCCGAGCCCCTGCTGTTCGACGCCAACAAGGGCGCGTCCGGCGGGTCCCAGCACCAGTTCCAGACGCTCGGTCTGTACCTGTACGAGCAGGGCTGGGTGAACCAGCACCTGGGCCGCGCCTCGGCGATCGCCTGGACGATGTTCCTGATCCTCATCGTGGTCGGAATCATCAACTACGTCATCTCGCGCCGGCTGCGCGCCAGTAGTTAGGAGACCGGCCGTGACGACGACACTCACCAAGCCCCCGGCCGACGCGGCGCCCGAGCCGCCGGACAACGGCAGGCGCAGGCGCGGGCCCAGGGCGGCGCGGGCGGGCGGCCAGCACCACGCCGGGCCCCTCGCCTACATCATCCTCATCGCGTTCACCCTGATCTCGCTGTTCCCGTTGTTCTGGACAGCGGTCGCCGCCTCCCGTGACAACGCGCGGCTGGCGGAGACCCCGCCGCCGTTCTGGTTCGGCGCGAACCTCTTCGACAAGATCGAAGTGGCCTGGAAGGACGCCAATCTGGGCGAGGCGTTCCTCAACACCACGATCGTGGCGGGCGTCTCCTCGCTGACCATCGTCTTCCTGTCGACGATCGCCGGGTTCGCCTTCGCCAAGCTGCGGTTCAAGGGCCGTGGCGCGCTGATGCTGATCGTGATCGGCACCATGATGGTGCCGCCGCAGCTCCAGGTGATCCCGCTGTACATGATGGTCGCCAAGCTCGACTGGACGGACCAGCTCCAAGCGGTGATCCTGCCGTCGCTGGTCAGCGCGTTCGGTGTGTTCTTCATGCGGCAGTACCTGCTTCAGGCGCTGCCCGACGAGATCATCGAGGCGGCCCGGGTCGACGGCGCGAGCAGCTGGCGGGTGGTCTGGCACGTGGTGTTCCCGGCCGCGCGGCCCGCGATGGCCGTGCTGGGCATGCTGATGTTCGTCCAGACCTGGAACGACTTCCTCTGGCCGTTCCTCGTGCTGACCCAGCTGGGCAACCCGACCGTGCAGGTCGCGGTCGCCGGTCTCGGCCGGGGCTACACCCCCGACCAGGCCCTGATCATGGCGGGCGCGCTGCTCAGCACGCTGCCGCTGCTGCTGGTCTTCGCGATCTTCGGCAAGCAGATCGTCGGGGGCATCATGCAGGGCGCGGTGAAGGGCTGACCCCCGCGCCGTCCGTTTCGCACCCCTGGGGGCCGGGCCACCGCCGCCCCGGCCCCCTCCTCCCTCCGTTCTCTTTCCCCCCACCCACATCGTCGGTCTGATCGACCACCAATGGGAGCGCTTCCATGCCTGAGCCCACGACGCCAGTGACCTTTCCTCCCGCCTTCCTCTGGGGCGCGGCGACGTCCGCGTACCAGATCGAGGGGGCGGTGCGGGAGGACGGCCGCACGCCCTCCATCTGGGACACCTTCAGCCACACGCCGGGCAAGACGGCCGGTGGTGACACCGGTGACATCGCTGTCGACCACTACCACCGCTACCGCGACGACGTGGCGCTCATGGCGGACCTGGGCCTCACCTCGTACCGCTTCTCGATCTCCTGGTCGCGGGTGCAGCCGACGGGCCGGGGCCCGGCGATCCAGCGGGGCCTGGACTTCTACCGGCGGCTGGTCGACGAGCTGCTGTCGAAGAACATCAAGCCGGCCGTGACGCTCTACCACTGGGACCTCCCCCAGGAGCTGGAGGACGCGGGCGGCTGGCCGGAGCGCGAGACCGCGTACCGCTTCGCCGAGTACGCGCGGATCGTGGGTGAGGCGCTGGGTGACCGGGTCGAGCAGTGGATCACGCTGAACGAGCCGTGGTGCAGCGCGTTCCTGGGGTACGGCTCCGGGGTGCACGCGCCGGGCCGTACGGACCCGGTGGCGTCGCTGCGCGCCGCCCACCATCTGAACCTGGCGCACGGTCTCGGCGCGGTGGCGCTGCGCTCGGTGATGCCGGCGCGCAACTCGGTGGCGGTGAGCCTGAACTCGTCCGTCGTCCGGCCTCTCTCGAACACTCCCGAGGACCTGGCGGCGGTCCGGAAGATCGACGACCTGGCGAACGGCGTCTTCCACGGGCCGATGCTGCACGGGGCGTACCCGGAGTCCCTGTTCGCGGCGACGTCGCAGCTGACGGACTGGTCGTTCGTGCAGGACGGGGACGTGGCGGCGGCCAACCAGCCGCTGGACGCGCTGGGCCTGAACTACTACACGCCCACCCTGGTCGGCGCGGCGTCGGCGGACACGGCCGGGCCGCGGGCGGACGGCCACGGCGCGAGCGACCACTCGCCCTGGCCGGGGGCGGACGACGTGCTGTTCCACCAGACGCCGGGCGAGCGCACGGAGATGGGCTGGACCATCGACCCGACCGGGCTGCACGAGCTGATCATGCGGTACACCCGTGAGGCGCCCGGACTGCCGCTCTACGTCACGGAGAACGGCGCGGCCTACGACGACAAGATGGACAGCGACGGCCGCGTACACGACCCGGACCGCATCGCCTACCTCCACGGCCACCTGCGCGCCGTGCGCCGCGCCATCGCCGAGGGCGCGGACGTGCGCGGCTACTACCTGTGGTCCCTGATGGACAACTTCGAGTGGGCCTACGGCTACGGCAAGCGCTTCGGCGCGGTCTACGTCGACTACGCGACGCTCACCCGCACGCCCAAGTCCAGCGCGCTCTGGTACTCCCAGGCGGCGAAGACGGGCGCGCTCCCGCCGCTGGCGGCACCCACGCCGTAACACCGACGCCGGGGGCCGCGAAGCCCCCGGCCGCGAACGGGGGCCGGGGAAGCCCTCCGGGGGAGCGGGGCAAGGGGGCGCGGTGCCATCAGGGGAGCACCGCGCCCCCTGGGTCGCGGGCTTCACCAGGGAGTTCACAGAGCACGCTGATCAGCCGACGGAGGATCAGATGCGACAGGCCGCCGGTCGGATCTCCACTGCCGGAACGGCTCCCAAGGGCTGCCAGACAACGGACCGCCGATTGCGGGACAGCCCTCACACGGCGACCAGACGGACACTTTCCCCGCACAGCTTCGCCATGTCGTCGATGTCCGAGGTGAGCATGACCACCGGGCGGTGCTGCCTCAGCGCCATCTCGGCGACCGCGGCGTCGAGGGCGTACTTGTGGCCGTGGAGACCGGCGGACATCAGCATGGCCGACGCGGCTCGCGCCTCCTCGTCCCCGACGGGCGCGATCCGCACACCGGACAGGATCCAGGCGAGCCGTGCCCGGTTCGTGCGTCGGTGCACGGCTTCGATGATCGTGAGCGCGCTGATGGCCACGTCCATGCCTCGTCTGCGCGCCTCGGCGACCAGGGCGACGACCGGCTCGCGGTCCTCGACGAGCTGGGAGAGGCCCTCGCAGTCCAGGACGAGAGTGCCCTCGTGACTCAGCTTGCGGCGGGCCACTGCCCCTCCTCGGCGAACACCTCGTCGAAGACCCGCCGGGCCCGTTCCTGCTCACCCGGGGAGATCGGGCCCTTGCGCTGTTCGTAGTCGGCCAGGTACTCGTCGAGGATCTGGCCCCGCAGTTCGCGCTCCACGGCCTCGGTGATGAACGCCGAGAACTCCCGCTTGCCCACCCGCTGACGGATCGCCTCGGCGGTGCCCTCCGGCAGGGAGAGACTGACCCGGGTGGCGGGGCCTTCGCCGATGCCGTACGAGGTCTCACTCATGGACCGAGATTATCAAACGAGTAGGAATACGCGGGGCGCCCGCACGACACCGACTCAGGAGTCAATGCTCGTACGGGCGCCCAGGGCTGGTCGCCACCGTCAACGCGGTTCCCGCACCACCGCCACGTCCCCCGCCGCCAGCTTCAGGGAGCCAGTGACCGTCTTGCCCGTCAGGAGGTCGACCGCGGACCCCGCGACCTCCACCTCGGCCTCCTCGTGCCCGTGGTTGATCAGGAAGAGGTAGTCGGCCTCGGGGCCGCGGCGGAGGGCCGCTTCGACGGTCTCCGGGGTCGCGCGGACCGGGTGGACGCCCGCCTCCTCGCGGATGCGGTCCAGCAGCGACGCGAGGGCCGCCGGGTCGGGACGGGTCGCCACGTACCAGGCGGTGCCCGTGCCGTACGCGTGGCGCGTCACCGCCGGGACGCCGGCCAGCGGGCCGGAGGCGTACGTGGCGATCGGCTCGGCGCCCCGCAGGGCGACCCGCTCGGACCACAGGACTCCGCTCGCGCCCTCGCCCAGGCCGGTCAGCTCGACCGACTCGTCCGGCAGCAGCGGGAAGACCTCGTCCGTGCGGACGCCCAGCACCTCGCGGAACGCGCCCGGGTAACCGCCGAGGCGGATGTGGCAGTTCTCGTCCACCGCCCCGCTGTGGAAGCCGACGGCCAGGGTGCCGCCCCGCTCGGCGAAGCCGGTGAGGTTCGCCGCGCCCTCGTCGTCCACCAGGTACAGGCTCGGCGCCAGGACCAGCCTGTACGCCGAGAGGTCCGCGTCGGGGCGTACGAAGTCCACCGCCACGCCGGAGCGCCACAGCGGCTCGTACCAGGCCCGCACCAGGTCCTGGAAGCGCAGCTCACCGCTCGGCTGGGAGGGGAGTTCGACGGCCCACCAGGCGTTCCAGTCCCAGACGACGGCCACCTCGGCCGTGCCCGTGCTGCCGCGGACCTCCGCCAGCGCCTTCAGGTCCGCGCCCAGTCCGACGACGTCCCGCCAGATCTGGCTGTCGGTCCCGGCGTGCGGGAGCATCGCCGAGTGCCACTGCTCGGCGCCCGCCTTGGCGGCCCGCCACTGGAAGTAGGCGATGCCGTCGGCGCCGCGCGCCACATGGGAGAGCGCGTTGCGGCGCAGCTCGCCCGCCGTCTTGGCGCGGTTGACCGGCTGCCAGTTGACCGCACCGGTGGAGTGCTCCATCAGCAGCCAGGGGCGGCCGCCCGCGAGCGAGCGGACCAGGTCGCCGCTGAGCGCGATGTCGATCTCCGACTGGGGGTCCGTGGACTGGAGGTAGTGGTCGTTGGAGACGATGTCCAGCTCGGGCGCCCAGCGCCAGTAGTCCAGCTTGTCGAAGTTGTACATCACCATGAAGTTGGTGGTGGCGGGCACTTCGGGGGCCGCGCCCCGCAGTACCTCCCGCTCCGCCTTCAGCAGGGACAGCAGCGCGTCGCTGCAGAAGCGGCGCCAGTCCAGCTGGTGCGTCGGGTTGGGGACGGCACCGGTGGCGCGGGGCGGGATGATCTCGTCCCAGTCGTAGTACCACTGGCTCCAGAACGTCGTGCCCCAGGCGTCGTTCAGCGCCGCCAGGTCGTCGTCGTACTTCTCGCGCAGCCAGACGCGGAACGCGGCCGCGCTCGTGTCGCAGTAGCACTCGCCGTTGTGGCAGCCGTACTCGTTGTGGACGTGCCACATGACCACCGCCGGGTGGTCCGCGTAGCGGCGGGCCAGCTCGCCGGCCATCCGCAGGGCCGCCTCGCGGTAGGCGGGGCTCGAAGGGCAGAACGTCTGGCGGCTGCCGTACGAGAGGGTGCGGCCGTCCTTGTCCACCGGGAGCGCCTCGGGGTGGGCGCGGAAGAACCACGCCGGGGGCGCCGCCGTCGGGGTCGCCAGGTCGGCCGCGATGCCGTTCTCGTGGAGCAGGGCGAGGATGCGGTCCAGACGGGAGAAGTCGTACTCACCCTCGCGGGGCTCCAGGAGCGCCCACGAGAAGATGTTGACGCTCACCATGGTGACGCCGGCCTCACGCATGAGGCGTACGTCCTCGTGCCAGACCTCCTCGGGCCACTGCTCGGGGTTGTAGTCGCCGCCGTACGCGATGCCGGGGACGTTCAGGGGGCTCATGGGCACGGTTGGTTCTCTTTCGAACGGGGCCGGTGTCAGCCCTTGTTGGCGCCGAGCGTCAGACCGCTGACGAACTGCCGCTGGAGCGCGAAGTACACGACCAGCGTCGGGATCGCGGTGAGCAGGGCGCCGGCAGCGACCAGGTTGGGGTCGGTGAAGTACTGGCCGGAGAGGTTGTTCAGCGCCGAGGTGATCGGCATGTTCTCACCGGTGGAGATCAGCACCAGGGCCCAGAAGAAGTCGTTGTAGATCCAGATGGACAGCAACGTCGCCAGGGCGGCCATCGCGGGCTTGCACAGGGGCAGCACGATCTGCCAGTACAGGCGCCACACGGAGGCGCCGTCGACGAGTGCGGCCTCGGTCAGCTCGTGCGGCAGGGAGCGCATGTAGTTGCTCAGCACGAACGCGCAGAAGCCGGACTGGAAGGCCACGTGGATGAGGACCAGGCCGAGCGCGGAGTCGTAGAGCTTGCCGCTCATCGTGATGCCGGGCAGGTCGATGAGCAGGTACAGGCGGTACAGCGGGGTGATGATGACCTGCTGCGGGAGCAGGTTGCCCGCGGTGAAGACCAGCAGCAGGAAGAGGTTGATCCGGAAGTCGAAGCGGCTGACGTAGAACGCGACCATCGACGACAGGAACAGCGTCAGCAGCACCGCGGGGACGGCGATGATCAGCGTGTTCACGAAGTAGTGCGTCATCTCCGACTGGGTGAACGCGTTCGTGAAGTTGTCGAAGCTCAGCTTGTCGGGCCACGACACGTAGCCCTTCTCGCTGGTCTCGCCGTACGGGCGCATGGCCGCGTAGAGCGCCCACAGCAGGGGAGCCAGCCACGCCAGTGCCGCGCCGGCGAGGAAGACGTGCAGCAGGATCCGGGCGGGGCGGACGGGAGTGCGCTTGTTGAGAGCGCCGGTCGCGACGGTGGTGCTCATGCGCGCCGCTCCTTCCGGAAGGTCGCGATCAGGTAGGGGATGATCACGGCGAGGGAGATCACCAGCAGGACGACGGCGATGGCCGAGCCGTATCCGATGCGGCTGGACTCGCCGATGATGTTGTTGGTGACCAGGATCGACAGCAGCTCGGTGCCCTCGGCGCCCTTGTTGAAGACGAAGACGAGGTCGAAGGCGCGCAGGGCCTCGATGATGGTGACGACCAGGACGACCGTGTTCGTCGGGCGCAGCGTCGGGAAGATGACGTTCTTGAACGTCTGCCACTCGTTGGCGCCGTCGAGGGCCGAGGCCTCCCGCAGCGACGGGTCGACGCTCTTCAGACCGGCCAGGTAGAGGATCATCATGTAGCCGGTGTGGCGCCAGGAGGCGGCGATGAGGATGGCCCAGAGGTTGAGGTCGGGGTCGCCGATCCAGTCGATGTACTGGCCGGGCTCGTTGGCGCCGATGAGGCTGTTGATCAGGCCCGTGTCGGGGTTGTAGATCAGCTGCCACACGAAGCCGATGACCGCGAGCGACATCACGACGGGCAGGAAGAACGCGGTCTGGTACACACGGCTGAAGCGGATCTGCTTGTCCAGCTGCACCGCGAGGAACAGCCCCAGCGGTGTCGGGATCAGGATCAGCACCACGAACCACACGATGTTGTGCTCGACCGCGGGCCAGAACTGCGGGTTGTTGGTGAACAGTTCCGTGAAGTTGTGCAGCCCGACCCACTTGATGGCGTCGAAGCCGATGCCGTCCCAGGTGGTGAAGGCCAGTGCGATCGAGGCGAGCGCGGTCACCCAGACGAGGGCGACGTGCAGGATCGTCGGCAGGCCGGCCATCAGGCCCAGCGTGAGCCGGTCACGGCCGGTGAGGAGGCGCTTGTGCCCCTGGGGCACCTTCGTGGCCGCGGGCGCGGCGGCAGGGGTGGAGCCCGGAGGCGGCGCGGGCGCTTCCGGGCTCTTCGTGGGTGAGGTCGTCATGTCTGTCGGTCATCCAGTCGTGAGGACGGTCTTGGGGGCGGACAGTCCTGGGGACAGCCGCCCCGACGGCCGCCTGTGCGACCGCGGTGGCGGTCGTGGGGCGGCCGTCGGGACGGTCGGCCGTCAGGACGCGAAGATCGTCTTCTTCTGGCGCTCGATCGACGAGAGCAGGCTGTCGATGCCCTTCGGGTCACGGATGAACTTCTGCAGCGCCGGCTGCATCACCGTGGAGGTGAAGTCCGGGCGGCTGTCGCGGTCCATGAACTGCGTGAGGCTCTTGGCACCGGAGATCATGTCGTACGCCTTCTTCTGCAGCGGCGTGTACGAGGAGGTGTCGGCCTTGGTGGAGGCGGCCACCACGTTCGGGTCGGCCTTGAGGTAGATCTGCTCCGCCTCGGGGGTGCCGAGGAACTCCAGGAGCTTGACCGCGCCGGCCTTGTTCTTCGGGCTCTTGCTCATCATGAAGCCGTCGGTCGGGGCCTCGACGGTGTCCTGGCCGTACGCCGGGTCGATCTCCGGGAAGGCGAAGAAGTCCAGGTCCTCCAGATCGGCCTTGTTGCTGAACTGCTGGCCCACGAACGAGCCCAGCAGGTACATGCCCGCCTTCTTCGACACCAGCGTCTGCGCCGCGTCCTGCCAGGTACGGCCGACCGCGCCCTCCTGGTGGTACGGCAGCAGCTCCGACCACAGGTCGAAGGTCTTGCGGACCTTGGCGTCCGTCCAGGAGACCTTGCCCGCCATCAGCTCGACGTGGAAGTCGTAGCCGTTGGCACGGAAGTTGATCTGGTCGAAGGTGCCCATCGCCGGCCAGGCGTCCTTGTCACCGAAGGCGATCGGGACCAGGCCGTCCTTCTTCATCTGCTTGCACAGCGCCATGAGCTGGTCCCACGTCGTGGGAACCTCGTAGCCCTTCTCCTTGAAGACGCTCTTGCGGTAGAAGAGCGCCCACGGATACGTGTACAGCGGCACGAAGTAGAACTTGCCGTCCTCACCCTGGCTCAGCTTCTTCATCGCCTCGGGGAAGTTCCCGCCGATCGTCTTCCAGACGTCGTCGATCGGGCTGGCCAGCCCCTTGGCCGCGAAGAACTGCATCCGGTAGCCCGCGAACCAGTGGAACACGTCGTCCGGCGTGCCCTGGAGGTAGGAGTTGATCTGCTCCTGGAACGTGTTGTGGTCCTTGGTGTTCACGTCGACCTTGATGCCGGACTTCTTGGCGAAGTCGGCGTAGATCTCCGCGAACGCCTTCTTCGGCACCGCGTCGGAGGCGTTGGAGCCGAGCGAGACGGTCTTCGAGTCAGTGGCCGAGCTGCCACTGCCGCCACAGGCGCTGAGCAGCGGGATGCCCGCGCCGAGCGCCGCGGCCCCGCCTATGCCGCGCAGCAGGGTGCGGCGGCTCGTGCCCGGCACGGAGAGACCGGAAGGTATGAGATGCATGAACGGCTCCCTGGGGACAAGTGGTTCGGTCATCAAGAGGCCCTCGCCGGTTAGTGATCGAAACCGATCAGAAACCAACTTGACCGAACACGGTGGTCGCCATAACAGCCCTATGCCAGGTCGCGCGTCAAGCCTTCTTGTCCCCCTTTGTTGAAACGTAATCCCTGTTCGTCGAAACGTGACCGTCACAGACGTGACTCATCTCACTGGTTGCTATATACACGTATACGGGGTGCCGTGACCGCACAGGACCCGTCGCACGGGGTGGCCCGGTCAGCCGGCCGCGTGCAGGGTCGCCTCTCCCGTGACACGGACGCCGGTCGCGTCGCCCGGCCGTACCGGCAGCGGGCCTGCGACACGGATGCCGACCGGGGTGTCGAGACCGTCGACGGCGACGGTGACCATGGCGTCGTGGCCGTAGAAGCACACGTCCGTGACCGTGCCCCGCACGGCGCCCTCGACGGCCGGAGCGGTCAGCCGGAGCTGTTCCGGGCGGAGCAGCAGGGTGCCGGATGCCTGCCCCCGCGGCGGAGCGGCGAGCGGGACGGCGCCGAGCGGGGTCCGGGCCGTGCCGTCGTCGCCGACGGTGGCGGGGAGCAGCACCGCGTCGCCGACGAAGCCCGCGACCCAGGGGTCGGCCGGGCGGCGGTAGAGGTCCTGCGGGGTGTCGCACTGGGCGACCCGGCCGTCCCGGACGACGGCGACGAGGTCGGCCGTGGAGAGGGCCTCCTGCTGGTCGTGGGTGACGAGGACGGCCGTGGCCCCGGTCGCCCGCAGCGCGGCGCGTACGTCGGCCCGTACGCCCGCCCTGAGGGCGCTGTCGAGGGCGTTGAACGGCTCGTCCAGCAGGACCAGCTGGGGCCGGGGCGCGAGGGCCCTGGCGAGCGCCACACGCTGCTGCTGGCCGCCGGAGAGTTCGTGCGGCATCCGGTCGCCGTATCCGGCGAGGCCGACGAGTTCCAGGAGTTCGCCGGTGCGGTGCCGCCGTTCGCCCCGGCTCAGCCCGGTCAGCCCGAAGGCCACGTTCCGGGCCACGCTCAGGTGCGGGAAGAGGGCGCCCTCCTGGGGCACGATCCCGATGCGGCGCCGCTCCGGCGGCACATGGACACCGGGCCCGGCCAGGGTGCGACCGCCGAGCCGGACGGTGCCCGCGTCGGCCCGCAGGAACCCGGCCACGATCCGCAGGAGGGTGGTCTTGCCGCCGCCGGAGGGACCGAGGACGGCCGCCAGCGCACCCGCCGGGACGGTGAGCCGCAGGTCGCGCAGGACGGGGCCGTGGCCGGCCGCGTAGGACTTGGTGAGGCCCTCGACGTGCAGGGCGTTCCCGTCCGGGTCGTCCGGGTCGTCCAGGTGCGGCGGGTTTGCGTGCGGCTCGTTTGCGGGTGAGCCCTTCCCGGGCCGCCGTGACGGTTCATGTTCGAACGTGTGCTTTTCGCCGGTGATGGTCCCGGGCGGGTCCGGCACATGCGTGCCCGGCTCGCTCGCGTGTGACTCGTTCATGGTCGATGCCTCCCCAGCAGGTACGAAGGCACGGCGGCCAACAGGATGAGTGCGGCGGCGTAGGGGGCGGCCGCCGCGAAGGAGCCGGCGCCCGTCTCGGTCCACAGGCGGGTGGCGAGCGTGTCCATGCCGGTGGGGCGCAGCAGCAAGGTCGCCGGGAGTTCCTTCATGCAAACGACGAAGGTCAGCGCGGCCCCGGCGGCTACACCCGGCGCGGCCAGCGGGACGGTGATCTCGCGGAGCACCTGCCAGGGCCGGCGGCCGAGCGAGCGTGCCACGTCCTCCAGGACGGGCGGGGCCTGGAGGACGGCGGCGCGGGTGGCGGCCACCGCGACCGGCAGGAAGAGGACGGCGTACGCGCAGACCAGCAGCGGCAGCCGCTGGTAGAGCGGGTAGGCGTAGCGGACCGCGAAGAAGACCAGGGACAGGGCGACCGTGATGCCGGGGAGCGCGTGCCCGGCGTAGGCGGCCTGTTCCAGCAACTGTGCCCCGCGCCCCCGGTGCCGGGCGGCGATCACGCCGACCGGCAGGGCGAGGAGCGTGGTGAGGGCGGCGCCCGCCGCGGCGACGCCGAGCGTGGCCCAGGCAGTCTCGGTGAGGCCGCCGAGGTCCCAGGTGGCGGAGGAGCCGACCGCGAGCCAGTAGCCGAGGGTGCCGAGCGGGAAGGCCACGGCCACGGCGACCACCGCGCCGCACCACAGCAGCGCGAGCGGCTTCCAGCGGCCGAGCGCCGCGGGCGCCGCCGGGCGGGCGGTGCCGCCGCCGGTCCTGGCGTGCCCGGCCCGGCCGCGGGTCCGCGCCTCGGCGGCGACCAGGGCCACGGTCATCAGCACCAGGACGACGCTGAGCGCGGCGGCGGGCGTGCGGTCGAAGGAGGCCCGGTACGAGGTGTGGATGGCCCGGGTGAAGGTGTCGTACCGCATGAGCGAGACGGCGCCGAAGTCCGAGAGCACGTACAACGCGACGAGCAGGGCCCCGCCCGCGGCCGAGGGACGCAGCTGCGGCAGCGTGACCCGCAGGAACGTGCGGAGCGGACCGTGCCCGAGGGAGCGCGCGGCCTCCTCCTGCGCCGGGTCGATGCCCCGGAGCGCTGCCGCGACCGGCAGCAGCACGTACGGGAAGCTGACCAGGGTCAGCGAGAGCGCGGCCCCGCCGAACCCGGCGAGGTCCGGTTCGGCCGACAGCCACGTGAAGGCCGCCACATAGCTGGGCACGGCCAGCGGCAGCGTCGCGGCGACCGACCAGAAGCGGGCGCCCGGCAGCGCCGTGCGCACCGTCAGCCAGGCCAGTGAGACGCCGAGGACCACGCATGCCACGACGACCACGGCGGTCAGGCCGAGGCTTCGCCCGAGGAGGTCCAGCGTCCGCTCGTCGGCGACGACCTCCCAGGCGAAGGCGGGGCCGCGTTCGAGCGCGCGGACGGCGAGATAGCCGAGCGGGAGCAGGGCGAAGAGGGCGGCCACACAGGCGGGAACCAGCAGGACCAGGGGCGGCCTGCGCTCCGCCCCGCGTCCGGCGAAGCCGGCCGCCTCCGGGGGAGGCGGGACGGCCTGCGCACGCGGGGCGGTCTGCGAGGGGTTCACGGACGGTCAGACCAGCCCGACGTCCTGGAGCATCGCCAGGGTCTCCTGGAGGGACTCCAGCTTGCCGAGGTCGATGTCGGGCGACTGGAGCGACTCGAACGGCGGCAGCCCCTCGACGGAGCTGGTGACACCCGCGGCCAGCGGATACTCCTTCGTCGTGTCGGCGAAGTACGTCTGCGCCTCCTTGGACAGCAGGTAGTCCACGGCCTTCTGCGCGGTCGCCTTCTGGTCCTCGCTGTCGGCGAGGATGCCGGCGCCGGCCACGTTGATGAGCGCGCCGGGGTCCTTGCCGGGCAGGAAGTGCAGCTTGGCGTCGACCCCGTCCTCGCCCTTCTCGGCGACCCGCTCGTACCAGTAGTAGTGGTTGACGAGGCCCAGGGAGACCTCGCCGGCCTCCACGGCGTCGAGGGTGGCGAGGTTGTTGGTGTAGGTCCTGGCCCCGTTGGCCTTGAGGTCCTCCAGCCACTCGCGGGCCGCGTCGTCGCCCTCCAGGACCCGCATCCCGGTGACGAACGCCTGGAAGGAGGCGTTGGTGGGCGCGAAGCCCACCTTGCCCTTCCACTCGGGCTTCACCACGTCGTGGACGCTGTCCGGAACCTCGTCCGCGCTCACCTTGTCGGGGTTGTACGCGATGACGCGGACGCGCCCCGACAGGCCCACCCAGTCGCCCTCGCCGCTGCGGTAGGCCTTGTCGACCTTGTCGAGGGTGGCCGGCGGCAGCTTCGCCAGCATGCCCTCACGGGAGAGCGCGCCGAGCGCCCCGGCGTCCTGGGAGAAGAACAGCCCGGCCTTGGTGCGGTCACCCTCCTCCAGGATCTGCGCCGCGAGTTCGGCGCTGTCGCCGTAGCGCACCTCGACCTCGGCGCCCACGGCCTTCTCCAGCTTGTCCAGGATCGGCTTGACCAGCTTCTCGTTGCGGCCGGAGTAGATGACGAGGGCCGCGTCGCTCCCCTCACCCGACCCGCTGCCGTCCTTGTCGTCGCCGGAGCCGCAGGCGGCGAGGGCGGGAAGCAGCAGACCGGCCGCGACGAGCGCGAAGATCCGGCCACCCAGAGGGCGTCGCATATCTGTGCCTTTCCTACGCGGCTCACCGATGGACCGCGGGTCGCGGCCTCGGCCGGCGAGGCGAAGTGACGCTTTTTAGCCAACTGTGAACATGCTATGAATAAGGTAAAGCTTGCCTAAGCGTCAAGGGGCGTGTGCTTCCCGCGGACGCTGTTCCGAAAGGCCGCGCCCCGTGATCCACTCCTCCGGCCCCGTCCGGGCTCCGTCCGTCGCCCTGCCCGCCCGCACCCCCGCGGCCGCCCCGGTCCTGCTCCCGGGGCCCCCGGTACGACCGCACGCGGTGCCCTTCGCCCGCGACCTCGCCGAGCACGGCGACCGGGTCGCCCTCCACACCGCAGAAGGTACGGTCACCTACCGCGCCCTCGCCGAACGCGTCGCCGCCACCGCCGAGCGACTCGGGCGGGTGCGGCGACTGGTCCTGGTGGCCGGGGCCAACCGCACGGAGGCGCTGGTCACCTATCTGGCCGCCCTCTCCGCCGGCCACCCCGTGCTGCTCGTCCCCGGCGACAGCGACGAGGCCGTCGCCTCCCTCACCGCCGCGTACGCGCCCGACGTGGTGGCCCGCACGGGCGCCGACGGCACCTGGACACTCGACGAGCACCACTCCGGCACCGCCCACACCCTCCACCCCGACCTCGCCCTTCTGCTGAGCACCTCGGGGTCCACGGGCTCACCCAAGCTCGTCCGGCTCTCACAGGAGAACGTGCAGGCCAACGCCGAGTCCATCGCCACCTACCTCGGCATCACCGACACCGACCGGGCGGCCACCACCCTCCCGATGCACTACTGCTACGGCCTGTCCGTGATCCACAGCCATCTGCTGCGCGGCGCCGGGCTGCTGCTCACCGAGCGGTCGGTCACGGACGACGCCTTCTGGGCGGAGTTCCGCGCCGCCCGTGCCACCTCGCTCGCCGGAGTGCCGTACACCTTCGACCTGCTCGACCGGATCGGCTTCGACCGGATGGAGCTGCCGCGACTGCGCCGGATCACCCAGGCCGGGGGCCGGCTCGCACCCGAGCGCGTCGCCCGCTACGCCGAGTTGGGGCGCCGCCGCGGCTGGGACCTGTTCGTGATGTACGGCCAGACCGAGGCC
This sequence comes from Streptomyces sp. NPDC030814, assembly GCF_055572155.1. Classification (NCBI taxonomy): domain Bacteria; kingdom Bacillati; phylum Actinomycetota; class Actinomycetes; order Kitasatosporales; family Streptomycetaceae; genus Streptomyces; species Streptomyces sp. NPDC030814. The sequence continues at coordinate 166,393 of NZ_JBVIDX010000007.1, forward strand.
ACGGCCCGGATGGCCTACCTCCCGCCCCACCTCGCGGCCACCCGGCCGGAGGCCGTCGGCATCCCGATCCCCGGCGGCTCCTTCCGCCTGCGTCCGCTCGACGGCCACGACACCGGCGTGGGCGAGCTGGTGTACTCGGGCCCCAACGTGATGCTCGGCTACGCCGAGGGCCCCGCCGACCTCGCCCTCGGCCGCACCCTCACCGAGCTCCCCACCGGCGATCTCGCCCGGCAGGCCCCCGACGGCCTGTACGAGATCGTGGGCCGCCGCAGCCGTTTCGCGAAGATCCTCGGACTGCGCATCGACCCGCAGCGCGTCGAGGCCGCGCTGGAGCGGCACGGCGTGCTGGCGTACTGCGCAGGCGACGGCGACGAGCTGGCGATCACCGCCACCGGAACCGGCGACGACGAGCCCCGCCTCCGCCGCCTGGCGGCGGCCTCCTGCGGCCTGCCGCCCCGAGCGGTCCGCCTGCGCGCCCTCCCCGCAGCGGACCTGCCCCGCCTGCCCACCGGCAAGCCCGACTACACCGCCGTCCGCCGCCTGACCCGCCCGACCACATCACCCTCCGCCCCGGCAGCGTCGCCGGCCTCGACGACACCGCCCTCCGCGCGGACACCGTCGACGGCCTCACCGACGGTGAAGTCCACGGCGGTCCCCTCACACCCCCTGATCGACGGACGCGCCCAACCATCGGCGGTCGGGTGGCGCGCGGCGGACGACCGCCCCGCGGCCGACGAGCACCCCTCAGCCCTCCGGCCCGCGGTCCACGACCGGCACTCCACGGCTCAGCTGCGCGCCCTCTACGCCGAGATCCTCGACCGCACCGACGTCACCGACGACAGCACCTTCGTCGGCCTCGGCGGTGACTCCCTCTGCTACGTCGAGATGTCCCTGCGTCTGGAGCAGGTACTCGGCACACTCCCGTCCGACTGGCACACCCGCCCCCTGAGCGACCTGGCCCCAGCGGCGTCCGCGGCCTCCGCCCGGACGGAGAGGCGACCGGCCGCCACCCGCGCCGGCCGACGCCGCACGCTGGAGACCGGCATCGCCCTGCGCGCGGTCGGCATCGTGCTGATCGTCGGCTCGCACATACAGCTCTTCACCCTCCAGGGCGCCGCCCACATCCTCATCGGCGTCGCGGGCCACAACTTCGCCCGCTTCCATCTCACCGACGCCGAACACCGGGTGCGCCTGCGGCACCTGTGGCGCAGCATCGCCAGGATCGCCCTGCCGAGTGCGGCGTGGATCACCGCGGCGGTCCTCGCGACCGGTCTCTACGACCCCGCGAACGCCCTCCTCCTCAACAGCCTCCTCGACCAGGGACCCGAACGCCACGAGTGGCACTACTGGTTCATCGAGGCACTGCTGTACTTCCTGGTCGCGCTCGCCCTGTTGCTGGCCTTCCCCGTGCTCGACCGTCTGGAGCGCCGTCACCCCTTCGGCGTCCCGCTCGCCCTGCTGGCCATCGGTCTGCTGGGACGCTACGACCTGGCCGGCCTGGCACCCGCCCGTTTCCACCTCGGCCCCACGGTGGTCTTCTGGCTCTTCGCCCTGGGCTGGGCGGCGGCCCGCGCCGGCACGGCCCGGCGGCGCCTGCTCCTGACCACGGTCCTGCTGCTGGCCACGCCCGGTCTCTTCCAGCCGGACCAACAGCTGCGCACAGCCGTGGTGATCGCCGGTCTGACCCTGCTGATCTGGGTCCCGACCCTGCCCAGCCTCGGTCCCGTGAACCGTGTCGCCGGACTCCTCGCGGGCAGTTCCCTCTACATCTACCTGACCCACTTCCAGGTCTACCCCCACCTCCAGCGCGACTTCCCCGCCCTCGCCCTCCTCGCCTCCCTCGCCGTGGGCGTCGCCTACGCGGCGGTGGCGAACCGGGTGACCCGCGCGGCGCGCCGGATGTCAGCCCTCGCGGGCCACGGCGCGGCGCCCGAGCAACGCGCTACCTGAGGACCGACGCCACCCCGCTCTGTCTGCGTCGCCGCATCGCCCCTCGGTGCCCCTTGCGCGTCGTCGCCTTCCCGTCCTGACGGCCCAGCTGGATCCAGATCCGCACCTCGGCCCCGCCCAGCACCGACGACCCGATGCGCACATCGCCGCCGGTCGCCTCCGCGAGGCGGCGCACGATGTCGAGGCCGAGGCCGGTCGAGCCGTCGTGACCGGAGCCGCGTCCGCGTGCGATGGCCGCCTCGGGGTCGGCTATGCCGGGGCCCGCGTCGGAGACGAGCACGATCACGGCGTCCTCGCCGTTGTGCACGTCGACGGCGAAGGCGGTGCCCTCCGCCGTGTGCCGGAAGACATTGCCGAGGAGGGCGTCGAGCGCGGCGGCGAGATCGGCCCGGGCGACGGGTATGCGGACCGGCCGCTCGACCCCGGCCACCCGCCACTTGCGGCCCTCGTCCTCGGCGAGCGCCGACCAGAACGCCATCCGCTCCCGGACCACCTCCGCCGCGTCGCACCCGGCCCCCGGCCCGGCCGCAGCGGTCTGCGGTTTGGCCTCCCGCGCCGTGCGGATGATGGTGTCGACCTCGCGCTCCAGCTGTTCCACCGCCGCCCGGGTCTGCTCGGCGGCAGGGCCGTCGCCGAGCGAGGCCGCGTTGAGCCGCAGCACGGTCAGCGGCGTCCGCAGCCGGTGCGACAGATCGGCCGCCAGCTCCCGCTCGTTCGCCAGGAGTTGGACGACCTGGTCGGCCATCGCGTTGAACGCCACCGCCGCCAGCCGCAGTTCCTTCGGCCCCTCCTCGGGCACCCGTGCGCCCAACTGCCCCTCCCCCAGGTCATGGGCGCTGTCCACCAGCCGCCGGGCGGGCCGGACCATCCGCACCCCGAGCCGGTCGGCCACCGCGACGGAGCCGACGACGAGGGCGACGCCCACCCCGGCGAGCACCCCCCAGGCGGTGGCCACGCCATTGCTCACCGCGGCCTCGGGGACGAAGACCTCGACGACCGCTATCTCGCCCGATCCGAGCGCCGTGGGCTGGAGCAGGGTGGAGCCGCCCGCCACCTCGGTGGTGGACGCCCGGCCCAGCTCGCGCACGGTGGCGATGTCCTTGTCGGCGGCCCGCTGCCGGCCGAGGTCGAGCGCGGCGGTCCGGTCGCCGCCCGCCGGGATGTGGACCGCGAGCCCGTCGTCCGAGCCCGCCGAGGCGACGACCCGCTCCAACTGCTCGCGGTCGTCGGTGATGGACAGGGCCGGGGCGATGGCCGCCGCCTCCCGCTCGGCGCCCGAGAAGGCGCGGTCGCGGGCCATCTCCTTGATGACCAGCCCGAGCGGCACCGCGAAGGCGATCACGACCATCGTGGTCACCGCCACGCACACCTTGACCAGCGCCCACCTCATGGCAGCACCGCCGGCCCCGGCGGCTCCAGCTTCACCCCGACGCCCCGCAGGGTGTGCAGATAGCGCGGCTGCGCCGCCGTCTCGCCCAACTTCCGCCGCAGCCACGACAGATGGACGTCTATGGTCTGGTCGTCCCCGTACGACTGCTGCCACACCTGGGCGAGCAGCTCCTTGCGGGGGACGACCACACCGGGCCGCCCGGCGAGGAACGCGAGGAGATCGAACTCACGGCGCGTCAGGTCGAGCCGCACCCCGTCCAGTTCGGCCTGGCGGCGCAGCGGGTCGATGGCGAGACCACCGACCCGGATGACGCTGGACGGGGGCGGCTCCCCGACGGGGCCGCGCGCGCGGCGCAGCACCGCGGCCATCCGGGCCGACAGGTGCTCGACCGAGAACGGCTTGGTCAGGTAGTCGTCCGCGCCCGCGTTGAGCAGTCGGACGATCTCCGTCTCGTCGTCCCGCGCGGTGGCGACGATCACCGGCACTTCGGTGATCCCGCGCAGCATCTTCAGCGCCTCGGAGCCGTCCAGATCGGGCAGTCCCAGATCGAGGATGACCAGGTCGAAACGGTGATGCGCGACCTCGCGCAGCGCCTCCAGGGCCGTACCGACGCTGCGCACGGTGTGTGCGGCGTCCGTCAGATGCCTGATCAGCGCCGAGCGTACGAACTGGTCGTCCTCGACCACGAGCACACTTGCCATGCGCCGCACCGTACGCCATCGGAGCGAGGCCGGTCGGGGCCTGTGGACAACTTGTCCACAGGCCCCGCGCACACCGCCGCCACAGGCCCTCCACGCGTCGGGCGGGCCCAGCGCCACACGACACGGGTGGGACTCGTGGTGCAGGATGGCCGCGATGCGCAGAGGACTCCTACACGTACTGGCCTGGCTGCTCGCCACAGGCGCGGCGGTCACGCTGTCGTGGTGGGGTGTCCACACGGTGATGGCCGGCACCGCCTACGACCCGCCCCGCGCCCTGCCCATCACGGCCGCCGGAGGGAAGGACCGGGCAGAGCCCCCGCAGGTCTCCGACACGGCCGGCGCGGCCCCCTCCCCCAGCGCCGACCGGCAGAAGGGGCAGGGCGGCCGGGACAGGAGCGGCACCGGAAAGGCCACGCCGAGCCCGACCCCGTCGAAGTCCGCACGTTCCGGCCCGAGTCCGGGCACCGGCTCGTCCGCCGGTTCCGGTCAGGTCAAGGCGTACGACACCGAGGGCGGGCGGGTGGTCCTGTCGCTGACGAAGACGTACGCGACCCTCGTCTCGGCGACACCCGGCTCGGGCTGGTCGATGCAGGTCTGGAAGACGGAGACCTGGATCCGGGTCGACTTCGCCGCCGGTTCGGACCGGGTGTCGGTGTTCTGCACCTGGCACGACAGCGCGCCCCGCGTGGACGTCCAGAACTTCTGACCGTTCCTAAAGTGAGCGGGAGCGAGTCCTGTTGCCAGAACTCATGCTCAGCCGGACGCCCCGAACGGTGTTGGGTGTCCTGGTCGCCCGCTTTCGCTCCGCGTCCGGCGCGCACGGATCGTGTCCGTGGTCCGGGAACACGGGGGCGGGGTCCCTCACTCCCCGGGACACCCGGTCTGGCCTGCACGGTCCGATGCCCCGCACGATCACTCCGGTCGTGTGGGGGCGGTGCCGTCCGTCGCCGGACCAACCCCCGGCTGCCGCGCCCTGACCGCGAGTCAGCGGAACACCGACGGCGGCGGGGCGGGCGAGGCGACGGCCGCCGCGTCACTCACGGGCACCGCCCCGCCGGTGAAGTCGGTGAGCGCCCTGCCGTGCTCGACGCGGCCGGGGTGCGGGTCGGAGGCGGCGCGGCGGGTGAGTTCGGCGAGGGGCAGCGGCCGCCCGGAGGCCACGAGCACCGCGTTGCCGAATCGTTTGCCCCGAAGCACGGCCGGGTCGGCGACCAGAGCGAGTTCGGGGAAGACGGCGGCGACGGTGGCGATCTGGCCGCGCAGATGGGCGAGCGGAGGACCGTCGGCGACATTGGCTGCGTAGCACCCGTCGGGCTTCACCACCCGCCGCACGTCCGCGAGGAACTCCGTCGACGTCAGATGCGCCGGGGTGCGTGCCCCGCTGAACACATCCGCGATGACCAGATCCGCCCAGCCGTCCGGCACCTTGGCCAGGCCCTCACGCGCGTCCGTCGACCGCACCCGAACCCGCGCGTTCGGATCCAACGGCAGCTCACGCCGTACGAGTTGCACGAGTGCCGCGTCGCGTTCGACGATCTGCTGGGTGGACCGGGGCCGGGTGGCGGCGACATACCGGGCGAGCGTGAAGCCGCCCCCGCCGAGATGCACGGCGTGCACGGGCCGCCCGGCCGGGGCGACGAGATCGATGACGTGCCCGAGCCGCCGCTGGTACTCGAACGACAGATACGCGGGGTCGTCGAGGTCGACGTGCGACTGCGGGGCCCCGTCCACGAGCAGCGTCCAGCCCCGCGGCCGGTCGGGATCCGGCACCAACTCGGCGAGCCCCCCGTCGACCGCTTCCACGACGACGTCGGCTCCCCGTCCCCGCCCCTTCTTGGACCTGCCCATACGGCCATTATCGACGGTGAGGAGCGGGGTGCGCTGCGACGGACCGCGGGCCCCGAGGAAGGGCCGCGGGGACGGCATGCCCGACCACCGCGAACCGTCGGCCGCCACGGCACGGACACTCCGGGAGGACGGAGGCCCGCCGCCTCTCAGCGGCAGTTGTCCGCGGCCTCGATGAGCCGCGCCGCCTCGCCCAGCGCCGCCCGAAGGACCGCCGGATCCGTCGCCAGGTCCGCCTCCCCCGGCGGCAGCAACCAGTCCGCGCCGTCCGCGGGAGCCAGTACCGCCCCCTGCCCGTCGCTCTGCGTGCACGTACTGCCCGGCACGTCCCACGCGTCGGCCGTACCGGGCGGGACGACGAACCCGAGGGTGTCGCAGGAGTCGTCGTGCAGGACGGGCCCCACCGTCATGACCGGCCCCACGACGTCGAGGGCACCGCGCCGGAGGATGTCGACAGCCTCCAGGCCCTGCCGCGCCGGGACGGTCACGACGTCGCACTCGGAGGCCGGCTGCGCTTCCGGGACGGCCTGCTCGGGAGCCGGCCGGCGCCCCGCGACGGGCACGTCGCACATCGGCGTACGGGGTTCGACGTTCTTCATCCGGGCCTCCAACACGTACAACCCCCTCCTCCGGCAGACGGCGTCGGGAGTTCGGGCGCTCCCGGTCCACGCTGCCCAACGCGCGGACCCGTCAAGGGCTACGGCGAAACCGGACCACAAAGGATGGCAGTTCATGGCAGATCAAGGATGAGATATCCGGTTTGTAGCCAAACCTCGCGTCGCGGCGTCGGCAGGGCGGGTACGTTCTTGCCCCGCCGGACACAGAGGAACCAATCGTCCAGGACGCGGACAACTCGGCGTGGACAAAGCCTCTGGTTCCGGCACGGTTCGACGGTTCGCGAGAGAGGGCCCGACCATGGCGTCGTCATCGGTGACCTCATCCCAGTCCCCCCGGCCACAGCGGCCGAACCTCGCCTTTCGGCGGCTGCGCGGGCAGCGCTCGCCGGGTGAGTTCGCCGCGGCGGTACGGCGGGCGGCGCATGAGATCGGTGAGCGTGTGAGCTGTGACGCGCGCTACGTCGGACGGGTCGAGTCAGGAGAGATCCGCTGCCCCAACTACGCCTACGAACGGGTGTTCCTGCATATGTTCCCGGGCCGGACCCTGACCGACCTGGGGTTCATGCCCCGCGCGGAGGTACGCGGTCGGGGGGCGCGCCCCACCGAGGAGGCGCCCTCTCCTCACACCAAGAGCCGCTCGCGCTCCTCGCTCGGTGCGAGGGGTGAGACGGAAGAGGCGTACGAGCCGTATGACACGCAAGAGACGTACGACATGCAGGACCCGCGGGGCGACACGGGCCATGTGCGCGGTCGGCGGGACACGCACCACACGTACCAGGACCACGAGGAGAGCGACGTGCAACGTCGCGCATTCATGACCGGGGGTACCGCCGCGATGGCGGCCGCCTCCTTCGGCCCCTTCGCCCTCGGCGGCACGGCCTCGGCCGCGGGCCGTCCCGCGCACCGCGCGGGTTCGTCGGAGGCGGGGGCCCTCGAAGCGGCCGTACGCAAGATCCGGCTGCTCGACGACCGCCATGGGGCCGACGGGCTGTACCGCAGGGCCTCGGCGCCGCTGCGGGCCGCGTACGCGCTGCTCGACGCGGGCACCACACGGCAGGCCAGCGCCGACCGGCTGTACGCGGGGGCCGGTGAACTCGCCATCTCCGTGGGCTGGCTGGCCCATGACTCGGGGCGCTTCGACGACGCCCGCTCGCACTACGCGGAGGCGCTCGCCACGGCCCGGATGTCCGGCGACCCGGCCCTGGAGGCCCACGCGTTCTGCAACACGGCGTTCCTCGCGCGGGACGCGGGCCGGCCCCGGGAGGCGGTACGGGCGGCACAGGCCGCGCAGCGGGTGGCGCGGCCCCTCGGTTCACCGCGGCTGATGTCCCTGCTGGCGCTGCGGGAGGCGGGCGGCTGGGCGGGGATCGCCGACCGCACCGGGTGCGAGCAGGCGCTGGCCCGGGCGCACGCCCTGTTCGGGCGGGGGGCGTCCGACGCCGACCCGGAGTGGATGACCTTCTACGGGGAGGCCGAGCTGGAGGCACTGGAGGCGCAGTGCTGGTCCACGCTCGGCGACTGGACCCGGGCGGCCCGGCACGCCCGGCGGGCCGCGCAGCTCCAGAACCCGCACTTCACCCGCAACATCGCGCTCTACACCGCCGAGCTGGCCGACGACCTCGCGCGCGGGGGGCGGCCCGACGAGGCCGCGGCGGCCGGGATGCGGGTCCTCGACCTGCTGGACGAGGTCCAGTCCTCCCGGGTCCAGCAGATGCTCGCGGGGACGGCCCGGGTGCTGCTGCCGCACCGCCGGGCCGCGGGCGTGTCGGCGTTCCTGGAGCGGCACGCGGGGGTCGCGCGCACCGCCTGAGCGCGGTCCCGGTCGTGGGCGCCCGCCCACCGCGCGCCCCGCCGATCAGCCCGCCAGGTGCCCCGTGTCGTTCCACGACTCGATCGCCGGGTCTCCGTAGGCCCAGCCGAGGACCGACAGGGAGGTCGGGTTGAGGCGGACGCGGGCGGCGAAGTCGATGTCCTGGCCGAGCCAGCGGGCGGCTATCGACCGCAGGATGTGGCCGTGAGCGAAGACCAGCACATCGCGCTCCTCGCTCCGCGCCCACTCCACCACCTCGTCCGCGCGCGCGGTGAGCTGCTGGAGGGTCTCCCCCTCCGGGACGCCGTCGCGCCACATGAGCCAGCCGGGCCGTCCGGAGTGGATGTCGGCGGGGGTGAGCCCTTCGTACGCCCCGTAGTCGACCTCCATCAGCGTGTCCCACTCGGTGGCGCGTTCGCCGAACCCGGCCAGTTCACAGGTCTCCCGCGCGCGGGAGAGGGGGCTCGTGCGGACCTCGGCACCGGGGAGCCCGTCCAGGGGCGCCCGGTGGAGGCGCTCGCCGAGCAGCTTGGCACCGCGTCGGCCCTCTTCGAGGAGGGGAACGTCCGTCCTGCCGGTGTGCTTCCCGAGCCGGGACCATTCCGTCTGTCCGTGCCGGGCCAGCAGGATGCGCGGTGCCATGGGTGACCTTCCAGGTGTCTTCCGGGAGAAGGGAGAATTACGGAGGCGGATGCGTCCATCATCGCTCACACTGCCGGGGGGCAACCCGAGGGGCGATCTCAGCGTCTTGGACAACGTCCTGCACACGGGACGACGTCCCGCGCACGACGCACAGATGAACACAGTGGACGCAGATGGGGGAGGGCGATCGGATGCCGCAGACCGAGGCGGCCGAAGCACCGGTCACCGAGAGGGCCGACGCACCGGTTACCGAGGCAGTGCCAGGCACGCACACGCGGCTCCGCTGGTGGACCGAGCTGCCGCTGATCCTGCTGGTGTACGGGGCGTACTCGGGCGGCCGGCTGCTCGCCCGGGGCGACACGTCGAGCGCCGTCGAGCACGGTCTGGCGATCCTGCGCTTCGAGAAGGCGCTGAGCCTCAACGCCGAGCATCCGCTGAACCGCCTGTTCACGCGGGAGCCCTGGATAGGGATACCCGCCGACTTCTGGTACGCGTCCCTGCACTACCTGGTCACGCCCGTGCTCCTGGTGTGGCTCTTCCGGTCCCACGCCGTGCGCTACCGCGCGGCCCGCACCTGGCTGATGACGTCCACGTTCATCGGCCTGATCGGCTTCACCCTGCTCCCGACCTGCCCGCCCCGGCTGCTCGACCCGGTGCACGGCTTCGTCGACACGATGGCCCACTACAGCTCCTGGGGCTGGTGGGGCGGCGAGGCCAGCGCGCCCCGGGGTCTGGGCGGCATGACGAACCAGTACGCGGCGATGCCGAGCCTGCACGTCGGCTGGGCGCTGTGGTGCGGGGTGGTCCTGTGGCGCTTCGGCGGCGGCTCGCGCCTGGTCAGGGTCGCGGCCGTCGGGTACCCCGTGATCACCACCGTCGTGGTGATGGGCACCGCGAACCACTACTTCCTCGACGCGGCGGCGGGCGCCGCCGTGATGGGTGTGGGTCTGCTGCTGACGCCGCTGGTGCTGCGGACCGCGGACCGGTGCCGGGCCGCGCTCGGGCCGGCGGCGTTGTCCGGCGGCCAGGTCGACCCGGGCCGCGGGGGCCAGAGCGAGGGCGTGGGCGGGCCGCGCCAGGAGGAGCGGACGAACGAGGCCGTCACCTCCGTCACGGTCGCCTCTCACGGCGCCGTGTCCCCGATTGTCAGTCCCGGATGCCAGACTTCGCCGGGTGAGCGAATTCCACGGCAGCGGATCACCGAACCCGGGCCGGGTGCCGCCCCCTCGGAAGCAGGGGACGGCGCTCCGGCAGCAGCTCGCTGAGCTGCGCGGACCCGAGGTCCCACCGAAGGCGCTGGACGCGCGCGCCCTCGCCGCGCTCGCGGCCAACCCGGGCTGCGAGCGCCGCGCGCTGCTCGACGGCGCCGGGGTGAACAAGGCGGTGCTGGCCGACGCGCTCGGCTCGCCCTCCGCCTTCGGCCAGTCCCAGTTCGCCTTCATGCGGGGCAACGCCTTCGAGGCACGGGTGAAGGCGGACGGCGGCGCGGAGCTGCTGAGACTCGTGCACGAGCAGCTGGACCCGGGCGCCGAGCCACCGGCCGGCGCGTCCGTCCCCGACCTCGCCGCCGTCGGCCCCGAGGGCCGCGCCGCCCGTACGGCGCTGGCCCTCAAGGAGGCCACCGACGCGGGCGGCTGGGCGCTGCTCGACCACCCTCTGCTCGCGCTGGACGTCGCGGGCTCCCCCGCCTTTCTGGAACCGGACGCGGTGGTGGTGCACCCGGACGGCAGTTGGACGGTCGTCGAGATCAAGTCCTTCCCGATGCTGGACGGTTCGGCGGACCCGGCGAAGGTGGGCGCCGCCGCCCGCCAGTCCGCCGTCTACGTCCTGGCGTTGGAGGAGGTGGCGGCCCGGCTCGACCCCGCGCCCCCCGTCCACCACCGGGTGCTGCTGGTGTGCCCCAAGGACTTCACCAACCTCCCGACGGCCGCCGCGGTGGACATCCGCAAGCAACGCGCGGTCACCCGGCGCCAGTTGACCCGGCTCACCCGGATCGAGGACATCGCCCGGTCCCTCCCCGAGGGCACCTGCTTCGCCCCCGGCCTCCCCCGGGACGAGCTGACGGCCGCCGTCGAGTCCCTCTCCGCCACCTATGCCCCCGAGTGCCTCGCCGCCTGCGAGCTGGCCTTCCACTGCCGGGCCCGCTCCCGCGCGGAGGGCGCGGTGACGTCCCTGGGGCGCGCCGCGAGGGCCGAGTTGGGCGGGCTCACCACGGTCGAGGACGTCCTGGCGGCGGCCCACGGCACGGCGGGTGACCCCGACGACCCGACGGTGGCGGCGCTGCGCCGGGCGGCGGAGCTGCGGGCGGAGGCCCTGGCGGCGGCCGGCGTGACCGGCCCGGTCACCGAGGGGACCGCATGTCGCTGATCGCCACCCTCGCCCGGCTCGAAGCCATCAGCACGGGCCGCGCCCAGCCCGCCGCCACCGTCCTGCACCGGCATCTGTCCGCACACCCGCTGGTGTTCGTGCCGCTCACCACCGCCGGTGAGGCCGGGGCCCCGCTCGGGGCGCTCGTCGGCACCGACCGGGACGCGCCCCGGCTGCTGGTCGTCCCCCAGCCCCGCGACCGCGACCTGCGGTTCGCGTTCCTCGCCGAGCTGGCGGACATCGTGCTGCCGTACGTGGACGCGTACGCCGACGCCGTGGAGGCGGCGGAGCGCAGCGAGACCGACCCGGAGACCGGCAGGCGCGTCAAGGTCGAGGTCGAGCTGTGCGCGGACGCCCCGCAGCTGATCGTGCCGAGCCGCACCGGCATCGACTTCGTCCGGCTCCTCGGGCGCTCCATGCGGTTCCGGCGGACGGCAGAGCAGGACCCGGAGGCGCCCTTTCCGGCCCCGCCGCGGGTGCCGTTGCTCGGGCGATGGCTCACCCACTTCGGGGAGCGCGCCCGGGTGCCCGGCTCCTCGCTGCTGCTCGCCCTGACCGATCTGCTGTCGCGGCACTGGGCGACCGGGCAGTCCGGCGTCGAGGACCAGCACCTCGCCTCGCTGCTCGCCTGGATCGACCCGCCCGAGGGCGAGTCGGGCGAGGCGGCGGCGCGGCGGGCCGAGCTGGCGCGGGACGCCGAGGGCCAGTTGCTGTGCCCGCCCGCCGGTCCCGCGACGGACCCGGCGTTCGACAACAGGCTGCTGGCCCCGGCCATCGAGCGGTACGACCGGGCGCGGCTCGCGCTGGCCGCCGCCGAGGACGGGCTGGAGGCAGACGCTCGGCTGGGCGCGCTGACCGCCGCCGAGCGCGAGATCCGTGCCCTCGTCGAGAGCCGCACCCGGCCCACCTGGGACGCCGTCTGGCACGGCCTCGACCTGCTGCGCGCCCTGCCGGAGGGCGTCCACGCGGCCGACCGGTGGACCCGCGACCGCTGGTCCTTCACCGGCCACCGGGACCGGATCGCCGCCGGGGAGCCCCCGCAGCCCCGTGTCGACGACGCGGTCACCGCCGCGAACAAACTGGCCGCGCGCGAGCGGGAACAGGCCCGGCTCGACGCCCAGGAGGCCCTCGACGACCCGCTGGTCATGGCCGGGCGGCGGCTGTCCGGGGAGGCGTTCGCCGGTGAGGTCACGGATGTCGTGATGGCGTACAGCGAGGGCAGGCGGCCGAGCCCCCGGCCGCTGGTCACCGTACGGACGCAGGACCGGCCGCATCTCGGGGAGCGTGTGAAGGTGCACCGCTCGCTGGGCGGGAGGCCGCAGACCGCCGAGTTCGTGGCGGCCGAGGAGGACGCGGAGGGCGGCGGGGTGCTCCTCGTGCTGCGGATCATGGACAAGATGGGGCGGGGCAAGGAGCCCGAGGTCGGGTCGGTCCCGGAGAAGGGCGACCGGGTCTGCTTCACCCTCTTCGAACACGACCAGCGGGGCGGCGCGAAGCTGCCCGAGCCCGAGGACACCCCGTGGACGCATGGCGGGCCGCCGGGCGAGCCCGACGCGGTACCCCTGCCGGACCCGGTGACCGAGGAGGACGTCCTGTGACCCGCGCCGAGGCAGTGCTCGACCCGGGGGCGGCGGCCGGCCGGGCCACCGAGGCGATCCTGCGCGACACCCTGCACGGCACGCACCGCGGGGTCGTGGTGGACTCGCCGCCCGGAGCCGGCAAGTCCACGCTCGTCGTCCGCGCCGCGCTGGAGCTCGCCTCTGCCGGACGCCCGCTGATGATCATCGCGCAGACGAACGCGCAGGTGGACGACCTGGTCGTCCGGCTCGCGGAGAAGGACCCCGAGCTGCCGGTGGGCCGGCTGCACAGCAGTGACTCCGACCCGTACGACAAGGCGCTCGACGCCCTGCCGAACGTGAAGAAGTCGACGAAGGCGGCCGAGCTGGCGGGCCTCGACGTCGTGATCTCCACGGCCGCCAAGTGGGCCCATGTCAAGGGTGTCGAACCGTGGCGGCACGCGATCGTCGACGAGGCGTACCAGATGCGGTCGGACGCGCTGCTGGCCGTCGCGGGGCTGTTCGAGCGGGCGCTGTTCGTGGGCGATCCCGGGCAGCTGGACCCGTTCTCGATCGTGGGCAGCGAGCAGTGGGCGGGGCTGTCGTACGACCCGTCGGCCTCGGCGGTGACGACCCTGCTCGCGCACAACCCCGAGCTGCCCCAGCACCGGCTGCCGGTGTCGTGGCGGCTCCCGGCGTCGGCCGCGCCGCTCGTCTCCGACGCGTTCTACCCGTTCACGCCGTTCCGCAGCGGTACGGGGCACGGGGACCGGCGGCTCGCCTTCGCGGTGCCGTCCGACGGCTCCGGCCCGGACCGGGTCATCGACGAGGCCGCCGAGTCGGGTTGGGGGCTGCTGGAGCTGCCGGCCCGGCACACGCCCAGGACCGACCCCGAGGCGGTACGGGCGGTCGCCCAGGTCGTACGGCGGCTGCTGGACCGGGGCGGGGCGGCGACGTCCGAGCGGGCCGAGGAGCCGGTACCGCTGACCGCCGACCGGATCGCCGTGGGCACGGCCCACCGGGACCAGGCCGCCGCGGTGCGCTCCGCGCTGGCCGAGCTGGGGGTGTCCGACGTGGTGGTCGACACCGCGAACCGGCTCCAGGGCCGGGAGTACGACATGACCGTCGTCCTGCATCCGCTCTCCGGTCGCCCCGACGCGACCGCCTTCCACCTGGAGACCGGCCGCCTGTGCGTCCTCGCCTCCCGCCACCGGCACGCCTGCATCGTGGTCTGCCGGGCGGGCGTGACCGGCCTCCTGGACGACCACCCGTCCACCGAGCCGGTGCAGCTCGGGGTGACCGTCAAGTTCCCGGACGGCTGGGAGGCGAACCACGCGGTGCTGGCGGAGCTGGGGGAGCACCGGGTGGTGTGGCGTCCCTGACCGCCGCGCCCCCGCGCGCGTGCGGTCCGGTTCCAGGGCGGGGCGCGGCGGGGTCAGGCAGGGCAGGGGCGCGTGCTGGGGCTTGGCTCATTCCTATGCCTACTTGCGCGCTCACGTGACAATGGACGGTGGCCCTCCTGGGGACACTCCCGGGGACAGGCCCAGTGCACCGTCGTACGAGGAGGAGAAGACATGGCGGAGCCCACGCCGCGTCGGCACGAACCGCGGCTACGCCCCGCGCCCCTGCTCTTCGAGCCGGCGGAGGCGGCCGGAGACCCCGAGCACTTCTTCGATCTCGAGTCGATCGACGATCCGCGGGCGTTGCTGTCACGGGCGACGGAGCTGGCGCAGGCGTTCCGGGCGGCCGCCGACCGGGCCGTGGAGTTCCAGGCGATCGCGGCGGCCCAGTTGGCCGATCCCCGGCGGTTCGACAGCCTGACCGCTACGGACATCGGGGACAGGGCGGAGTGGACCGAGGACTACGCGAAGAAGATGATCGACTTCGGCCGGGATCTGCTGCGGGGTCGGGACGCGAGCGGGCCGGACACCCTCTGAGCCACTGAACCCCGCCGGCCCGGCATGTCGCGAAACCCCTCCTGGCATATGCCGGGTGGGCAAGATACCCCACTTGCCTCGCTCGCGTACCACATTTCCGCAACCCTGGGGAATCGCATGGTGACAGGCGGTAGATCTGGGGCATGAGCGCTGGAGCTGATGCGGGCAGGTATCCACAGGACCGGGGCGACGTCACGGGGGTGACGGCGGAGGGAGCCGAGTGGCTGGCCTCGGCAGGAACGTATCCGCGGCGCTCCCCGACGGTGGGGCGGGAGGAGCGGCCGACCGCGCCGCTGGTGCTGTCGTGCGGGACGGTGTTCGACGTGGTCAGCGCGCCGGCGGTCTTCGGGCGGCGGATGCTCGACCGGTTGTGGGCCGAGGGACCGGGATCCGGTCCGGTGGCAGCACACCACGGACGCATGCTGCTCTTCGCCTCCCCCGGCACCGCCCACCGGCTGCCCACCCTCCTGGAGTGGGAGGAATGGGGTTCCCCCGGCCGCACGGACGCCGTCCCGCCGCTCCTGTGCCACGGCACCGGCGACACGGTCACCGTCCCGGCCCTCCCCGCCCCGAACCCCCACCGCGACCGAAGCGGCAAAGGCGCCGCCGAGGGCGGCAACGGCGGCCGCGCCCGCCCCGGCGGCGGCCCTGATCGCGAGGGCGGCACCCTGCCCGCCACCCGGGCCGGGTCCCGTTGGGTCGTCGCCCCCGACACGCGGCTGCCGTGGCTTCCGGGGCCCGAGGTTCTGCTCTGGGCGGCCGTGCGGGCGGCGCGGGCGAGCACCTCCGGCGCCGTGCGGATATCGATTTTTCCTCCCGCCGACCAGGGTGCTAAGGTCTACGACGTCAGCAGGCGCCGCTAGCTCAGTTGGTTAGAGCAGCTGACTCTTAATCAGCGGGTCCGGGGTTCGAGTCCCTGGCGGCGCACGACACGAAGAAGCCCCTCGCGCAAGCGAGGGGCTTCTTCGTTGCCGCCCGCCCCCTTCCCCCGCCCCACTACGTCCCCGTCGTCGTGATCTTCACCGTCCACGCCCCGGACGGCGTGCGATCCTCCACCTCGACGCGGACGCCCTCCCCGGGCACCGTGAAACTCTCGCCCGGCCGCATCGGCGCGTCCGCGAGGGGCGGGTAGACCGACCCGTCCCAGCAGCCCTCGGTGAGCGGGTGGGCGTCGAGGACCTCGATGGGGCCGCTGCCGGACTCGGCGCCGCTGCGGACCCGGTAGACGAGCACGCCCTCCGCGCAGACCGAGGAGTCGTTGCCGACGGCTCCCCGCACTTCGACGCCGAGGGCGCTGTCGGGGCCCGTACGGACGACCGCCAGCTTCTGACCGCGGCCGGCACCGAACCCGCCCGGCGCACCGGCCGACGCGGCACCCCCAAAGGCCCCGCCGCCTCCGGATGCCGCGCCGCCGTCAGCCGAGGCGAGCCACCGGCCATCGCCGGGGGCGTCCACCTCCCACCCCGCGTCCCCGGCCTGCACCGTGCCCTCCGGTGCGCGCGACGGCCCCGCTCCCACCGCCTCCAGCGTCAGACGGGTGACGCCGGCACCCCGCACGCACGCCACCTGGTGCCGTTCGAGCCACCCCAGCTTCCACTTGTGCCAGGCGAAGAAGTCCGGGGCGAGAGCGAACTGGCTGCCCATGAGGTCCCAGTCGCCGACGTGCGTGTCCCAGTCGCCCTTGCCGTCATCGGGACGGTGGTAGAGGTCGGGCAGGTCGAAGACATGGCCGGTCTCATGGGCGAGGACGAGGCGGTCCGGCGGATGCTTCTCGAACACGGTGACGACGCGACGCAGACCCTCCCCGTCGACCTCCAGCGGTGCCTCCAGGTTCACCACCTTCGTCGCGTCCGAGTCGACTCCGGGCGCGTTCGGGTCGGCGATGAAGTACACGATGTCGTAGCGGGAGAAGTCGATGTGCGGGTCGGCGGTCGCGAGGGCGTCCTCCAGATAGGCGGCCCGGTGCGGCGCATTCCAGTCACGCCGTATGGCGTAGGACGTGGAGGACCGCGGCATCTCCAGCCACTCACGACGCGGATGTGGGCGGAGTACGAACTTTCCGTAGGACGCACGTTCGAAGAACTGACTGGTGACCGGGAAGTGATCGGCGGTCAGCTGGGCCGGAGTGGTGACGGGGACGGAGTCCGGAAAGGAGAGGAACACCAGTACGGCGTCGAGGTCGCGAGTGGGGCGCGGATAGGCGGAGTTCCAGCTGTCGAGGCCCTCCGAGTGATGCGCCTGGGTCCGCCGCAGGGCGCAGGCCTCCGACAGGGGGACGGCGACTGAGGGGGCCGCGATCAGGGAGGTCGCGGCCAGGGCGGTCAGCGAGGTCAGCATGGCCGCCGCACTGCGCAGCGTGGGCACGTGGCCGTCGAGGAGCCCCTGCCGGAGAGGCCCCTTGCGGGGGTGCGGACACTGCACGGGGACCTCCGAACGCGAGTCTTGGGACACCGCGTCCAGATTTTCCGAATTGTTAACGCTTTGCCCTGTTTCTCTGCACCAGAAGAGTGAAGAACGGTCGCACAGTCCCCCGGTCCGACACCACGCGTACTCACGGAACGTCACAACTGGTCGACGATTCGGGGCAGCCGTTCAGCTCGGGGCAGAAACGATCTGTCAGATCAGGTCGTTGTTCAGGGAGACTGGAGAGTGGCTAGAAGGCCCTGAGGGCAGCCTCTATGATCGGCACACTTTCCTGCACGGACACGGCCAGAGCGCCCTTCGCACTTAGTTCGGCCGCTCCGACGACACACATGAGATCCGTACGAAAAACGAGTGCACTGCGGGAGCGAACGGTGAGCGGAACGTCCCAAGGGCCGGCGCCCGCGGCAGACCTCGTCCGGTCAGCGACTACAGAGCGTCATGCCGAAGCGTCAGATGCGTCAGCCGCGTCGGGCACGGCGGACGCGTCGTCCAGGGCGGTCGAGAGCACTCCTTCCGCCTTCTCCGCGGCGCCGCTGGCCATGGCCGTCGTCGACCGGGAGGGGCGGGTCGTCACCGCCAACGCGGCGATGGAGACGCTGCTGCGGAGCGGGGCCGGGTCCCTGACGGGGCGCGCCGCTGCCGAGTTGGTCGACCTGGCCGCGGACACCCGCACCTGGCACGCGTATCGCGAGGTGCTGCGCGGGCGGCAGGCACGGCTGCGCTGTACCCGTCGGCTCAAACGGCCCGACGGGACCTCGCTCTGGGTCCAGGTGTCGGTGGCGCCACTGCCCGAGGAGGAGGGCGCGGTCCTGCTCTCGGTGACCGACATCAGCGCAAACCGTCAACTTCAAGCCAGGTTGCAGCACTTGCAGCTGCACGATCCGGTGACCCGGCTGCCCAACCGCACCCTCTTCTTCGAACGACTGGCCGCCGCCCTGGAGCGGGACGCCTACGAGGAGTCCCGCACCGGCCGGATCGGCCTGGTCTATCTGGACCTCGACGGGTTCAAGGCGGTCAACGACACCCTCGGCCATCGTGTCGGCGACCGGCTGCTCGCGGCCGTCGCCGAGCGGCTCACCCGGTGCGCCGAGGCGGCGGCTTACAGCCGGCCGGCGGGCACGGCGGCCGCGACCCCGCTGGTGGCCCGGCTCGGCGGCGACGAGTTCGCGCTGCTGGTCGAGGACTCCACCGGCACGGAGCAACTCGCCGATCTGGCCGAGTCCGTGCTCAGGACCCTTCAGGCACCCTTCGACCTGGCCGGGCAGCGGCTGTCCGTGTCGGCGTCGATCGGGGTCGTCGAACGGCAGTCGGCGAGCACCACCGCGACGGGGCTGATGCAGGCCGCCGACACCACGTTGTACTGGGCGAAAGCCGACGGCAAGTCCCGCTGGACGCTGTTCGATCCGGAGCGCAACGCCCACCGGATGACCCGTCAGGCGCTGTCGTCCACGCTGCGGGCGGCCGTCGGGCGGGGCGAGTTCGTCCTGGAGTACCAGCCGCTGGTGGGGATGGCGCAGGGCGAGGTGCGCGGGGTCGAGGCGCTGGTGCGCTGGCATCACCCGCAGTTCGGCCTGTTGACGCCGAATCGGTTCATCTCACTGGCGGAGGAGGACGGTTCGATCGTCCAGCTCGGCCGTTGGGTCCTCGCCACCGCCTGCCGGCAGGCCCGCCGCTGGCAGCTCGACCACCCCGGCCGAGCGCCGATCTTCGTCAGCGTCAACGTCGCCGTGCGCCAGGTCTGGGACTCCGACCTCGTCGCCGATGTCGCCGAAATCCTCTCGGAGACGGGTCTCGCCCCGCATCTGCTCCAGCTCGAACTCACCGAGTCCGCGCTGATGGGCTCCGCCGGCCGCCCGTTGCAGGCTCTCAAGGCCCTCAGCGACATGGGGGTCCGCATCGCCATCGACGACTTCGGCACGGGCTACTCCAACCTCGCGTACCTGAGCCGACTGCCGGTGTCGGTGCTGAAGCTGGACGGGGCGTTCGTCCGGGGCTTCCAGTACGAGACGCCGCAGGAGGGCGGGGCCGGGGACGACGGGGTGCCCAACCCCGCCGACGAGATCATCGTCGAGGCCCTCGTCCAGCTCGCCCACCGGCTCGGGCTGACCGTCACCGCGGAGGGCGTGGAGACCGACGCCCAGGCCTCCCGGCTGCGCAGGCTCGGCTGCGACACCGGGCAGGGGTGGCTCTACTCGCGCGCGGTGTCGCCCGAACGGATCGGCGAGCTGCTGGGCGCCGCGGCCTGCCCTCAGGCCTGAGGGGTTACTTCGCCGCGGGGGACGCGCGGCAGGTCGTAGGCGTCCGCGATCAGTTCGTAGGAGCGCAGGCGCAGGTCGGGGCTGTGGGCGTGGGTGGTGAGCATCAGTTCGTCCGCGCCGGTGCGCTTGTGGAGGTCGTCGAGGCGGGTGCGGACCTCGTCGACGGTGCCGTGCACGACGTCGGCGTTCCAGGAGTCGATGAAGTCCTGTTCGACCGCGCTGAACCGATACGCCTCCGCCTCCTCGGGAGTCGGGACGAGGCCGGGCCGGCCGGTGCGCAGGCGGACCATGTTCAGGGCGGCTGCCCTGACCTGGCGGCGGGCCTCCTTCTCCTCGTCGGCGGCGAGGGCCGAGACACCGATCAGCGCGTACGGGGTGTCGAGGACGGCGGAGGGGCGGAACGTCGCCCGGTACAGGTCGAGGGCCGGGATCGTGTTCCGCGCGGAGAAGTGGTGCGCGAAGGCGAAGGGCAGGCCGAGTTCGCCGGCCAGACGGGCGCTGAAGCCGGAGGAGCCGAGCAGCCAGACCGGGGGGCGGTGCGGGGACTGCACGCCGCCGGGTGAGGTGCCCTGGATCGGGCCCGGGACCGCGTGGACACGGCGGTAGGGGTGGCCGTCGGGGAAGTCGTCGTCCAGGAAGCGGGTCAGCTCCGCGAGTTGCTCGGGGAAGTCGTCGGCGCCCGCGTGGAGGAGGTCCGAGCGGCGGAGGGCGGCCGCGGTGGCGCCGTCCGTGCCGGGGGCGCGGCCGAGGCCGAGGTCGACGCGGCCGGGGGCCATGGCCTCCAGGGTGCCGAACTGCTCCGCGATGACCAGGGGGGCGTGGTTGGGGAGCATCACGCCGCCGGAGCCGAGGCGGATGCGGGTGGTGTGGGCCGCGAGGTGGGCGAGGATCACGGCCGGGGAGGAGGAGGCCACACCGGGCATGGAGTGGTGTTCCGCGACCCAGTAGCGGTGGTAGCCGCGGTCCTCCGCCTGGCGGGCGAGGGTGACGCTCGTGCGGAGGGCGTCGGTGGCGGTGCGGCCGACGCCGACCGTGACCAGGTCGAGGACGGAGAGCGGGACCGGGGCGGTGCCCTGTGTCTTGCCTCGGATCTCGTCTGCGGTCACGGGGGGCCTCCTGCTGGTACGGCTGTTCTCGGGCTGGGCCCAGGGTTAACAGGAGGGTGTCTCCGGTTATTCCGCGCGGGTCCGGGGAGCGGGTGCGGTCGAACTCGGGGGTGCGGCTCTCATCGGCGGGTGCGGGTGATTCGTGGTTTCTCGCGCAGTTCCCCGCGCCCCTGAAGGGACGAGCCTGCGGCCCGCCCTTCATCCCACCCACCCGCACCCGTCATACGAACCCGCACCCCCGAGCTCCAAGGCGCCCCCCTCAGGGCCCGGGTACGTACCCCCGCCGCTTGTCCACCACGTGGGGGAACCGCTTGCCCGTCTCCCACAGGCCGTACAACTCCACGAACTGCGCGGCCAGCGCATCGCGCCAACCGACCGTGTCGCCACTCATGTGGGGCGAGACGATCAGGCCGGGGACGTCCCACAGCGGGTCGTCCGGGCCCAGCGGTTCACGCTCGAAGACGTCCAGGGCCGCGCCCGCGATCCATCGTCTGCGCAGGGCGTCGACGAGGGCGTCCTCGACCACGAGCTGTCCGCGGCCCACGTTGACGAAGCGCGCGGAGGGCTGCATGACGCCGAAGCGGCGGGCGTCGAACATGCCGCGGGTCTCCTCGGTCAGCGGCGCCGCCGCGATCACCCAGTCGGCACGGGCGAGCAGCCGGTCGAGGTCCTCGGGGCCGTGGACGCCGGCCCGCGCCACCCGGCCGACGAGGGCGCTGTGCACGCCGATCGCCTTCAGCGACCGTACGATCGCCCGCCCGATGGGGCCCGACCCGACCACACAGGCGCGGCTTCCCGCGACGCGCAGCGTCTCGCGGTGCCGCCACTCCCGGCGCCCCTGGAGCTCCCAGCTGCGCGGCAGGTCCTTCGCCATGCTCAGGACGAGCGCGGCGACGTACTCGGCGATGGGCTCGTCGAAGATGCCTCGGGCGTTCGTCACCACCGTGTCGGAGACGGCGAGTTCGGGGCACAGGAGGTGGTCGACGCCGGCGCTCGCCGTGTGCACCCAGCGGGGGCGGGGGCCCTCGCCCGGCCAGGCGTCCCGTACCGCGTGGGAGGTGAAGTCCCACACGAGCAGCACATCGGCGTGCGGCAGCCGCTCGGGCAGCGTCGACGCGTCGGTGTACTCGACGGTCACCCGTCCGGTGAGACGCCCGAGCCGCGGGCGCGGCTCGGCGTCGAGGACGAGGAGCGTCGGTCTGCGCGTTGCGGTCATATCGGTGGGAAACCGTCCGTCGTGCGGCCGGAGCCGAGCCCGAACCGCGGAGGGAAGCGGTTCGACGGCCCCATGGGGTGCGTGTGACACGCACTGATTGACCACGCTCGCACCCGAACCCATGGCCGTCAACACGGACTTGCGTACGTTCTGTCGAGCGTCCGTCTCATTGCGTGACGGGGGTGGGTGGCCGGAGACCTGCACCCGAGCATCCCCTCACCCGGCGCGGAACCGCGCAGCCCCGTTCTCTCGGCCAACCAGGTGAGGATGGGGGCGGCACCGCGTCACCTGGGTACCCGGGCGGTGGGTCCGTACCAGGCTCTGCTCGACGAGTCGGCCAGGCAGTCGTCCGGTGCGGGACCCGTACCGCCACCGCCGGTACTGCCGGAAGAACAGGAAGGTTGGGCATGACCGCTCTTGGATTCCTCCACCCGGGCCACTCCGCCGAGGACGACTATCCACGCATAGAGCAACTCCTGGGCAGCGACATCCGGGTCGACCTCGCGCACACCGACGTCGGCGAGGACGCGCACGGGGTGGACGCCCTGCGTGAGATGGGCGCGCCCGAGCGGCTGGCCGCGGGCTGCGAGGCCCTCCGGCTGTCCGGCGCGGAGGCGGTCGTCTGGGCGAGTACCAGCGGCAGCTTCGTCCACGGCTTCGAAGGCGCCCATGAACAGATCCGCGCCCTGGCCCGCAGCGCGGGCCTGCCCGCCTCCTCCACGTCGTTCGCGTTCCTCCACGCGGCGCGGGAGGTGCGCGCGGCCCGGGTCGCCGTCGCCGCGACCTATCCGGACGACGTGGCCCGGCTCTTCGTGGAGTTCCTGACGGCGGGCGGGCTGGAGGTGGTCTCCGTACGCGGGGCCGGTGTCGTCACGGCGGCGGAGGTGGGGACCTGGACCGTCGACGACATCCTCGCCCTCGCCCGGGACGCCGATCACCCCGACGCCGAGGCGCTCCTCCTGCCCGACACGGCCCTGCACACCGCCTCCCACATCCCCGCTCTGGAGAAGGAGCTGGGCAAGCCGGTGCTCACCGCCAACCAGGTCAGCGTCTGGGAGGCCCTGCGCCTGGCCGACCGAAGGGTGAACGCCCCAGAACTGGGCGCCCTGTTCACCAGGGAACCGATCGTGCAGGCGTGACCCGACGGAACAACCCAACGGCGCCGCGCACCGCACCAGAAGGACCCCACGCCCCACCCCCCAGGGGCGCGGGGAACTGCGCGAGCTGCCACCACGAACCCACAGTCGCCCAAAAAACCCCAACCCCAAGCCATAAGGCGCCCCACCACCCGAGGCACCCCGCGACGCCACACCTACGCGAACACGCCTCCCCCCGGCCCCCACCCACGCCACCCACGCCACCCACGCCACCCACGCCACCCAGCGCACGATCCCGCCGCAGGCGCACTCATGACCCGACGGAACAACCCAACGGCGCCGCGCACCGCACGAGAAAGACCCCACGCCCCACCCCTCAGGGGCGCGGGGAACTGCGCGAGCTGCCACCACGAACCCACAGCCGCCAAGAATCCCCATCCCCAAGCCCTGAGGCGCCCCACTGCCGGGGGCGACCCGCGGCGTTGATTCCGGCGCTCGACCAGCGATGACTCCGGGTGGCGATCGGTCATGACCCGCGGGGGCCCGCCGAGTTCGAGGGCGCACGGGCCCCCGCCCGGTGTGTGCGGGGGTCGTGAAGGGGCCACGGGTGGCCCGAATACATCGCATGGGGTCGGGTAGCCGCGCGCCCATGGCTCCAGCAACGAAGACTTCCGGAAGAACCGGCACCTCACGTGATCCCAGCCGCCGGACGCTGCTCGCCGGCGCGTCCGTGCTCGCGACGGCGGGCGTGCTGGGCGCCTCCGGGTGCAGCCGGGTCGCCTCTGCCTCCGGTGTGAAGGGGGGTGACCTGCTGGACCGACTGCGCGCACAGGGCGTCGCACGCCTCGGAATCGCCGGGGAGATCCCGTTCGGCTACATCGACACGAACGGCGAACTGACCGGCGAGGGGCCGGAAGTGGCCAGAATCATCTTCAAGCGGCTGGGGGTGGAACGGGTCCAGCCCGTGCCGACCGAGTTCGGTTCGCTCATACCTGGCCTGAACTCCCAGCAGTTCGACGTGGTGTCCGCCGGGATGTACATCAACCCCGAGCGCTGCGGGCAGGTCATCTTCTCCGAGCCGGACCACCAGATGCTCGACGCGTTCGTGGTCCGCAAGGGCAACCCCAAGGGCCTGAACGACTACGCGGACGTGATCCGCGCCAAGGCCAGGTTCGCCACCGGCTCCGGGTACGCGCAGATCGAGCACGCGGTCGAGGCCGGTTATCCCGAGAGCGACATCGTGATCGTCCCCGACCAGGTCGCGGGCATGAACGCCGTCGAGGCCGGACGTGTCGACGTCTTCGCGGGAACGTCCCTGACCACCCGTGAGGTCGTCAAGAAGTCCCGCGGGACCGAGGCCACCAAGCCCTTCGCCGCGCGCGTCGACGGCAGGCCGCGGGTGGACGGCGCGGGCTTCGCCTTCCGGCGGACCGAGACGAAGCTGCGGGACGCCTTCGACGCCGAGCTGCGGAAGATGAAGGAGAGCGGCGAACTGCTCAGGGTTCTGCGGCCGTTCGGCTTCACGGAGGTCGAGATGACCGACCTCACGATGCGGGAGCTCTGTCGCGCATGACCTCGGGCCTCTGGGAACTCGTCCTGCGCGGTGTCTGGGTCACCGTCCAACTGCTGGTGTTCGGCGCGCTGCTGGCCACGGCCGTCTCCTTCGCCGTGGGGGTCGCGCGCGTCCACCGCCGGTGGATCGTCCGCTTCCTCGCGGGCGTCTACACCGAGGTGTTCCGGGGCACCTCCGCGCTGATCATGATCTTCTGGGTGTACTTCGTGCTGCCGCTCGCCTTCGGCTGGCAGCTCGTGCCGATGTGGGCGGCCGTCCTCGCCCTCGGGCTGACCTACGGGGCGTACGGCGCCGAGATCGTGCGCGGCGCCCTGAACTCCGTGGACCCGGCGCAGCGCGAGGGCGGGATCGCGCTGAGCTTCTCCCCGTGGCAGCGGATGCGGCTGATCCTGCTGCCCCAGGCGGTCCCGGAGATGATCCCGCCCTTCGCCAACCTGCTGGTCGAACTGCTCAAGGGCACGGCACTGGTGTCGATCATGGGCATGGGCGACCTCGCCTTCAGCGGCAGCCTGGTGCGGCTGGCGCTCCAGGAGAGCGTAGAGATCTACTCGTACATCCTGGTCATCTACTTCGTGATCGCCTTCCTGCTCACCCGGGCCATGCGGTTGCTGGAGCGGCGGCTGAAGGCCGGGGTCGGCAGGGCCCCGGCGAAGAAGACGGGCGCGGCACCGGTGCGCGTACCCGAGTCGGCGGGCGCCGGAGGTGGTGCGTGATGAACTGGGACTGGAACGCGGTCGTCGACTTCCTCCCGCACTTCCGGGACGGCCTGATCGTCACCCTTCAGGCGCTGGCCCTGGGCTCGGTGGTGTCGTTCGCGCTCGGACTGGTGTGGGCGCTGCTGGTGCGGACGCCGACCCGATGGGTGAGCTGGCCGGTGGGCGTCTTCACGGAGTTCGTCCGGAACACCCCGCTGCTGGTGCAGCTGTTCTTCCTCTTCTATGTGCTGCCCGAGTGGGGCCTGACGTTCTCGGCGCTGACCACGGGCGTCTTCGCGATCGGGCTGCACTACTCGACGTACACGATGCAGGTGTACCGGGCCGGCATCGAGGCGGTCCCCGCCAGCCAGTGGGAGGCGGCCACGGCGCTGAACCTGCCGCTGGGGCGCACCTGGACGGTGGTGATCCTGCCGCAGGCGGTCCGCCGGGTGGTGCCCGCGCTGGGCAACTACGTGATCTCGATGCTCAAGGACACCCCGATCCTCATGGTGATCACCGTTCCGGAGATGCTCGGCGAGGCACGGCTCTACGCACAGGAGACCTTCCGCTTCACCGAGCCCCTGACCGTCATCGGAGTGGCCTTCATCGTCATCTCCTATCTCGCCTCCGTCCTCCTGCGAACCCTGGAGCGTCGTCTTGTCCGCTGACACCCCGCTGATGAAGGAAACCGGCTCCCGCGTCGACCGTGCCGCGGGCCACGCCGAGCTGATCCGCTTCGAGAACGTGACCAAACGATTCGGCAGCAATACGGTGCTGGACCGGCTCGACTTCTCCGTCGACGCTGGCAAGCACGTCACGCTGATCGGCCCGTCCGGATCCGGCAAGACGACGATCCTGCGGCTGCTGATGACCCTGACCAAGCCCGACGAGGGCACGATCACCGTCGGCGGACAGCGGCTGTTCCCGGCGAGCGACAAACAGTGCCGCGAGGTCCGCAAGAACATCGGGATGGTGTTCCAGCAGTTCAACCTCTTCCCCAACATGAAGGTGCTGCGCAACATCACCGAGGCCCCGGTCACCGTCCTCGGCCTGTCCAAGGACGAGGCCGAGGCACGCGCCCGGGAACTGCTGGACATGGTCGGGCTCGCCGACAAGTGCGACTCCTACCCGACCCAGCTCTCGGGTGGCCAGCAGCAGCGGGTGGCCATCGCCCGCGCCCT
Source organism: Streptomyces sp. NPDC030814 (assembly GCF_055572155.1). NCBI lineage: Bacteria > Bacillati > Actinomycetota > Actinomycetes > Kitasatosporales > Streptomycetaceae > Streptomyces > Streptomyces sp. NPDC030814. Next base: position 192,758 of record NZ_JBVIDX010000007.1, read on the forward strand.
GGCGATGCGCCCGCAGGTGCTCCTGCTCGACGAGGTGACGTCGGCGCTCGACCCCGAACTGGTCGCGGGTGTGCTCGATCTCCTCCGGGACATCGCCCGCACCACCGACATCACGATGCTCTGTGTGACCCACGAGATGAACTTCGCCCGGGACATCTCGGATCAAGTTCTGATGTTCGATTCCGGCCAGGTCATCGAGTCGGGCAGCCCCGAGAAGATCTTCGGCGAACCCGAGCACGAACGCACGCGGGAGTTCCTCGGCGCGGTCCTCTGATTACCTGGCGTGAGCACTCGAACACGGCGGAACGTCCGAGGTAGACCCTCCGGGCCATGACTCGGGCATATGCCAGAGTGCTGATCCACCAGCTGAGAGGCCCGCAGGCGCGCGGATTTTCTCGCGAACAACCCCTGCACGTAAGCCCCTTGGGCCGTATCGTGGGACACGGCAAGCTGTCCGAAAAACGGCCCGAGAAGCGCAGGGGGAAACCGTGGCGCTCAAGCACGAGCCGACCGCGCCGAACCACTCGGCCCAGGACGCGCTGCGCGTCCTGGAGACAGTGGCACGGCACGCAGGCGGCGTCACCGACGCCGAGATAGCCCTCCGGACCGGCGTCAGCAGCGAGCGGTTGACCGCGCTCCTGCTGATGCTGCGCCGCGAGGGATACGTCGAGCAGACCATCGACGGCGCCTATGTCACCGGAGTCGCACTCGCCAGGCTGGGCTCCGCCCAGGGCCATGACCAGGCCCTGCGCGAGCAGCTCCAGCGCACCCTGGACCGACTGCGCGACTCGGTGGGCGCCGCCGTCTACATCAGCCGCTACGAGGACGGGGAGATCAAGGTCACCGGCTGCGCCGAGGGGCCGGGCACGCCCGCCGTGCACCAGTGGGTCGACTTCCGTTCCGCGGCCCATGCCACCGCGATGGGCAAGAGCCTGCTGGGCCAGCTCGACCTCAACGCCCGGCGGGACCACCTGGCCCGCCACCGGCCGGCCCGGCTCACGTCCCACACGATCACCAACGAAAGGGTGCTGCTGAGCAAACTCGACGCACAGTCGCCGACGGTCCCGGTCCTCGACCTCCAGGAGTACGCGCCGGGCACGGTCTGCGCGGCCGTCCCCATCTCCGCGGGCTCCTCCGTCGGCAGCCTGGCCCTGTCCCTACCCCTGGAACACGCGCACCGGCTCCGCCAGGCGGCGCACACCCTGAACCGCGGGGCGGCACAGGTACTGCTGTCGCTGGCGATCTGACGGTCACCGCCAGGCCAGAGATCCACGTCACGTTTACGTGGTCGAAGGCACCCCCGAGGACCAGGTAGTATTTTCTCTGTCGCCGGCCGCGAAAGCGAAAAGCGACAGAGTCTGCGCCGCTAGCTCAGTTGGTTAGAGCAGCTGACTCTTAATCAGCGGGTCCGGGGTTCGAGTCCCTGGCGGCGCACGATGACGATGGCGAGGCATGTTCGCGGAAAGCGCGAAGGTGCCTCGCCATCGCCGTTTCCGCGCGGTTTCCCCGCGCACCGTGGGGGCGTCGCCACCCTCACCCCCCCTTCCGCCGTGCGGGACTCAGGCCCGCAGATAGGCCAGTACGGCCAGCACCCGGCGGTGGGTGTTCTCGGCCGGGGGCAGGTCGAGCTTTCCGAGGATGTTGCCGATGTGTTTGCCGACGGCGGCCTCGGTGACGACCAGATCGCGGGCGACTGCGGCGTTGGACTTGCCCTCGGCGACCAGGGCGAGGACCTCGCGCTCGCGCGGGGTCAGCGCGGCCAGCGGATCACGCCGTCGGCGCAGCAGCTGCCGTACGACCTCGGGGTCGACGACCGTGCCGCCGGCCGCGACCCGTTCGACGGCGTCCGCGAAGTGCTCGACCTGGCCGATGCGGTCCTTGAGGAGATAGCCGACGCCGGTGCCGTCCCCGGTGTCAAGGAGCTCGGCGGCGTAAGCACGTTGCACGTACTGGCTGAGGACGAGGACGGGCAGGGACGGGTCCGCGGCGCGCAGGTCGAGGGCGGCACGCAGCCCCTCGTCGGTCAGCCCGGGCGGCATCCGGACGTCGGTGACGACGAGGTCGGGGCCGTACGAGACCACCGCCGCCTCGAGGGCCTCCGCGTCCCCGACCGCCGCGACGACCTCGTGCCCGAAGCGGGCCAGCACCCCGACGAGTCCCTCGCGGAGCAGCACACTGTCCTCCGCGAGCACGATCTTCAGCGCGTCGGGCACGGGATCTCCAGGGACAGGACGGTCGGGCCGCCGGCCGGGCTGTGGACGGTCAGTGTCCCATCGAGGACCGCGAGCCGGTCGGCGAGCCCGGTGAGGCCGGTGCCCGCGGCGGGGTCGGCACCGCCGTGCCCGTCGTCACGCACCTCCACACACAACCTCCCATCCGCGTACCGGCCGGTGATCCACGCCCGTCCCGCCCCGCTGTGCCTGCCGATGTTGGCGAGCGCCTCGCGGACCGCGAAGTACGCGGCGGACTCCACCGGCTCGGCGAACCGCGGCAGATCGGCGTCGACCGTGACGGGGACGGCGGACCGGTCGGCCGCGTCGGCGAGGGCGTCCGGCAGACCGTAGTCGGCGAGAACCTGGGGGTGGATGCCGTGGATCAGCTCCCGCAGCTCGCCGAGCACCTGGTCCGCCTCCCGGTGTGCCGCGGCGAGCCGGTCGGCCAGCTCCGGCGAGGCGTCCAGCCGGACCAGGCCCAGCGTCATGCTCAGGGACACCAGCCGCTGCTGGGCACCGTCGTGCAGATCGCGTTCGATGCGCCGCCGCTCCGCCTCGAAGGCGGCGACCAGCCGGGCCCGCGAGCGGGTCACCTCCGCGAGCCGCCGCTCCCCCTCCGCCTCACCGGGCGCGAGCAGCAGCCTGGCCACGGCGGCGCGGCCCCGGGCGTACAGGGTGAGCGGCCACAGCAGCGCGAGGAGGAGGACGAGTCCGGCGGCCGCGCACAGCAGGGCCTGGCCGTGGGTGCCGATCAGCCAGAGTTTGGCGATCCGGGTGTCGCCGCCCGAGAGGGCCAGCTGCACGGGCGCCCCGATCATCGCGCCGGGGACGGCCACCGCCGCGCACAGCGCCAGCGCGTCCAGCGGCCACAGCGCGAACCCGAGGAGCAGGGTGTACGCCAGCTCCCGCCACGTCGCCCGCTCCGTGAACCGCAGCCGGGCCCAGGCGGCGAGCCCGGGTTCGGCCGGGGTGGCGTGCGGGCCGGGCGGCGGGGGTGTGCGGGCCAGGCGCAGCCGCCGTCGCTCCAGGGCGCCGACGGGCACCCCGGACAGGGCGAGCAGGGCCAGCAGCGGAAGGCCCACGAGGAGGGGGGCCAGGGCGAGGCCGAGAGCGCCCAGGACGAGGAGGCCCGGGAACAGGGGCGCGCCCACGAGCACACCGCTCAGCAGATACACCACCGCGCCCGGTGTGTCCCGTACGGCCGTTCGGATCATGGGCTCACGGTAGGCGGCGGCGCCGGACAACGGCCATATGGGCAGGGGGCGTTCCGGGGTGGGACCAGCACTACCTCCCTGAGCGTCCGCCTGCCCGCCTACCGGGTCAGCAGTTCCTCCCGCCCCCGTGCTCGGTACTCGGTGACCAGGACCGCGAGGTCCACCGCGGTGAACCTGCGGTACGCCCACCTGCCCGGGGGCCGCCACCAGACGGGATCGGGGCAGCGGAAGCCCTCACGGCGCAGGGCGGCGCGCTGGATCTTGTTGGTGGCGGTGACCGGCATGCGGGGCACCACGCGGACGAAACGGGGGGTCATCTTGGTGCCGAGGTCGGGCTGGGCGAGGAGGAACTCGGTGAAGCGGAACGGGTCGAAGGTGCCGGCGACGGTCGCCATCACCTGGTCACCGGCGACCGGGTCCGGGACGGCGTACACGGCGACGGCGTCGGCACCCTCGTACCGGGCGAGGATGTTCTCGATGACGGCGGCGGCGAGGTTCTCGCTGTCGACGCGGAGGCGGTCGTCGGTACGGCCCGCGAAGTAGAGGAAGCCGTCCGCGTCGCGGTAGAACAGGTCGCCGGTCCAGTACCAGCCGTCGTGGCGGCGGGCCGCGTCCGCCTCGGGGTTGCGCCAGTAGCCCTCGAACGGGTTGGGGCCACGGTTGACCAACTCGCCTATCGCCTCGGTGCCGTTGAGGAGGCGGCCGTCCTCGGCGAAGACGGCCGGCGGGCACTCCTTGCGGCTGTCGGGGTCGACCACGGCGAGGTCGTCGCCGGGTGCCGCCCGCCCGATCGCGCCCGGCGGGGTCCCCGGTGTGCGCTGGATCGCGGCCCCGCCCTCGGAGGAGCCGTACCCCTCCACGAGCCGCACCCCGAAACGCCGCTCGAAGGCCGCCGCGTCCACGGCCCCCGCCTCCGTGCCGAAGCCCGTGCGCAGGGGATTGTCGTGGTCGTCGGGGCGGGGCCCGGTGGCGAGGACGTACTGCACGGCCCGGCCGACATAGGTGAAGTACGTGGCGCCGTACGTCCGCACGTCGTCCAGGAAGCCGGAGGCGGAGAACCGGCGGCGGAGCGCGACGCCCGCCCCGGCGACCAGGGCGGGTGCCCAGTCGGCGATCACGGCGTTGCCGTGGAACATCGGCATGCAGACGTAGTGCACGTCGTCCTGCCGCACGCCGAAACGGTCGACCAGGGCCCGGCCGGCCGCCGCGAGCCGCCCCTGCGAGCAGATCGCGGCCTTGGGGGCGCCGGTGGAGCCGGAGGTGAAGTAGAGGAGGAGGCGGTGGGCCGGGGTGGCCCCGGCCGGGTCGGGTTCGGCGCCCGCGTAGGGGGCGAGGAGGGCGGCGTACTCCTCGGTGTCCGTCACGAGGAGCCGTACGCCGGGCAGGGCGAGACCGTCGAGCAGCGGCAGGTGGGCGCGTTCCGTGACGAGGACCCGGCACTCGGTGTGGAGGATGTCGCGGGCCAGGTCCGGGCCCCGGCGGGTGGGGTTGATCCCGGCGACGGCAGCGCCCGCGAGGGCGGCCGCGCTCAGCCACAGGGGGTACTCGGGAGTGTTGTCGAGGAGGACGCCGAGGTGCGGCTCGGCGCCGGGTGGCAGCAGGTCGGCCAGGAGTGCCGCGCGGGCGGCGGCCTGGGCGGCGACCTCGTGGTGGGTGAGCACCTCGTCCTCGAACCACAGCCCCGGCCGGTGGTCGCCCCACCGGTCGGCGACGAGCTGTGCGACCGTACGCCTCGTGGACTCCATACGGGCGCACGGTAGTTGACGTACCGTCAGATAGGGAGACGCATGTCGGTCACGGGGTCGGGAACGAGGCGTCGGTGGAAAACTGGTGGAACGTGACCATGAAGCCGACACAGAAGACGAAGACCACCGCGAAGAAGGCGAGGAGACCCAGGCCGGCGGCGGCGTGCTTCACCCTGCCCGGCTCGTGGGCCGTGGCCGCCACCGTGTGACCCTCGGCGTAGTAGACCGTGACGAAGTCGCCCTCGATCGTCGTCATCGGGCCGTCCTGCTCCTCGAAACGGATGGCGCGACCGTCGCGTGTCGTGAACTCGTACACGTGATGGATCGTGGTGTGCACGGCGCTGCTCTCACCCGCGCCCTTGCTGACCGTCGTGAACGCCTTCAGACAGCGGCCCTCCGCCGTGAGCCCGCTGTTCCAGGCCCTGCGGATCCGCAGCCAGCGGCGCAGCACGTGGTACGCCATGACGGCGACGACGGCCATGATGATGACGGGAATGATGTAGAAGAACAGGTTCACGGCGGTCCCCCCGCTTTCGGCATACGCCCGGGTCAGTGGCGCGTGGGCAACCTACCCGTGCGGGGGCCCCGCGCAGCTCAAGGGATGCTCAGAACTCGCGGGGCCGGGTGCGCTGTCGGTCAGAACGTGACGTCCGAGCAGGCGTAGAACGCGTTACCGGTGTCGGCGATCGTCCACACCGCGAGGATCACGTGGTGGCCGCTCAGACCGGACGGCAGGCGGCCGGTGTGGGAGAGCGTGGACGGGGGGCGCTGACCGTTGTAGGGGACGGTGAAGAACGGGGTGAGGTTGAGGTCGGAACGAGCCAGGGCGTGGTTCTGGTTCCAGCCCGGTTTGGTGACGTAGTACTTGAAGTCGGTGGTGGCGTGCATGGCGGTGAACTGCCAGCGGAACGTGTAGTTCTGGCCGCCTGTCACCCTGGTCGTGGGCCAGGCGCCGCCGCCCGGCCTGGTGGGCGAGTCGAGCTGGGCGAACCGGCTGTGCCCGGCGGAACAGATCCGGCCGTCAGCCGGCCCTGAGCCCGGGAAGCCCTTCGGGCCCTCCACGCTCTGCGGCTCCCACTGGATGTCACCGCAGTTCGTGACGGTGCCGTTCTGACAGAGCTTCTGCCGGCTGACGGGAAGATCGGTGTAGCCGTGACCGGAGGCGCCGCCGCTGGAGAGGACGAGGGCCCCGGTGGTGGCGAGGCCGACGCCGGCGGCGTACCACCTGGCGCGTTTTCGGGTGAGGGTCCTTGGACGCATGCTGCCGCTCCCTGGAGTACGTGGGGATGTTCCAGGTCTAGACCAAGCATCAGAGTAGGAGCGGCAGTTGGCTGTGTCCATATCAAAGACGGGTCCCTCCCGTCGCCGGGTTACGAGGACACTTCGCGCCGTCCCGTGTAGAACGCCACCGTCAGGTCCTTCACCAGCGCCTTGCGCTCGTAGTCGTCGAGTTCGACCAGGCCGCGCATCGTCAGCCGGGCCACCGTGTCCTCCACGGAGTCGACGACCGAGGTGAGCACGGTGTCGCGATGCTGGGCGTCGAGCGCCGCGATCCGCCGGCGCTGCATCACCGCGGCGACCTCGGGCGCGTACTCGATCCGGACCGGCTGCACGGAGAACACCTCCAGGCCGACCGGTGCCGCGTCCGCGACCAGCAGCCGGGTCAGCGCCTCGCCGACCGCCTCCGTGTTGCGCAGGGTCGAGTCCCTGACCAGGGCGCCTGGGGGTACATCGGCGGGGAGCCCGGACAGCACACGGGAGAGAGCCGCCTCCACGCACTCCCGCAGGTACCGCTCGTGGTCCTCGACCCCCAGCACGGCCCGCGCGGTGTCCCGCACCCGCCAGGCGACCAGGACGACGGCCCGCAGCGCCACCCCGTTCGCGTCGACCGCCGGGATCGGCTCGCTCCGCCAGTGCCGCAGCCGCACGTCCACCCGTCGGCGCAGCATGAACGGGTTCACCCAGAGCAGCCCGGTGCGCCGGACGGTCCCCCGGTACCGCCCGAACAGCTTCAGCACGCAGGCCCGCCCGGTCCGCCCCCGTGCCAGCCCGCCGAACCCGAACAGGGTCAGGGCCCCGGCGCCGGCGTACGCGGCCCACTGCGCCGGTCCGAGTCCCCCCGCGTACGCGTCCGGCAGCCCCAACGCCCCTGCGGCCGACCCCGGCAGCACTCCGGCCCACCACGACGTCAGCACACATCCGGCCACCCCGCAGACCCCGCCCAGCACGCCCACCGCGCCGGGCAGCACCCGCGCGGGCCGCTCGGCCAGGTCGGGGTCGACCTCGACGGCGGGCCGCGGCTTCACCGAGCCGGGCCCCTGCCGCACCCGCGGCTGCTCCCCCGTCCCCCGCCGACGGCCCACGACCGCGGGAGCGACCGGCACGGGCACCGGGGCCGGGTCGTCCCGGAACAGCAGATGGACGGGGATCTCGGTGGTCGTCTCGTTCTGGATGAGCCGCGCGGGCCGCGCGACCCCTTCCGGCTCCGGTGTGGGTGAGGGGGTCGTACTCATTCGTGCCTCCATGCCTCCGCGCGGGAAGAACCGTGGTGAGAGGTGGTGAGGGGGCGAGCGCCGGGTGGGCGGCGGCCGGGCCGGGGACGAGGGGACGGGCGAGGGTGCGCGGGTGGCGCGGGGCGGTGTCAGGAGAACAGGCGGCGCCAGGTCTCGGGGCCCGGGTAGCCGTCCGCCGCGCCGCCGCGCCAGCCCTGGGCCCGCTGGAACGCCTCCACGTTCCGCCGGTCCGCCTCACTCCAGCGCGGCCCCGGCCCCGTGGTGTAGTACTTGCCGAAACCCTTCTCCACCAGCCGCTTCCCGAGCAGGGTGACATGCTCGTTGTTCGCGCCCGGCCGGAACGCGCCCCGTCCCGGATAGCCGGGCACCCCGTGCGAGGCGGGCGGCTCGGCCGGGGGGATGTCCCTGCCTTTCCCGTTCACCAGATACGACCAGGTCAAGGGCCCGGGCAGGCCGTCCGCGCCCGCGCCGGTCCAGCCCTGGGCCCGCTGGAACGCCTGGGTGGCCCTGCGGTCCGCCTCCGTCCAGCGCGGCCCCGGACCCGTGGAGTAGAAGCGGGCCCCGCCGCGTTCCACCAGCATCTGGCCGAGCCGTGTGACGTACCCGTTGTCCGCGCCGGGCCCGAAGTACGCGGCACCCGGGTACGTGTCGCCGCTCGGCGTACCGCTTCCCCCGGGGGATCCGGGGGTAGTGCCGTCCGTCCCCCCGCCCGGGGAACCCCTGACGTCGTCGACCAGGCCCTTGTAGCGGTAGGGAACATAGCGGGTCGGGGAGGTCCAGTAGGCGTACGGGGTGACCTGTCGACGGGCATGCGGGAAGGTCAGCTCGTAGGCGACGTAGTTGGTGTGCGCGGAGTTCGTCCAGCCACCGAAGATGACCACATGCGATCCGTTGTGCGGGTCGCTCGGATTGTGGAAGAGAAGCATGTCGCCGGGCTGGAGCAGCTCCTCGGAGATGCGGTCGCCGAACGCGGCCAGGCTGCCCGTCCACTCGTTTCCGGGCAGATGCCAGGCCATGGAGACGAATCCCGAACAGTCCTGGCGGTATCCGTCCGTCCAGTACTTGGTCGTGCTGTACGGCACCTTGGCGGTGACCCAGGTCATGGCCCGCCGGATGATCTCCGCCCGGGTGATGGGCGGCGTCCTCACCTCTTCGGACAGCGTCTGCCCGTCACCCGGCCGCGCCGCCGGTCCGTACAGCGGGGCCTTCTCCCCCTGCGGCGTGTCGGACCCCTCACCTGCCGGAACGTCTCCGGGGAGCGTGGGGGCGTGGGCCGCCGCGAGCACCGGTGCGGCATGCCCGACGCCGAGCGCGGCGCCGGCCGCCGTGGCCACGACGAGAGCGCGCCTGGCCGCTGTGGCGGCGGGGTGGCCGAGGTCGTATACGGCCGAGAACGGCATCACTCGTCGCCAGTGGACACAGCCGGGGCATGCGCAGGCGTCCCCCGGATCGATCTCCTCGAATGCCGGAGCGTCCATGCGGTTCCCCTCGCGGGCGGGGCGGAGTTTTCCACGGTTCTGCACAACGTCAATTTTCCCAAGTGTCACGTAATGTCGCATGCTGACGGTCCAAACGATGTACGGGGCGATGCCGGGAGAGACGACGGCCCGGCGGCGGCCGCGAGCGAGCGGGGGTCGTTCGCACGGTTCCCCGCACCCCTGGAAAGCAGGGGGCGCTCGATGCTTCACAGGGGCGCGCGCAACCGCGCATGCAACCACTCGCGTCCCGCACACCACGATCGACGACGCACCGGCACCCGGGCCCGGCACGGTGGTCAGAAGCACCCTGGCCCCTCCGGTAAACTTTCATCGCACGCGCCGCTAGCTCAGTTGGTTAGAGCAGCTGACTCTTAATCAGCGGGTCCGGGGTTCGAGTCCCTGGCGGCGCACCACCGAAGAGGCCCCTCGCAGCAGCGAGGGGCCTCTTCGTGTCCTCCGGCACCCCCGTTGAGCACCACTGTTTCACCGATCCTCCACCAATGCCCCAATCACCGTGTATGACCGGTAAACGCCGCGTTTCGCATCTTGCGATCAAGATGGGCGCCATAGAACCCTGCCGGTAAGAGGCTGCGCGTTCATGGCAGTTGGGGGACTGTGGGCGATTTGCGCCCGGGGATGGGGATCATAGCCTCCCGCCTTCGCCGCGTTGCGCACTCTCTCGAACGGATGCCTGGGGGGCACCAAAAGAACCGGAAGGCCGCCGCCCTGTGTCCCCATGGTGTAGATCACATGGTGGCGGCGATCCGCCACTGATGCGTCCGTAACGGTCGAGGGGGACCGAAGCGGGCGGAAGACCGACTAACACACACGAACGTGTGTGCGGGGGGAATGACTCATGACGCCGACGGGCGCCCGGCATAACTCCGACCCGTCCGACACGCCGCATCCGAAGGTTCCGTCGCACCGGACCGGCACCTTCCGAAAGTTGAGGAAGACGCTTCCCAGATACGACTACGAGCACTACAGCCGACTCGCGGGGCCACTCACTCAGCCCGATCCGAGCAAGCCCTACACGGTGCAGTACCGCTCCCTGATCTCCCAGGAGCCGCACCGCATGAGGGTCGCCCTGATGCTGGCCGCCGCCCCGCTGCTCTCGCTGGTCCTGCTCACCTGGCTGCTCCAGCCCGAGCACTGGACCAGGCGCGACTACGTCGAGTACGAGTTCCTGCCCGCTCTCGACATGGTCATGCTGGTCTCGATCGGCCTGATCGAGTTCTTCCGCTGCATGAACGTGCTGTCCAACGCGCACGCCACCCTGGTCGCCCGCGACCCGGTCCCCGTGGTGCCCGAGGTCGGCACCAGAGTCGCCTTCCTCACCTCCTTCGTGCCCGGCAAGGAGCCGCTGGAGATGGTGACCAAGACCCTGGAGGCCGCGGTCAGGCTCCGCCACCGAGGACTGCTGCACGTGTGGCTCCTCGACGAGGGCGACGACCCGGAGGTGAAGGCCGTCTGCGCACGCCTCGGCGTGCACCACTTCTCCCGCAAGGGCATCGCGAAGTGGAACCAGCCCAAGGGCCCGCACCGCGCCAGGACCAAACACGGCAACTACAACGCCTGGCTCGACGCACACGGCGACGACTACGACTACTTCGCCTCCGTCGACACCGACCACGTACCGCTGCCCAACTACCTGGAGCGGATGCTCGGCTTCTTCCGTGACCCGGACGTCGGCTTCGTCATCGGCCCCCAGGTGTACGGCAACTACGACAACTTCGTCACCAAGGCGGCCGAGTCGCAGCAGTTCCTCTTCCACGCGCTCATCCAGCGCGCCGGCAACCGCTACGGCGCCCCGATGTTCGTGGGCACGTCGAACGCCGTGCGCATCAAGGCCCTCAAGCAGATCGGGGGGCTCTACGACTCGATCACCGAGGACATGGCCACCGGCTTCGAGATCCACCGCCACAAGAACCCCGCGACGGGCCGGAAGTGGCGCTCGGTGTACACACCGGACGTGCTCGCGGTGGGCGAGGGGCCGAGCGCCTGGACGGACTTCTTCACCCAGCAGATGCGCTGGTCGCGAGGGACGTACGAGACGATCCTCAAGCAGTACTGGAAGGGCTGGTACTCGCTGCCGCCGACCAAGCTCTTCAACTACACCATGATGATCATCTTCTACCCGATGTCGGCCCTCAACTGGATCCTCGCCGCGCTGAGTTGTGCGCTGTTCCTGGGCCTCGGCGCCTCGGGCGTGAACATCGACCCGACGGTGTGGCTGATGCTCTACGGGAACGCCTCGGCGCTCCAGATAGGCCTGTACGTCTGGAACCGCAGGCACAACGTCTCCCCGCACGAACCCGAGGGCTCCGGCGGTGTGGCCGGCATGGTGATGTCCGCGCTGTCCGCGCCGCTGTACGCGAAGGCGCTGATCGACTCGGCGCTGCGCCGCAAGAGCAAGTTCGTGGTCACGCCCAAGGGCGACTCGGCGAGCCCCGACCGGTGGTTCGGCACCTTCCGGTACCACTGGTACTTCATCGTGATCTTCGGTGGCTCGATCGTCGCCGGCTTCGTCTACGGGCACGCGCATCCGGCGATGATCATCTGGGCCACGTTCGCCATGCTGATCACCGCCCTGCCCATCTTCGTCTGGCGTCACATGCTGCGCCAGGACAAGAAGAAGGCCGCCGCCGCGGCCGCACTGCAGGGGTCGATGGTGGCCCCGCCCGAGTCGGCCCCCACTCTGTCCACGCCGCCCCACGCACCGCACACCGCACAAGGGCCGCACGCTCCCCAGCACAAGCCGAGCTGGGCCGCGTCCGGTTCGGGGGGCGGGGGTGGCGACCAGACCATGCAGATCGCACTGGGCGGACACGGGGGACGTAAGGAATGAGCGACCGTGCAGGCCGCCGTCGCGCCCGTCGCCTCGCGATCGGCGGGGCGGTGGTCCTCGCGCTGGCCGGGATGAACGGGCCGTGGCTGTACCGCTTCGGTACCGAGCAATACCACCAGTACAAGATCAACAGACCTGAGTACAAGGCCGCCAACGGGCACTGGCAGATCGTGGAGTTCCCCGAGGAGTACCGGCAGAACACCATCCACGCCGCGCTCCTGCACACCGGCAAGGTCCTGTTGATCGCGGGGTCGGGCAACGACCAGGACAACTTCGACAAGAAGAAGTTCGACACCCGCATCTGGGACCCGGTCAAGCAGACGATCAAGCGTGTGCCGACCCCGGCCGACCTGTTCTGCACCGGGCACACCCAGCTGTCCAGCGGCCGGCTGCTGATCGCGGGCGGCACCAAGCGCTACGAGAAGCTCAAGGGTGATGTCACCAAGGCCGGCGGCCTGATGATCATCCACAACGAGAACCCCGACAAGACGATGGAGTTGAGACCGGGGACGAGGTTCGTCGGCAAGGAGAACGGCAAGACGTTCGTCCTGAAGGACGAGGTCGAGATCAAGAAGGCCACCAAGACCTTCGACCCGGACGGGAAGTTCACCGGCAACAAGCCGGGGATCGCGCGCGCCTACGTCGAGGCCGAGAAGAGCGGCAAGCGCTACGAGACCGGCACCGAGGACAACTACCGGATCATGGGCCTGAAGGGCGCGGACGCCCGCAACACCTACGGCATCGCGCAGAAGCTCGCCCTCGACAAGAAGGACTTCCAGGGCATCAGGGACGCCTACGAGTTCGATCCGGTCGCCGAGCGGTACATCAAGGTCGACCCGATGAACGAGGCCCGCTGGTACCCGACGCTGACGACCCTCACCGACGGCACGGTCCTCAGCCTCTCCGGGCTGGACGAGATCGGCCAGCTGGTCCCGGGCAAGAACGAGATCTACGACCCCGCGACGAGGAAGTGGACGTACGCCAAGGGCGTCCAGCAGTTCCCGACGTACCCGGCGATCTCCCTGATGCAGAACGGCAAGCTGTTCTACTCGGGCGCGAACGCCGGGTACGGCCCGGACGACGTGGGCCGTCAGCCGGGCGTCTGGGACCTGAAGACCAACAAGTTCACCAAGGTTCCCGGCATGAGCGACAGCACCTTGCTGGAGACCGCCGGCACGGTGCTGCTGCCGCCGGCACAGAAAGAGAAGTACATGGTGATCGGCGGCGGCGGGGTCGGCGAGTCGGAGAGGTCCAGCAGGAAGACACGGATCGTCGACCTGCTGGACGAGAACCCGCGCTTCGTGGACGGCCCGGAGCTCGACAAGGGCACCCGGTATCCGCAGGCCTCGATCCTGCCCGACGACACGGTCCTCATCTCCGGCGGTTCGCAGGACTACCGGGGCCGTGGCGACTCCGACATCCTGGAGTCACGCATCTACGACGCGCGCACCGGCGAGATGCGACGGGTCGCCGATCCGCTGGTCGGCCGCAACTACCACTCCGGGTCGATCCTGCTGCCCGACGGGCGGGTCGTCTTCTTCGGCTCGGACTCCCTCTACGCCGACAAGGCCAACACCAAACCGGGGGAGTTCGAGCAGCGGATCGAGATCTACACCCCGCCGTACCTGTACCGGGACGCGCGGCCGACGCTGTCGGGCGGGCCGAAGACGGTCGCGCGCGGCCAGAAGGCGACGTTCGGGACGCGGCACGCGTCGTCCGTCAAGTCGGCGCGGCTGATCCGGCCGAGTGCGTCGACGCATGTCACCGATGTCGACCAGAAGTCCATCGCGGTGGACTTCACGACGTCCGGTGACAGGATCACGGTGAAGGTGCCGAAGAACCGGAACCTCGTGCAGTCCGGGTGGTACATGCTGTTCGTGACGGACGAGGCGGGGACACCGAGCAAGGCGCGGTGGGTGAAGGTGCCGTAGGGCTCCGCCGGGTTCTGTGGTCCGGGTGCGGGTGAGTGGGGGCTGGTCGCGCAGTTCCCCACGCCCCTGAAAAGCGACCGGGGCTGCGCCCCGTGCGTTTCATGAAGGGGCGGGCCGCAGGCCCGCTCCCTTCATGAAACGCACGGGGCGCGGGGAACTGCGCGAGAAACCACGACGGACCCGCACCCGCCCACGAACCCCGGGCCCCGAGCTATGAGGCGCCCGACGCTCAGTCAGACGCCTTGGCCAACGCCAGCGCGTACTCCGGCCACCACTCCCCCGCCTTCGGCCCGCCCTTGCACTCCCCGTCCGACTCGCCCGGCCGCTTGACCCACAGATACGCGTCCACCAGCGGATCCGCCGTCTTCGTCGTCGGCGTCTCCCCCAGCGCCCGCCCCGGCGGGTTGCACCACTGTTCGTCCTTCCGGCCCCCGGTGTAGGGGCCGTTGCCGTTGCGGCTGGTGTCGACGACGAACGGCTTGTCGCCGATCTTCGCGGAGAGCTGCTTGCCGTAGGCGATGGAGTCCTCGGTGGTGTAGAAGTTCGAGACGTTGACGGCGAAACCGTCGGCTTTGTCGACGCCGGCCCACTTCAGCGGCTCGGCGATCTTGTCGGCCTCGCTCCACCCCGCGTTCCCGGCGTCCAGATACACCTTCGTGTTCTTCAACGCGCCGAGCTTGTCGATCGCGCCCTTGAGCAGGTCGTACCGCTCCTCGTGGAACTCGCCCGGGGTGCAGCCGTCCACCACGTGGAGGACCGCGTCGGGTTCGAGGACGACCGTGGCCGGACGGTCGCCGATGCCCTGGGCCACGCCGTCGATCCACGCCCGGTACGCGTCGCCGTCGGCCGCGCCGCCACCGGAGTACTGGCCGCAGTCGCGGTGCGGGATGTTGTAGAGGACGAGGATGGCGTCCCGGTCGGCCTTCTCCGCCGCCTCGGTGAAGCCCCTGGCCTCCCGCTGAGGGTTCTCGGGGCCGATCCACTCGCCCGTGGGCTGTTCGGCGATCTTGCGGATCAGCTCGGCGTCCTCGTCCTTGCCCGCCTTCTCGTAGGCGGCCACCTGGGCCGCCGCGTTCCCCTCCGGATTGACCCAGAACGGGCCCTTGCCGCTTGGCTGTTGGGTGATCCCGGAGTCCGTGGTCTTGTCGTCCTCGCCGTCACCGTCTCCCCCGAAACAGCCTGCGAGCAGCAGCGTGGCCCCCGCCACCGCCACGGACGCCCGGACTCCGGCCCCCCTGCTGGCGTACATCCAACTCCCCCTTGGGTGCACCGTGTCGTAAGCCTCAATCCTGGCATATTTCCCGCCTCGCCCACGCGGATGGTGCCCCCTTGACCGAGAGCTGTTGTCTCCTGATCGCGTCGGACGGAAACCACGTACCAACGGGGGCGCGAGCTGCCCGGATGGCCGGGCCCCATGAACTGACTTCACGTCACATCACCTCTGGCCCATCCCGTCCATCCGGTCTACAGTCGCTTCTCCCTCCCGCGCGGCGCCGGGTTACTCCCGCGGCCCGGGCGCGCGCGGTCGAGGACCGGCCCGGTCGGCGGCTCCCGGGGGAGCGGGCCGCCGACCGGGCCGGCATGCCGTACCGGGTCGCAACACCCCTCGACGGCTCAGGGTCGGGTGCCGCTGAGGTACGCGGAGACGACGACGTTCGCCGTGTAGGTGCGGCTCCGCTTGTCGAAGGTCCCGCCGCAGGTGACCAGGCGGAGTTCGGCGCGGCCCGACTGCCGTACGCCGTACGCCTGTCGGGCGTCGAAGTCGTCGCGGCCGACGACCTGCACGTCGTCCACGGTGAACTCGGCGACCGTACCGTCGTCCCGGGCCACCCGGATCAGCTGGCCGAGTTTGAGGGCGCTGAGCTTGTAGAAGACGGCGGGGCGGGTCTCGGTGTCGACGTGCCCGACGAACAGCGCGGTCCCGGTGGCGCCGGGCCGGGTTCCGGCGGCGTACCAGCCGACGACGCCGGGCTGGTCGTAGGAGGGCGGGTCGATCGCCCCGTCGGCGTCGAGGCCGCGTGCCACGACAGGGGCCTGCACCCCCATGGCGGGGATGTCGAGGCGCTGCGGGCGGGCGCCCCGCAACGGCTCGACGGCGGGCGGGAGTTCGGCCTGCGCCGGCCTTCCGACGGCGGCCACGTCGCCGGTGGTCGGCGCCGATATGCCGTGCCGGACGTCGGTGGCCTCGCGGCCCCAGAGCCACAGGCCGAGCAGCAGTACGGCCCAGGCGACACCGGTGGTGAACCGGCCGGCGCTCGTACTGCCGCCGCTCTCGCCGATGTCGGAGTAGTCCTGACCGGACACGGCGTCCCCTTACTCCGTGCCCCGGCGTCGGCGGGCGCCGCGCACCACCACGACCGCGGCCGCGACACCGGCGAGGACCAGGCCCACGACCGCGTGCCGGGCGCCGGGACCGGTGCGCCGGGCGTCCATGGAGTTGACGCCGTCCGCCGAGGCGGCGGCGTCCGCGGATGCCGCCGGTTCCGCCGCCAGCCGGGCGGCCGCTCCGCCGCCGCCCGCACGTACGGGGGCGACCGGGGAGGCGGGTGCCGATGGCCGCTCGGTGGGCCGGGACGAGGCGGAGGGCCGCCACGAGGCGGAGGGCCGGGCCGGGGACGACTTGCCGTCGCCGACCTTGATCACGCCCTTGACCTTGTCCTCCTTGCCGTCGCAGGAGACCCGTACGTCGTACTTCCCGGGTTTCAGCGTGGACCGGACCCTGGTCTCGCCGGACACGGTGCCGGCATCCCGGCCGTCGAGTGCGGTCAGCTGCGCGTCCGCGACGAACGCCTTCGAGGCGGCGGTGCCCGACTTGCCCCCGCAGCCCTTGGCCCGCACCTGGATGTCGGTGCCGGGTGCCGGCGCGGCCGGCACCACCGAGATGTCTCCGGAGTCGGCCGCGTGGACCGTGGATGGCGAAGCGGTCAGCGCGGCGGCGACCACCGCACCGGCACACAGAGTGAGTCGCAGTGAGCCCATGGTGAACCTCCAGACTCCCTGAGACTCCCCCGCCGGGAGCCGGGCCGCATCCGGGGCGGGCCGCTGACTGCTCCGTCCGGGTGTCCGGGGGTTTACCGCCGGGGCCGCCCCCCGCATGGGGGCATGGGAGGCGGGCGTCAGATGCGGTCGACCAGGTCCGCGATGGAGTCCACGATCTTCGACGGCCGGTAGGGGAACTTCTCCACCTGGTCGGGGGTGGTCAGACCGGTGAGCACCAGGAAGGTCTGCATCCCGGCCTCCATACCGGCGAGGACATCGGTGTCCATGCGGTCGCCGATCATGGCGCTGGTCTCGGAGTGGGCGCCGATCGCGTTGAGGCCGGTGCGCATCATCAGCGGGTTCGGCTTGCCCGCGAAGTACGGCTTCTGCCCGGTCGCCTTGGTGATCAGCGCGGCCACGGCACCGGTCGCGGGCAGCGGGCCCTCGGTGGAGGGGCCGGTCTCGTCCGGGTTGGTGGCGATGAAGCGGGCGCCGGCGTTGATCAGCCGAACCGCCTTGGTCATGGCCTCGAAGGAGTAGGTGCGGGTCTCGCCGAGGACCACGTAGTCGGGGTCGTGGTCGGTGAGGACGTAACCGATGTCGTGCAGGGCGGTGGTCAGACCGGCTTCGCCGATGACGTACGCCGTGCCG
This sequence comes from Streptomyces sp. NPDC030814, assembly GCF_055572155.1. NCBI lineage: Bacteria > Bacillati > Actinomycetota > Actinomycetes > Kitasatosporales > Streptomycetaceae > Streptomyces > Streptomyces sp. NPDC030814. The sequence continues at coordinate 210,330 of NZ_JBVIDX010000007.1, forward strand.
CCGGGTCGCTGGTCGTCCAGGAACTGGGCGGTGGCGAGGGCCGAGGTCCAGATGTGGTCGACGGGGACGTCCAAGCCCATGCGGGACAGCCGGGCGTGCAGATCGCGCGGCGTGTAGATCGAGTTGTTGGTGAGCACCAGGAAGGGCCGGCCGGACTCCCGCAGCTTCTTTATGAAGGCGTCGGCGCCGGGAATCGGCACGCCCTCGTGGATGAGCACCCCGTCCATGTCGGTGAGCCACGACTCGATGGGCTTGCGCTCTGCCATGTGCGATCTCCTGCCGTACGTGCGGATCCGCTCCCAACCCTAGTGAGACATGGCTGGAAAGAGGAGGGCGGTCCTGGCCGCTGAGACCGCCCGCCCGCTCACCGCCGACGTCGGCGCGCCCCGGCCGCCAGTGCCCCTCCGGCACCGAGGACCAACACCCCGACGGCGTACGGCAGGACGTGTCCGGCGCCGCTCTCGGCCAGCTCCCCGGGGTACGGCCCGGCGCCCCGCGCTCCCTCGGGCTCCGCGCTCGCCCGGCCACCGTCGGCCCGCTCGCTCTCACGCGTCCCCGGGGACTCGCCCCTGGCCTTGCGCCCGCCTTCGCCTTCGCCCTTTGTCCTGCCCTCGCCCCGGTCCGCGTTCTCGCGCTCGCGCTCGTCCTCGCCCTCGTCCGTGTCCTCGTCGGTGATCCGGAAGCGGTAGTCGTTCGACTCCCCCACCCACTCGCTGTCGTCGCCGCGCCGCTGGACGACGGCCGCGTTGGCCACGACGTCGTTGGGAACCGCCGCGTCCGAGGTGACGGAGAGTCGGACCTTGACGGTGAGGGTGCGGCCGGCGGGCACGGTGAAGCCGTCGCCGTCCTCATCGAGCACCCCGACCAGTTCGTCCGCGTCGGTCTCCTCGAAGGTGACCGGCCGGGAGGTGGTCTCCTTGGCGTCCTCGAAGTACTCCATCTGCGGCTGCCACCGCTTGAGCGCCCGCCCGTCGTCGACCAGCACGACCACCGGGTGGATGCCCCGGCACGTCCGGTCCGTGGTGTTGGTGAGCTCCACCGCCCAGTTCCGGAAGCCCCCGCCGGCGACATACGTGGCCGGTCCCCCGTCGATACGGGTCCGGATCGGGAACTCCGCGCGGTCGGCTCCCACGCAGCCGGGGGCCGCACTCACCGCCGCGACCGCCGCTCCCGGACCACCGCCGAGGCCGGCTCCGAGGGCGAGGACAAGGACCAGACAAGTAGACAGTCGCATGAACACATGACCGTGCCAGCGCCTCCGGCGCAGCCGAGAAGCCACGCCCAGGGCCGGCGAGAAGACCGGGAAACTCCGCTCGATCAGCGGAGGAGGGGCACCTGTGCGGCTCCGCCCGGCCGGTCTTCACCCGGGGCGCCCCTGCGGCCCGGCGGACCTACCCGTCGGCCCGCCCGAACAACGGCGCCAGCAACAACTGAGCCGCCCCCTCGGCAACTCCCAACGCCCCGCCGGAGGCGACCCGCACCGGCACATACGGCTCCTCCCCCTGCAGTCGGGCCCACTCGTCCAGTACGGCCCCGACCCCCCGGACGAAAACATCGGGCCGCTGCTCGACCGTGCGCCCCCCGAGCAGCACCAGCTCGATGTCCAGCAGCCCGACGAGGTTCGCGGCCCCCGCCCCCAGCACGCGCGCGGCCTCGTCCACGTCCCCCCGCGCGACGGCAGCGAGGCACAGCGCCTCGATGCACCCGCGGTTCCCGCAGCCGCACAGGGGCCCGTCCAGCTGGATGATCTGGTGCCCGAACTCCCCGGCGCGGGTCCGCGCCCCCCGGTGGACGGCCCCGCCGAACACGAGTCCGGCACCGAGGCCCGTACCGAGGTGGATGTACGCGAAGGAGCCGTGCGTCCCGAGAGCCACGGCGAGCCGCAGCGCCGCCGCGTTGGTGTCCTTGTCGACGACCACGGGGGTCCGCAGCCGCCGGGCGAGGGCCGCCCGCAGAGGGAACCCCTCCCATTCCGGGAACCCGGTGACCCGGTGGAGGATGCCGTGCAGATGGTCGAGCGGGCCGGGCAGGGCGACACCGACGCCGAGGAGGGGGGCGTCCTCCCCGGCGAGCAGTCCCTCCACCTCCCGCGCCGCGCTCTCGACGACGGCGTCCGCGCCGGCCCCCAGGTACAGCGGGGCGCGCCGCTCGCCGACCACCGTGCCGGTGAGGTCGCAGACCACGGCGGTGAGCGCGTCGCGGTCCAGGTGGAGCCCGACCGCGTGACCGGCCTCGGGGACGAGCCGCAGGACGGTGCGCGGTTTGCCTCCGGTGGAGGCGCGGTAGCCCGCCTCCGTCACGAGTCCGTCGACGCGCAGCCGGGCGATGATCTTGCTGACGGCCTGCGGGGTGAGCCCCGTCCGGTCGGCCAGTTCGAGGCGGCTTATCCCCGCCGCCCCCGCGGTCCGCAGCAGGTCGAGCACCAGCGCCCCGTTGTGGCTGCGCAGCGCCAGGAGGTTTACGCCCGTCGCTCCCGCGGCGCGCCCGTTCCGGTTGCCGGTGCCGTTCCCATTGCCGTTCACACTCCCATTGTCCCCCGTGCTTGCACTTAAGCAACAGCGTTGCTTAAGTGGGTGCATGACTGGCACCACGAACGGCACGGACTTCACCGGTACGGCCCCCTCGGCCCTCCACGCGCCCGGTGCGGCCCCCGCCGCTCCCCTGCGCGTGGCCCTGGTCGGCTACGGCCTCGCCGGCTCCGTCTTCCACGCCCCGCTGATCGCCGCGACAAAGGGCCTGGCCCTCGACACGGTCGTCACCTCGAACCCGGAGCGGCAGGCGCAGGCCCGCGCCGAGTTCCCGGACGTACGGCTCGCGGCCTCCGCGGACGAGTTGTGGGACCGGGCGGACGACCTGGACCTGGTCGTCGTCGCCTCCCCCAACAGGACGCACGTGCCGCTCGCGACCGCCGCCCTGGAGGCGGGCCTCGCGGTCGTCGTCGACAAGCCGATCGCCGGCACGGCGGCCGAGGCCCGCGGGCTGGCCGCCCTCGCCGACTCCCGCGGCCTGCTCCTGTCCGTCTTCCAGAACCGCCGCTGGGACAACGACTTCCTGACCCTGCGCAAGCTGCTCGACGACGGCGAACTGGGCGAGGTCCGCCGCTTCGAGTCCCGCTTCGAACGCTGGCGCCCCCAACTGAAGGGCGGCTGGCGCGAGTCCGGCGACCCCGCAGAGATCGGAGGTCTCCTGTACGATCTGGGCAGCCATCTGGTCGACCAGGCCCTCACCCTCTTCGGCCCCGCCACCCTCGTCTACGCCGAGTCCGATCTGCGCCGCCCCGGCGCCGAGGCCGACGACGACACGTTCATCGCTGTCACTCACGCGAGCGGCGTCCGCTCCCACTTCCACGCCTCCGCCGTCACCCCCCAACTCGGCCCCCGCTTCCGCGTGCTGGGCTCGGAAGCCGGCTATGTGAAGTACGGCCTCGACCCGCAGGAGGCCGACCTCCGCGACGGCGCACGCCCCACGCCGGGCACCCCCTGGGGTGTGGAGCCCGAGGAGATGTGGGGCCGCGCCGGCGCCGGCGAGTCCCCCGCCACCGGCGGCGGCAGCCCGGTCCCGACCGTGCCCGGCGACTACCCCGCGTACTACGCGGCCGTGGCCGCCGCCCTGCGCGGCACCGGCGAGAACCCGGTGACGGCGTACGAGGCGGCCGCCGCGCTGGACGTCCTGGAAGCGGCCCGGAAGTCGGCGGCCGAGGGAGTGGCGGTGAAGCTCGCATGACGAACACCCCGAGCACCGAGACACCGAGCACCGAGACCCCGGGCATCGCGGAACTGCAGGCGCAGGAACGCCGCCTGGTCCTCCCGCGGTTCACCTTCGAGGACGCGTGGGCGCTGGGTTCCCTGCTGGTGGAGATGGCCCGCGAGCGCGGCGCCCCCGTCGCCATCGACATCCGCCGCGGCCCCCAACAGCTCTTCCACGCCGCCCTGCCCGGCTCGACCCCGGACAACGACGCCTGGATCGACCGCAAACGCCGGGTCGTGGAGCGCTACGGCGCCTCCTCCTACCTCGTCGGGGCCCGCTTCCGCGCCAAGGGCACCTCCTTCGAGGCCTCGTCCCGCCTGGACCCCGAGCACTACGCGGCCCACGGCGGCTCGTTCCCCCTGGCGGTCGAGGGCACCGGCGTCATCGGCACGGTGACGGTCTCGGGCCTCCCCCAACTGCAGGACCACCAGATGGTGGTGGAGGCACTGGAGCGCTTCAAGGGCGCGTAACCGCCGGCGACTCCTCAGGGGTGCGGGGAACCGCACGGCCGGCCACAACCAGCCCCCGGCCGACGACGAACCGCGGTCCCCCGCCCCTCACGCCTGTGCGAACTCCTGCCGCTGCCGCCCCAGCCCCTCGATCTCCAGTTCCACCACGTCCCCGGCCCTCAGGAACGGCTTGGGATCGGGCGCGCCCAGGGCCACCCCCGCCGGCGTGCCCGTGTTGATGACGTCGCCGGGGTGGAGCGTCATGAACTGACTGACGTACCGCACGACCTCGCCGACGGAGAAGATCTGCTCGGCGGTCGTCCCGTCCTGCTTCAGCTCGCCGTTGACCCACAGCCGGAGCCCGAGCTTCTGCGGGTCCGGCACCTCGTCCGCCGTGACCAGCCACGGCCCCAGCGGGTTGAACGTCTCGCAGTTCTTGCCCTTGTCCCAGGTCCCGCCGCGCTCCAGCTGGAACTCCCGCTCGGACACGTCGTGCGAGACGGTGTACCCGGCGACATGCGTGAGCGCGTCCTCGCGGGACTCGACATAGCGCGCCGTACGGCCGATGACGACCGCGAGCTCGACCTCCCAGTCCGTCTTGGCCGACCCACGGGGCACCAGCACCGTGTCGTGCGGCCCGACGACGGTGTCCGCCGCCTTGAAGAAGATCACCGGCTCGGCGGGCGGCTCGGCTCCCGTCTCACGGGCGTGGTCGTGGTAGTTGAGCCCGATGCAGACGATCTTGCCGATCCGGGCGAGCGGCGGCCCCACGCGCAGTCCGGCCGCGTCCAGCTCCGGAAGCTCTCCCGCCCCGGCCGCCTGCCGGATCCGGCCGAGCGCCGCCTCGTCCGCGAGCAGCGCGCCGTCGATGTCCGGCACGACCCCCGAGAGGTCCCGCAGGACACCCTCGGCGTCGAGCAGCGCGGGCCGTTCGGCACCCGCCTCACCGACGCGCAGCAGCTTCATGATCACCATCTCCCTCGATCGCCGACCGCCCGACCGACGGGTGCAGCCATCGGAGGACTGGTCGATCGTCCAAGGGCCACCATCCACTCCGCAAGACCCGGTTCACGGACTGGACTTGCTACTCGACGGTAGGGGGCGTGGGCTCCTCGGCGGCGCTCCGCAACGGGTGGCTACCTGGCGCTGGGGGCCGGGGTGGCCGCGGGGGGCACCGGGTAGAGCGCCGCCCGCTCGATCGCGCTCCACGTCGTGCTGGTCACCACGTACAGCGCGGCCGCGAGCGGTACCACCGCCACGGTGAGGAGGGTGAAGAAGGACATGAACGGCATGATCTTGCCGACGGCTCCCATGCTCGTCGCCAGCCCCGGCACCTGGTCGTCCCCGACGGCCGGCATCCCGGCCGTCCCCGCCGCCATCATCCGCTTCGTACGGCGGAAGTTGAAGGCGGCGACCCCGGTGACGATCACGAACAGCCCCACGTAGACGAGGCCCTGCGCCCCGAGGAGGCCGCCCGCGCCCAGCGCGTCGGCGAAGCGGTCGCCGAGCGGTGCCGCGAAGAGCCGGTGGGTGAGGAGTTCGTTGGCCTCACCGCCGATCTCCGTGTTGGAGAACAGGTGGTAGAGCAGGAAGAACGCGGGGAGCTGAAGGAGGCTGGGCAGGCACCCGGACAGCGGTGACACCTTCTCCGCGGCGTGCAGTTCCAGCACCGCCTTCTGCAGTTCCTCCGGGTTCTTCGCGTGCTTCTTCCGCAGCTCGGCGATCTTCGGCTGCAACGCGATCCGGGCCCGCTGCCCCCGTGCCGCCGCCCTGGACAGCGGGTGCACGAGCAGCCGTACGAGCGCGGTGAACAAGATGATCGCGACGGCCGTGGCGGAGGCGTGGAACAGCGGGTCGAGCAGATCGGCGAGACGCGCGACAAGGTCGGCGAAAACGGACATGGGTGGGAGCCCTCCAGGGGTCTCGTCGTGCCAGGAGTGGTCCGGAACAGCCCGGTGACCGGGACGTCCGATGACGGGGAACTCGGCGCGACGGCCCGCGTGAGGGGCACGGGGTCGTTCGAAAAGGAGGTGGCGTGCCCTACGCGGTGACCGTCAGGAGGGCATGTCCGGGCGCCCGGGGTCGCGTACGGCCGCGGGCGTCGGGATCACGTTGGGCGAGGAACGCCGTACGGCGCTCCCGGTCTCTGATCGCCGTCCGTACGCGCGTACGCGGGACGACGGGTGCGCAGCGCGAGGCGATGACCGCGCAGGCGGCGAAGGCGGACCCGGCTGCGGCGGTGGCCGCGAAGGCGACGGCGGCGGAGAGGGTACCGGCGTCCAGCACGGACAGCTCGAAGAGGACGAGGAGCAGGACGGCGACCGGACGCAGAGGTGCCCAGGCACGGATCACAGCTACTCACTCCCCCTTCCGGTGTGGTGCGGGCTCCCTCCCGTTTATACAGGACGCCCCGGACGGCGATGCCGATCCGGGGCGCCCGGTACGACTCACCCGGTCCCGAGCGGGGCTCGACGGGACGTCACCGGACGTCAACGGGCCTCGCCGGCGTCCCGCCGGGAGCCCGGCCCGGGGTCACTGGACAGGGGAGTCGGGTGGGGGCAACCGGACGGACCGCTCCCGGTCGAGGGCCTCGACGCCGTCGACGGCCTGCAGGGCCGCGATCCGGTCCTGCGGGACCGTTCCGGAGAGCGTGCCGAGGACGGGCTGTTCACTGGTGACCGTCAGTCCGGCGCGCCGCAACGCCTCGACGATCTCCGCGAACCGGTCGGGGTCGACCGCGAGGATGACCCCGACCGGCGCCGACGCGGCGGGCTCGCTCACGGGGCCTGGAGCAGACCGTGGCCGACGTCCCGGACGGGCTGCGCCAGCGGGAACGCGCCCGCCTTGAGGCGGGCCACGAGGTCGGCCGCGGACACGTTCGGGTGCGCCTCGCCGAGCAGGGCGAGGACGCCCGCGACATGCGGTGTGGCCATGCTCGTGCCGCTCAGGTTCTGGTAGCCGCCGCCGGGGGCCGCCGAGCGTACGTCCCTGCCGGGCGCGGCGAGGTTGATCTCGCCGCCCTGGCCGTTGATACCGCCGTTGGAGAAGAACGACGGGGTCAGCGCCCGGTCGAGGGCGGCGACGGCGAGGATGGAGGGACAGTTGGCGGGCCGGCCGACGGGCCGGATGACCGGGGGCCGGTCGCTCTCGTTGCCCGCCGCGGCGACGATCACCGTCCCGCGCTCCAACGCACGCTGGGCCAGGATCTCGTACGTCTGCGGGAACAGTTCGCCCGGCCGGACCGGGGCACCGAGCGACATGGAGATCACCCGCGCGCCCCGGGCGACGGCCCAGGCCATGCCCGCCAGGATCTGGCCGTCCGCGCCGCTGCCCCGGTTGCTGAGGACCTTGCCGGCGAGGATCCGGGCGTCACAGGCGACGCCGTAGCGCGGGCCCTGCTGAGGCCTGGCCGGGCCGGCGACGGTGCCGATGCAGTGGGTGCCGTGGCCGTTGCCGTCCTCGACGGTCTCGCCGAGCACGAAGGACATGGTCTCCTCGATGCAGCCGACCAGGTCGGGGTGGTCGGTGTCCACACCGGTGTCGAGGACGGCGACCTTCACACCGCGTCCGGTCAGGTGGGACAGGTTCGCCCGGATCGCCTGGAGACCCCAGGTGAAGCTCTGCTCGTCCATGGCCGGGCCCTGCGCGGCGGCGATCTCGGCCCTGGTGTGGCGGTCGACGACCTCCTCGTCGCTGCGGTAGGCCGGGAAGAACTCCGTCGGCGCCTGCGTCGGGGCGGTGATCGGCATGGCGTACACCATGCGCTCGGGCTCCGCCGCGATGATCGCCGGGTCGGCCTCGGCCGCGGTGACCAGCGCGTGGCGCTGCTCGGGCCGCACCTCGACGACGGCGGCGGCGAGCTCCTCGAAGTGCACGGAGACGTCGGGGCGCTCCAGCAGTTCGGAGATGTTGCCCACGTCGCCGCCGCGGACGCGTTCGACGGAGGCGATGTCGGCGGAGGAACGCAGTGCGTTCAGTCCGCTCTCCTGGTTGCCCGGATCGAGCAGGACCACGTACCGCCCGGTGTACTCCGCGTCCTGGGGGGCGGCGGAGCCGTTGGTCCGATAGGGCTGCCCGTCGTGGCCACGCCTGTCCATGGGGCCGTTCGCCATTGAATTTCCCGCTTTCTGTGCACTGCCCCCGAGGGTTCGTGGACGCGCGTCGGTTCACGGAGCGCTGGTGGCCGAGACGGCACGCTGATGTGCCGGGACGGCGCAGAGTCGTGTGGGTGCGGCCGGAAGAGCCGCATGCCGACGCGCGGCGGCCTCGCCTGTGGCAAAGCGGTCCCGTACCGGGCCGTCGCCTGTGCGGGGCGCCTCGAACACCGTCGCACCGGGTGCGGGGGTCGGCAACACAGCGCAGCCGCCCGGGGCAGCCACCGGGGCAGCCGTGGCCGCCGACCCGGGAGACCACGCCCGCCGCCACCCCGCCTCATCCGAGCCGCACGGACCGGAGCTTTCCCCACACCACGAGGCGGTAGGTGGAGGTGTAGGCGGGGGTGCAGGTGGTGAGCGTCAGGTAGTGCCCGGGCGTGTCGTACCCGTACGACGGCAGCACACCGCTGCGCGGCACGGCCCGCAGGACGCCCCCGTCGCCGGGTGTGGTCCGCGGGAGCGTCCGGTCGACGACGTACGTGTAGAGGGCGTCCCGCGTCTCGACCCGTATCTCGTCGCCCCGGTCCAGTCGGTCGAGGTGACGGAAGGGCTCACCGTGGGTGTTGCGATGCCCGGCGAGGGCGAAGTTCCCGGGCCGCCCCGGCTGCGCGGTCCTCGGGTAGTGGCCGACGTAGCCCTTGTCCAGGACGTCCGCCCGCCCGACCCCCTCGGCGACGGGCACCCGGAGGCCGAGGCGGGGGATGGCGAGGACGGCGTAGGCCTCGGTGGGGCGGGGCCGGGTGGGGGCGGGGGTGACCGTGGGGGCGGAGGGGCGCACGGGCGCCGTGTCGAGCTCCGGCGCCGAGGCACCTGGGCTCGACGCCGACCCTTCCCCGGGCCCGGCGGCCCACTCTCTCTCCAACGCCTCGACCTGACGCCGCGCGCCCTCCTGGGCCTGCCGGTTGGTCCACCACAACTGGTGCACGACGAAGAGGAGGAGGACCAGGCCGACGGTGACGGCGAGTTCGGCGGCGGTCCAGAGCGCGCGGGCGTACGCGGCACGACGGCGCCGGCCGCGGTGGTGGACGACCCGGGGTGTCCTCACGGCCCGAACGATAGGGCGGGGCCCGCGAAGTGGCCAGGCCGCACGGTGCGGCACGTGAACCTCCGCGCCCGGCGCCCCCAGGCACCCGACCCCTTTCGCATCCGCATCCGCATCCGCCACCGCATCCGCATCCGCCACCACATCCGCATCCGCATCCGCATCCGCATCCGGACGATCACGGACCCGCAAGGCTTTTATCTGCCCTTCTCACAACCCCTGAAGGAAATCGGAGAAAGCGCTGTCAGACCTCTCGACAACCCCATGGTTCACCCCTGACTCTTCCGTTGGCCCTCATTACGTCTCTCCACCTCCCCTGGGGTCTCCCCGCCCCGCACCCGCATCCCGGAGCTGACATGACCGCTTCCTCACCTTCCTCACCCGAACCGCAGAACCCCAGGAACGCCCACCGCCCCGAACCACGCACCCATGCCTCCCCGGTGCTCGGCCGCAGAGCCCTGCTGGCCGCGGCCGGCGGCGCGGTCGCGGGCACCGCCCTCGCCACGGGCACCGCGCACGCGGACGCGACCATTGCGATCAACCCGGCGATGAAGTACGGCACCTGGGAGGGCTGGGGCACCTCGCTCGCCTGGTGGGCGAACGTGTTCGGCGCGCGGGACGACTTCGCCGACCTGTGGTTCACGACGAAGACGACGACGTACAACGGCACGGCGCTGCCGGGCCTCGGCATGAACATCGCCCGCTACAACCTGGGCGCCTGCAGCTGGAACACGGTGAACGGCGAGGCGATGGTCAAGTCGCCCAACATCCCCGCGTTCAAGCAGATCGAGGGCTACTGGCAGGACTGGAACAACGAGGACCCGGCGTCCTCGGCCTGGAACTGGACGGCGGACGCCAACCAGCGAGCCGCGCTCACCAAGGCGGTCGCCCGGGGCGCGACCACCGAACTCTTCGCGAACTCGCCGATGTGGTGGATGTGCAGCAACCACAACCCGTCGGGCGCGTCGGGCGGCGGCAACAACCTCCAGACGTGGAACTACCGCCAGCACGCCTCCCACCTGGCGGCGGTGGCCCTGCGCGCGAAGAACAACTGGGGCGTGAACTTCGCGACGGTCGACCCCTTCAACGAGCCGGCGTCGACGTGGTGGACGGCCACCGGCACCCAGGAGGGCTGCCATATGGACCCGTCGGTCCAGGCAGCCGTACTCCCGTACATGCGAAGCGAGTTGGACAAGCGCGGCCTGCAGTCGGTCCGTATCTCCGCGTCCGACGAGACGAACTACGACACGGCCCGCTCGACCTGGAACTCCTTCAACGCCACGACGAAGGGCCTGGTCAGCCAGGTGAACGTGCACGGCTACCAGGGCGCGAACGGCCGTCGCGACCTCCTCTACACGGACGTCGTGACGACCGCGGGCAAGAAGCTGTGGAACTCGGAGACGGGCGACAGCGACGGCACGGGCTGGACCCTCGCCCGCAACCTCTGTTACGACTTCCGCTGGCTGCACCCGACGGCCTGGGTCTACTGGCAGGTGATGGACCCGACGGCGGGCTGGGGCATGATCAAGTACGACGCGAACACGCTCCAGCCGGGCGCGATCGAGACGAAGCACTACGTGATGGCGCAGTTCAGCCGTCACATCCGACCGGGGATGACGATCCTGGACGCGGGCTCCAGCTACACGGCGGCGGCGTACGACGCGGCGGCCCGCCGCCTGGTGATCGTCGCGATCAACACCGCCACGTCCGCCCAGACCCTGACGTTCGACCTCTCCCGCTTCACTACGGTCACGGGCGGCACCAACGGCCTGGTCCCCCGCTGGAACACCCACACCTCGGGCGGCACCGACCGCTACCGCGCCTACTCCGACATCCGCCTGAACGGCAAGTCGGTGGCGGTCCCGTTCGCGGCGGGCGCGGTCCAGACGCTGCAGATCGACGGGGTGACGATCTAGGGGGTGTTGTGAATGTCCAGTGCGGTGCCCGCGGTGTCCGGTGCGTGGCCTCGGCGTGCCGGACGAAGGCCCTCGTAGCGGCGCTACGTGGGTCTTGGCCGGTGCGGCGAGGGTGCGTGCCGGGCGCCGCGGGTGCTGTGCGGGACATTCACAGCACCCCCTAGGCGCCGCCTACGGCACCCGGAGACGGTCCGCGCCGGGGCGCGAACGACGAAAGCCGCGCCCTGGCCCGCACCCCCACCCGCAACCGGCCGGAAGCACGGCGCACCACGAGCCGTGCCTCCCCCCTGGGCAGTACGGTGTCGTCCATGCGCCCCGACACGCCTGCCGAGAACGTCGACCACCCCGCCGAGGCGGCCCGCCTGGAGCGGACCGCGGACCTCTATCCGGAGGACGCGGAACACCTCCTCATCCAGGCCGCCGCCCACCGCGAACTCTCCGGCGACCGCCCCACGGCGACCGCCCTCTACGACCGTCTGCTCTCCTCCACCACCCCCCTGGAGAACCCCCACCTCGTACGGGCCCTGAAGGCGTCGAACCTCTGGGAGTACGGCCACGAGGCCGAGGCGAGGGCGATCATCGACGGCATCCGAGCGGCCGCTCCCCGGGACCCGGCGCCCTGGGTGATCGTGGCGGAGGCGCTGGAGGCCCACGACGAGCTGGAAGCGGCCCAGGACACGTTCACGGCGGCCGCGCTGCTCCTGCTGACGGACGTGGCGGAGCCCCCGTACGCGACCCGCCCCCTCCTCTTCGGCCGCCACCGGGTGCGTCGGATGCTGGGCGCCCCGCACGACGACTGGGACGCCCTGGCGGACACCCTCCACTCGTCGTCGGTGTCCTTGGACGAACTGCACGACCCGAAACGGGTCTGGTCCCTCGGCTCGGACAACCCGGCGGAGCTCCAGGCGGAAATCTCCCGCCTGCGCGCGGAGTTGGGCACGTACAGGGAGGCCCTGTCCCGCCCGTTCCCGGTGGCGGTCCTCCACTGGCCGGCGGCTGAGCTGGCGGAACTGGTGGCGGCGTACCCGGGCCTCCTCTCGGAGTACCCGTCGCACGAAGATCACCTGGCGACGATAGAGGCGTCGCTGAGGGAACTGGCCTCCTCCGGCACCCCGAACCTGGGCATCGTGACGGGCACGGTCCCGTCCTACGAGGCCTTCGCAGCCTCGGAGGGCTCCTCCCCGGACGACGCGACCCTCCTCCCCCAGTACGCGACGACGCTGGCGGCGCGGGGGCTGGCGGTGGAGTGGCCGCCGCAGAGGGGAAGCGCGTGCTGGTGCGGGTCGGGCGAGGTGTATGAGGGGTGCCACGGGGGGAGGTAACCCAGGTATCCAAGGCTGAAACCGGACCACCCACCGCCTCCGGCCGCTGAGGAAACCCGGCGTGCGGGCGAGCCGTGACCACGCCCGCACACCACCGGCCGACAGCCGAGCCGACTGAGTGCCGACCCCGTCCCGGCCACCCACCCCTCCGGACCGCCCGCTCGCTTCTCCCCCGTGCCGGAGCGGCCCGGGTCATGGGTGGCCCAGAGGACGCCGCAGGCGACGCGCAGCGCCCTTGACGCCGGCCACGGGAGCACCTGCCGAGAAGCGAGTGGCCCTACCACAACGAGGCCGAGCGCACGGTCGGCATCGCAACAGCCTGACCGTTGCCGCCGGCCGTGGCTGCCACTGCCGGCGAGGCCGTACTGCGGGATCACCAAGCAGAAACACCCGAAGAGCCGCGGGACGAGGGCTGGCACAATTTGCTTGTGTCCAACGCTGTCCCGTCCTCTGCCGCCGTCTCCGCCCGCATGAGTCGACAAGGCTCCCGTGACACGGCACCCGAGGTGGCGGTCCGAAAACTCCTGCACGCTGCAGGGATGCGCTACCGAGTCAATGTGCCGGTGCCCGGTATGTCCCGGCGGACAATCGACATCGTCTTCACCAAGGCCAAGATCGCGATCTTCATGGACGGGTGTTTCTGGCACGGCTGCCCAGAACACGCCACCCACCCCAGGGCCAACGCGGAGTGGTGGCGCGCAAAGCTGGACAGAAACATCGTGCGTGATCGCGAGACGACCGCGCACCTCGAAGCGGAGGGGTGGACGGTGCTGCGCTTCTGGGAGCACGAATCTCCGGAACAGGTGGCAAATGCCGTCGCGCAAGCCCGGAGACTGGCGAGCGGATGAGCCGCTGGTCGAGGGCCGGTGACGGACGGACGCTCGCGAGCGCGAGCCAGCCACGAGCATGGCCGCGCGATCCACAACTTCCACCCACCCAGGCGCATTCCCTAGAGCAAACAAAAATCGTCGCTCAGCATGATTTATGCAGATCAAGAACGGAAGTTGTAGCGACTTCAGCCTGAAAAGAGTTTGCGATCGTGATTCCATGACCTCTTGAACGGTAGTCCACCGCCCACTCGACCACCTACCGGACCGCCCCCTCCTCACCTTCCTCACCCACGACGCCATCAAAGACGTCAGCGACACCGAGATTGAGCTCGCCACCCTCGGTGGTGATCCTCACCAAAGTCCCCGACGGATTGACGACAAACTCGACCGAAAAGGACTTGTCGTCGGGATACTCCGCGAAGATCTGGCGCTTGGGGGACACGGAACCTCCATGATTCCAAGATCGGCCAGGCGAGCGCCGACCGGTTGAGCTGCGGAAACGAGCAGAGCACACCACCAACACCCAAAGGTGGGCGGCACTTACGACGGGACGCGCTGAACGATCGGAGCGGGTGCCCGTGACGGGAGGGCGGCCAGCGTGCATCGAACTGGCCACCACGAACGACAGTTCAGAGCACCCGCACGGATCACAACGTCATGCTACGGTACCACCACACAACCCGATCGAGTGAATAGTATGGGCGGTATGCCCGAATCTTCTTAAGAAATGTTAAACAGCCGAAGGTCAATTAACTGATTCGGAACGGTGGACACGGGGATCGTGAGAGAGTTCAGCGACTGGCTTGGCGAGATGCTGAGGCAGCGTGGGATGAGCCAGAAGAGGCTTGCCGAGCTGACCGAAGTAACCGGGGCCGCGGTGAACGGGTGGGTGAACGGCCGGTCGGAGCCCCGTTACGAGAAGATCTCGGCCATCGCCGAAGCCCTGGGCGTCGACATTGAGGATGCCGTCAACCGCAGGACACCGCTAGCCACGTCCAACGATGTGAAGTGGATCTTCCGCGTAGCTCCGGAGGACGGCGGCCGGGAAGGCGGCAACGCCGCCACCTTCGCTTTCTCCCCGAGTCTGGAGGTGCTGGCGCGCGAGGCAACACAGAACAGCCTCGACGAGCAACTGCGGGACAACGAACCGGTGATCGCTCGGTATGTACTGCACGAGTTGACCGGACAGCCCCTGCGGGACTTCATGATCGCCATCGGTTGGGAGTCCATCGAGAGGCATGTCGAAGCTGCCGCAGACGTTCGGCAGAAGGTCGGCCGTGTACTGCGGGACGGGCTCCAGGAGCTGCAACGCACTCAGCGGCTCATTCTGCTTCGGGTGGACGACTACAACGCCACCGGGCTGACAGGACCCGAGTTCGACGACGGGCGCTTCGCACGCGTCGTTCGCCGAACGCTGGACAGCGGAAAGGCGGGCGCTCAGGGCGGTTCGTACGGTTTGGGGAAGGCTGCACTGTGGGCAACCAGTAGATTCGGTCTGGTGCTTGTGAACAGCACGCTGTCCGTACCCGAGGGCGGGCGTACACAGCGTCGCATGGCTGGGCGTCTCGAACTTCCCTGGCACAGGCTGGACGGTGTGGAATACGCCGGTCCCGGTTGGTTCGGCACGGTCGACCCCGAGCGCCAGAACACCGCGCAGTCGTGGTGGGGGGACAGAGCAGCAGCGGAAGCGCTGTACCTGGAACGCGACAACCCGAGCCCCGGAACGACGTTTCTCGTC
This sequence comes from Streptomyces sp. NPDC030814, assembly GCF_055572155.1. NCBI lineage: Bacteria > Bacillati > Actinomycetota > Actinomycetes > Kitasatosporales > Streptomycetaceae > Streptomyces > Streptomyces sp. NPDC030814. Next base: position 225,528 of record NZ_JBVIDX010000007.1, read on the forward strand.
GTCGGTGCCTTCGACGGCACGGGGGAGACCGAAGACCTTGAGGACATGCACGACCGACTGGTCACGAGTCTTGCACGCAATTTCTGGGGCTCGATGGTAGGGGGAAGGCATGAGGAGGCGAAGCTTCGCGTCTCGGTGGCGGCCTTCCGTAACGGCGAGCGCGTGAAGCCGGAGAAGTTCATCGATCCCCACGTCCACGAGCCTGCGCGCTCAAGGGCCGTGCAGGCCTTCCTCGATGGGCAGACGGTTGAAGAACTCACGGACCGAACCCAAGTGCTCCGCGCTTCGGTGCCCCTGGAATTGCGTCGCCGTAAAGACGATCCGAGCCCCGACGATCCCGGAACACACGACGCTGTGCTCCTCGTCACGCCAGCCGATGACGAGGACGACCAGCCCGACTGCATCGCCTATATGCGCGCCACGCGGATGGTTGTGAAGTACAAACGCGTCGGCGATCTACCTCTCGGTCATCGGCCGTTCCAAGCGGTACTCCTTGCCGGCGCCGCGACGCGCAGTGGGACTCCGGACGCCGCTGCGGCCGAGCAACTCCTACGTACCGCGGAGCCGCCGGACCACAACGACTGGGAAGGCACCGAGGATCTCACGGCAACCTATGAGCGCGGAGCACGCCAGAAGATCATCGACTTCAAGAGGCTGGCCGAGCAAAGAGTGCGGGAAATTCTGCGCGGCCAGCAGGACGAAGCGTCCGCGGACGATGGGCCGGAGGTCCTACGCGAGTTGCTGCGCCTGGATCCGCCAAAGACAACACGCGCGCAGGGCTTCCCCACTGTCAAGGGCATCGTTGGAGCCATTGATGACTTGGGCGCGTGGGACGTGACCGTGACGGTGAAGCTTCCGAAAAGGGAGGAGCCCTGGTTGCTCACTGCTGTGCCCAGGTTCCTCACCCGCTCATCGGGGCCAGTGAGTGTCGAGTGGAGCAAGGTGATTCCCATGGAGGGCTGCGAATTGACGCCCCATGGCAACCTCGTGTTCCGCGGCGGAGCGGTCCACGGAAAGTTCCGTGGCATCACCGATATTTCGAGTCATCCTGTGTCGGCCGCCATGTCGCAGGTGATGGTGGATGTGCGGCGGGCCAAGGAGGAGCTGTCGTGAAAACCGTCTTCCCCTACGAGGTGCTCAGCGGTGACATCACCCTTCGAGTAGAAAGACTGTTTGTCGACAACAAACCCAAAGCATTGGACAGGATCAACGATCGGGCTCAGGTAGTAGCTCTTGAGGACATCGATGAGACGAATCGACGCTGGTCCGAGATTCGACTCAATGTGTCTGTGAGTGCCGATGCCGCCGAACTCACTTCCGGCCCGTGGGAGACCCCGCAGTGCGTTGTCGTACTCGCCAACCGGCGGACCAACGTTTATCAAGCCTTCCCTCTGCATCTTCAAAGCGACGGAATGTGGGCCGGCGATGTCGAACTCCGACGTGAGGAGCACGTCGGCCGCAGTCAGTTGACTGCGCGGATCGCCGCCTCCGTCGACGGTGTGGAAGGGCGACTGATCGGGACCTCCGAAGCGGCTTGGGACATAGACTTCGAGGCCAAGGTGCCAGCCACGGAACGCTCCGTGAAGATGCGCTGGATCGACTTCTCCGAGCAGGACCATCTCAAGGAATACCGTGACGACCCCTGGTTGCTCGACTCCGAGGCCGGCGAGCCCGTACTCCTCCTCAACTCCTCGGTGGACGGTCTTCGGGGCGTGTTGGAGAACGCCGCAAGCGCCGAGCAGAAGCTGGTGCGGGAGATCATGGCATCCCAGGTTGCATCCGAGTCATGGAGTGCCATGTTCAACGCAGCCGTCTACGCATGCGACGTGATCGATGGCGAGCCGCAGTGGCCGGGGGGGTGGCATGAGGATGTGCTGCGCAGGATGATCCCTGACCTCTACCCCGACCTATCACCGGAGGAAGCGCTCATAGAACTTGTGGAGGCACGCTCACAAGGTGAGAACGGAAGCGATCTGCAGAGGCGCCTGATGCATGGCTCCGGGGTGCAGTCGCGCAAGCCGAGAAAGGTGTCCACTGCCCTGCGCGATCTGCGGCGCATGGCAAGCAAGAGGGAGACGCAGTGACCACAGGGAACCAGTTCGAGACTCCGGCGAGGCTGGGCCGAATCTCGGACTCCGTTGCCGCCAAGGTGCTGACTCCAAGTGTGGTGAATGGTGCTCCCCTGCCGCAGACGATCCTGGTCAGCAACTCGATTGAGCCTGTTGATGATTCCCCTCGGTGGAATGCTCATGAACTGCGCGCGCTCATAGAGGAAGCCAAGGATCGATTCATGAGCGAGCGTCCCACAGCCTCTGACGCCTGGCTCGCCCCGCGCCTGCACTACACGCTGCGGATGACTCGTGCAGAAGCCACCGACTCGGGGCTATGGAACTTCGTCGCCCTCCGAGTCGCACCGGACTATGTGCGTTGGCGTTGGGGCCAGGAGAAGGACGGCCGAATGGCCGTGGGTCAAGCAGCTCGATTCAGCGGCCGTTGGGACATCCAGTGCTTCTCGCGCCTGTGGTGGGCTGCCGAGCTCTTCCGAGACGGCGAGGACTATCGCCCCGTATTTACCGCATGCAGCAACCAGGACGTACTCAATACCGCCCTTCGTCTGGACATGAACCACCATCGACCGACTGCCCAGGCTCTGGTGGAACTCCTCGAGAAGGGGACTATCCGTACGGGGCGAGACGTGAACGGTCTGGTCAAGGCAGCCGGAGCAGCGGGCAGCACTCTGGTGTACGAGGTCATCGCCAACGACGAGCCTAGGGACTACGAAGCGCTCCACCAGTGGATCGAATCCGTTGAATCGGATCCTGTTTGGAACCCGAACACTCTGCCCCAAGGTCCCGTTGATGGAAGCGTTCCCCATCACTCCGTACAACGCCTAACAGAGTGGTTCGAGCAACTTTTCGAGACAGCGCCAGTACGCGGCAAAGAACTAGGGGAAGAGGCTTAGAAGGACTTCGTCAGCTCCTAAGCGCCTTGTACACCATTCCGGCCAGCGCACGGGATAGGCCAACGGGAACGGCGTTGCCGATCTGTCGACCGATTTGAATCTTGCTGCCGCTCCACCTGAAGGTGGGCGGGAATCCCTGGATGAGGGCGGCCTCATAGTGGGTGATCGGGCGATGCGCCCGAGGGTGGAGGTACCGCCCTTTTTCGGGCTTGTAGAACTCGGTCCTGATGGTGACGGATGGCCTGTCCCAGTACATGCGGCCCATAACATCGTGAGAACCAGTCCTGTGCGCCATCCACTTCGCCGTGGATAGTTCCGGCGGAAGGTCGTGACGGTTCCCCCCTTCTGGAATGGCCCGGTACCGCCTCTTGGACAAGTCCGTCGGATTTCGACCGAAGTGCAGATCCGTTGTGAGGAATTCCCCAGGGAGGGTCATCTTCAGCGGGTCGCAGGTTCTTCCTTCCGGAAGTTCTGTGGTGAGCGTTTCCGCAGGCGTGTGCTCGAAGACAGTCGGCCCTACAGCCAACCACTCCTTGGGGCCCGCACCGGGAAGAAAATCGTTGGCATTCTTGGAGTGAGTCGCTTCCGGGTAGTCCAACTCGGCAAGGTGCTCGAGGTCGCGACGCACGGCGACCACAATCGCTCGACGTCTGGCTTGCGGAACTCCGTAGTCAGCGGCGTTCAGAACAGAATGCCGGACCAGCATGTAGTCACGCAACATTCCATCCGGCTTCTCTGTGGCCTCATAAAGCAAGGTGAACTCCGGAGACCGCAGAAAGCGATCGACATTCTCAATAATGAAAAGCTTGGGCTTGATCGTATTGACGACCCGCGCATACTCTCGCCACAGCTTGTTGCGCGGATCGCTCTTGTCCTCTTTCCCCAAGCCCGAGAAGCCCTGGCACGGGGGGCCTCCCAGGACGACCTCGGCCTGCACCTCATGCGCGTCGGGCTCCCAGGCCTCGATGTCCTTGGCATGGATGTGATCCACGCCTCCGGCCTCATCCGCGAAGTTCAAGGCATAGGTGGACGCGGCAGCGATGTCGTGTTCCACTGCCGCCACCGTGCGGAATACGGATGAATCGACACCATCCGGTCGGAACTCGTGAAAGCCTTGCGTGAAGCCACCGCAACCAGCAAATAGATCAACGATGTTGATGGGCGCTGTGTGTTCGGTGGCGTTCATGCGGCCCGATCTTAGACGGCAGGTCGAGGTTGCGGCGAACCGGACACCGAGCCGGTCAGCGCAGCAGCGATCTGTAGGCCAACGGCCGCAGCAAGGGGCGGAGGCACCGCCTGGCCAACCTGTCGATATCCCCGCGTCTTCCTGCCGGCGATCTTCCATGTCGGAGGGAACCCCTGAAGCAGGGCTGTTTGGGCCACAGTCAGGGCAGGAAGGCCCTTCCTGTCGCCCCCCAGTGCCCAACCGTCCTCAGGCCCGGGTGGCGCGTCGGCGAGTGTGCCGCCATTGATGCCGATCTTCTCCCAGATGGCCTTGGCGCGTTCGGGGCCCAGGTCGGGCCCCCCACGCTTGTCGGACCCACCGACCAGCGTCGGCGCCACGATCCTGGCTTGCTGAGCCCATGCCTGCGCTTGCGGCCAGCCCCGACTGGCCATGGACGGATAGAGGACTTCTCCAACATGGGGCGTTGGCACAGCAGATGGTTGCGGCCATACAAACGACTCAGCGTAGGGCTCCCGCAATGCGACGAAGAAACCATGCGGTCGATTTTGCGCAACGCCAAAATCTTTCGCGTTCAGGACATGACTGAAGAGCCGGAACCCAAGATGGCTCAACTCGTCTTCGATCTCGGTGCGAACCGCGGAGAACTCATCCTTGTTGACCAGTCCGGGAACATTCTCCAACAGCACCGCTCGCGGCCTGACCACACCTACGAGATAGAGGGCAGCCTTGACCAGCCCTCTCTCAGAATGATCATCCTTGCGATTAATGGTCGCCATCGACTTCACCCGAGGTGTACCAGCGGATAGCAGGTCCACATCGTAGGTCTCAGGGTAGTGCTCCGGGTCGAAGGTGTTGAGGTCCTCCTCCACAAGGTTCCACTCGGGCCGGTTGGCGAAGAGCGTGGCGAGTGCCTTCTCGTCGGTGTCCAACAGTGCGACCGGTGAGAACCCGGCAGACTCCAGTCCGAGAGCAAGCCCTCCCGCGCCGGCGCAGATCTCGACAGAACGGAGGGACTGTGAGGACGACATTCGGCTCCTTGGTCGACGATACGTATTCGTAAGGTACGCCAAGTGACGCCGTAGGGTTACGGCTCGTCGGCCATCACTTCGGGATGAAGGTGAACTCCCTCCGCCAGGGAGCCGCCCCTTGAATCCTCGACATGACCGTCGACGGACGAGACGAGTCCTGGGACAACTTTCACCGGTTGACCAGTAGTTCGACAAGGACACGGCCCACGGGGCAAGGGGCGCGGTCCGCCGCCGGCCACGACGACATCCACGGCGAACAGCCCGGGACGGGTACGACAAGCGCGGGCTGCTCGGGCCGTGACCCCATCCACACGGCCGCCGCTACGAAGCGACGGCCGCCTCAGCGGCTCGGTGCAGGGCCGATGGTCTTACGGAGGAGTCACCTCGGTGTTGTGAGAGCCTCTCGAAGCCTCCGGTTCGCGAGGGCAGCCACGAGCAGAGCAAGTGCCTGCCGGACGGAGACCGGTTGCGGTGCTGAGCAGCATCCAATCCGCAGCGGCAGAGGACAGTGTGTGCCAGGCCTGTAGGCGGGCCGAGCTGCTGCATCTGGTGACCATGCGGCACCGCACCGGAGGAACTGGCACAGATGTGCGTGCCAATGTGGTTGTCCCCCAACCTGGCTCACGTGGAGCGTGCACCGTCTCCACCGCTACACCCCTCATATCTCGTTACGGTCCTGTTCTCACTGGCGTCCGGCGAGCGAGCTGGACGTGACATCCGTCGGCGTGACGGCGCAGTCCCGGTGAAGGCGCGAAGCGCCGTTTGTGGCTCCTTCTACGTCACCAACGCCCCCGCCTCCCCCAATCGCCCCGCCGCCGTACGCCAAGCCGCCGTCACCGCGCCGTGCGCCTGCTTCGTGCTCGCGGTGTGCTCACCGATCAGCCTCAGCGGCGCGCCCACGTGGACGTGGAGGTTCGGGCGGCGGAGCGGGGCCGTGGCGAGGCCCGCCAGTTGTTTCGCCGGGTTGCCCGAGGTGATGCGGCGGGCGCCGGCCTGGCCCACCGGGATGACCGGGGCGCCGGTGCGTTGGGCGAGGCGGGAGAGGCCGGTGCGGAAGGGGGCCGGGGCCGCTTCGGACGCGTCCTTGCGGGTGGGGATGCCGCCCTCGGCGTAGATGAGGATCAGGCGGCCCTCCCGCAGCGCGGCTGCGGCGCGGTCCAGGGCCTGGGCGGCGCGGGGGTCGTTGCGGTGGACGGGTATGTGCCCCTCGCTGGCGAGGGCGCGGCCCAGCAGGGGGATGCGCCACAAGCCCGCCGCTGCCATGACGACCGGGTGGACGTCGAGGCGGTGCAGCGCGGCCAGGACGACGGCCGGGTCGGCGAGCGACGTGTGGTTCGCGACGATGACGCTGCCCGGTGCCAGCACGGCGTCGGCGTCGGTGGTCACCGTGAGGCGTCCCACGGTCGGTACGAGGACGTCGGCGAGGCGGCTGAGCATGCGGGTCTCCCGGACTTCGGCGATGGTGGTCCTCATCGTCGGCGGTGACCCCGCGGCCGGACTTGAGTGCTTGTACTCAACTGCCGGTGTGCGGTACCCAGATGGCCCGCGGTACCCGAGCGGTGCCCGGACGGGCCGGCCTCCCGGGTTCGGGGTTCGGTCGTCGGTGTTCGAGGTGCTGAGCACTCCCGTCGTACGGACCCGCGGGGCCCGGCGTCAATTCGGTAGCGGGACGCCGCCCGCTCCGCCACGCTCACCCGCATGACCTCGGTACTGGAGAACGTGGCGATCGACTGTGCGGACGCCTACGAGTTGGCTCGGTTCTGGAGCGCGGTGACCGGTTGCCCGGTACATCCTGATGTGCGGCCGGGCGACCACGAGACTCAAGTGATGCTGCCCGAGGGGCCGGTCCTCTACTTCAACCAGGTGCCGGAGCCCAAGATTGTCAAGAACAGGCTGCATCTGTGCCTGCGGCCGACGACTTCGCGGGAGGCGGAGATCGAGCGGCTGGTGGGCCTCGGAGCGACGTTCGTCGACGATCACCGGAAGCCGGACGGTGCCGGCTGGGCCGTCCTCGCGGATCCGGAGGGCAATGAGTTCTGCGTCCTGCGCAGCGAGTCCGAGCGCGCCGCGATGAGCGAGGGGGGTTCGGTGACGGGAGCGGATTCCGCGGCGCACGCGGAGCTCGGCTCCATGCCCACCGCCGAGTTCGCCTTTCCCGGTCCGTTGCGGGATCGGCTCGTCGCCGCCATCCTCGACGGGGCCAAGACCTCCACCACCGGGCTCGTCGTCGACTACGAGAACGAGGGGGAGGCCCTGCCGGCCGTCGGGGACCGTTCCGTGGTCGTGGACTCCGACGAGCGGCCCGTCGCCGTCATCGAGGTGACCGGTGTACGGGTCGTGCCGCTGGCGGACGTGGACCTCGCCCATGTGGTGGACGAAGGGGAGGGGCACGCCAGCGTGGCCGCATGGCGGGAGGGCCACGAGCGGTTCTGGCACAGCGAGGAGATGCGTGCCGCGTTGGGGGATCCCGGGTTCACCGTGGACGACACGACGCCGGTCGTCCTGGAACGGTTCCGGCTCGTCGCCGACCTTCGACCCGACCACCTTCGTCCCGACCACCTTCGTCCCGACCACCTTCGTCCCGACCACCCTCGACCCGACCACCTTCGCCCCGCCGAGCCGCGGCCCACGTGACCCGTCGGTATCCCCCTGGCTCCCGCGGGGGAACGGCCCCTACCAGTCCCTCAAGTCCACCCGACGCCAACAATGCGGGTCCCCCTGTCCTTCCGTCGGCGTTCCTTCTCGCGGAGCAGGGAAGGGAGCACCGCCTCGATCGCCGTCAGGGGGCCGGAGAGGCGTACGTCCGCTGCCACGATGCCCGGCGCCGAGGGCGGGGCCAGGTAGAGGCGGACGGTGCCGGGGGTCGTGGGAAGGAAGCCGACCAGGGGCAGGAAGGCAGGTCGTCCGTCGCGGGGCAGGTCAGGGACGTGAGAAGGGAGAGCCGGCGGTGGGCGGCGGGTTCCTTCGCCGTCGGGTCTTCCGACGGGGCCAGGTGGATCACCGTCATGCCCATCGTCTCCTCGATGCGGCTCGACGAGTACAGGCGGGTGCCTCGGTGGGCCGCGCGGAGGAGCGCGAGCATGTGGTGCGGGGTGATGGGCTCCCCGGCCTGGGTCAGCGGGATCTCGTAGAGGCGGAAGTCGGGGGGCGCGGCCTTGCGGCGGCCCGTCGCGAGGCGGAGCGCGGGGCGGCCTTCGGGGGCGGGGAGGACGCCTCGTACGTAGTGCTGGAGCCGAAGGGGAGGTGGAGGTAGTGGAGGAGGGTGCGGACCGTGGAGGCCTGGGCCTCCGCCGTCTCGGGGGTGGGGCGGGTCACCGTTTCGTCCGGGGGGCGTTCTGGCGCATGGCGTCACCGTAGTCAAGCCGTCAGGAAGCGGTGAGCCGTCGACGGTCCGCGTGGACCGACCCCGCTCCACGGCCGACCCGAAGTCGGCAGCGCGCGAGGGCTCTTGGCCGACGCCCCCGGATGTCCCCCACCATCCGATCGGCACACACCACGGCCAAGAGCCCCCTTGGAGGCAGGCGGACGAAGGCTTACGCCGTCGCCACCTCGCCCTTCGTCAGCAGCCACTCCTTGTGCAGGGCACCGAGCGGGATCTTCTTCTGGAAGATCGGGGTGCCGAAGATGGAGAGTTGGAGGTTGAGGGTGCCGGTGAGGTCCACGCCGCCGTGGAGGGCCCAGGAGCCCTTCGCCGAGCCGGTGCCGGTCGCGGAGCCCTCGGCCGTGGCGTCGGCCTCGGCGCGCAGGTACGGGGCGAGGTCGGCGGTGACGCCCACCGTGCCGTACAGGCCGATGGTGGCCTCGGCGCCCAGGGCCGCCTTGACCTTGCCGGTGGCGGTGACGGTCGCCTTCAGGGGCTCACCGGTCATGTCGGACTCGCTCACGCCTGTCCAGCCCTTGGCCCAGGTGAAGTTGCCGCCGACGCGGAAGTCGCCCTTCAGGTCCTGTTCGACGTCGACGGTGACGCGGCCGTCGGCGTCCACCTGGAAGTAGCAGACGAGGTCCAGGTTGACGACGATCGGGACGGGGCCGACCTGGATGACGGGGTCGGCGTGGAGTTCGGCGAACGGGACGCGGACCGGCTTGCCGTCGGTCGTACCGGCCGCGCGGCCCTTGAGTGACCACTTCGACGCCCACTCGCCGGTCAGGCCGAGGAACGCACCGCCGGGCGCGGCACCCGTACCGGCTCCGGAGCCGTCGTACGAGAAGGCGACCTCGGGGGCGAGCTGCACGAAGCCCTGGACGGACGCGGCGGCCGAGGCGGGGGCGCCGGCCGCGGTTTCCACGGCGGCGCCCACGTCGATGCGCAGGCTGCCGAGCGGGAGTTTCGCGCCCTTCGGGCCGAAGGTGAGGTCGCCGGTCTTCGCCCAGGAGACCTTCACGCCCTGGACGAGCGGGTCGACGTCCATGGTGGAGGGGTCGACGGGGACCGTGCCGTCCGCCTTGCTCTCGCCCAGGACGGAGTTGAGCTCGGCCGGTTCGGTCTGGACGGTCGTACCGTTGCCGTCCTCCGTCGTGCCGACGATGTCCGTCACCTTGGCGAGCAGACCGTCGGGGGCGCCGGGGGCGGGGGCGCTGGCGATGACATCGCCCACGGCGACGGAGCGCGTACCGGCCGCCGGGGCCGTAGCCGACTGGGAGCCCCGATCCGAGCCCGAGTCCTGCTCCGAACCGGAGTCCGGGTCCTGCTCCGACCCCGAGTCCTGCCCTGACCCCGGGTTCTGCGCCGACCCCGGGTCCCTCTCCGCTCCCGAGTCCCTCTCCGCCCCGGGTCGCGTGGCGTCCGACTTCGACGGTGACGGGCCCGCCGTCGGCTCGGTGTCCTGCGCGGGCGGTGCCGCGATGACCGCGCGGCCGGTCTTCCTGTCGTAGGACGCGACCTTGAGCGTGGACTTCTTCGCCTTGCCCTGGTCTGCGGCGTTCCCGTCGGCCACGGCGGTGGGGGTGGCCCCGTCGGTCGGGGCGGAGACGACGGCGAGTTGTTCCTCGGCCGCCGCGGCCTCGGGGGTCTCGGCCACCGCCGCGCGGGCCTTGTCTGCGGTGGAGGACGAGTCGTGGGAGCAGCCGGTGGCCACCAGGGTGGCGACGGTGATCGCCGAGAGGGCCGAGAGCAGGGCATGTCGTCTGAGCTTGTGCACGCGTGATCCTCGGGATCGGTGTGGTGGGGGGTGCGCTTACACGGGGGCGGCATGACGGCAGGGCCGCGCGCATGACACGGCGACGGCAGATGACCGACGGTTACCGCCCAGTAGCTAAGCATGAGCATGCCAGTCCTGGCGGACGCCGCCATCCACTTCCGGCGGCTCCATGCAGTGATGTGAGTCACACTCGCTGGACAGGGCGGCCCGCACCCTGCCGGATGCCTGGAAATCGGCCGTGAAACGTCTGTCCCCGGTTCCTCACCGCCCTGTTTCCTGAACGGTGGACCCACACGACCAAGGGGACGCAGGGGGACGGACGTATGAGTGAGCTGATAGCCGGGGAGATGCGCAGGCTGAAGAAACAGTCGGGACTCAGCTTCGCCAAGTTGGCGGCGCGGACGCACTACAGCCGGTCGTCCTGGGAGCGGTTCCTCAACGGCAAGAAGCCGGTACCCAGGGAAGCCGTCGAGCAGTTCGCCTCCGTGATGGGGGACGGGGCGGGGGCCCTGCTCTTGATGGAGGGACCCGAGGACGCCGGGCAGGCTGCACAGGCCGGGCCGGCCGCACCGGCCGCACCGGCCGGAGGGCTCTGGCAGTTCGCCGGGTCCGGGGAGTCCCCGGAGTCCGTCGCCGCCGAGGCGGGGTCGGCAGGGGCACGGGTCCACGCGTTGGGGCGGTGGCCGTCCTCCCGTCGGCCGTCACCGGCGGAGTGGTTCGCCGCGGGGATGGCCGTGGGGGCGTTGGCCGTGGCGGCGGCCGGGTGGTGGGCGGAGCGTGCGGGCGGGGCCCGTGGGGCGTTCGGGCGCTGTGCATGTGCCGCCGACGCGGCGGGAGTTCCCCCCGTCGTGTCCCACCGTGTCCCGCATGCCGTCCCCGGCGTCCCGAAGTGGTGGGACGGCGCGTACGACAGGTGAGGCGGGCGGGGTCGCCGTGTCCCACGCCGTCCTGTCCCCTTCCTCTCCTCTGACGGGACGCCTGGTCCCTGCGTGAGGCTGCTGCCGCATGAGCGCCACAGGCCCGGTGGTCACCGGGTGGTGGCGTGGCGCCGCCGCGACGAGTTCGACGCGGGGGTGCGCAACGAGTCCCAGCAGTGCTTCGCAGAGTGGAGGAACTCGGAATGCATCGGATGCTCGTCCGGGGCGGCATCGCCCTCGGTGGCCTGGCGATGGCCGCCGTCGGCACGCTGGCCACGGCCGGCCCCGCGAACGCGGCGTGGTCGGACTGTCCCGCCGGGGCGTTGTGCGCGTACCTCGGCACCAACGGCGCGGGGGACCCCGGCACCGTGTACGGGGACAACAACAACCTGCTCCAGTACAACAAGTTCAACAACGCCGAGTCGCTCTACAACCACGGCAACAACTGCAACGTCCGCATCTTCTCCGGCCTCAACAAGACGGGCTCCAGCTACGTCCTCGACCGCGGCTGGACGAACCCGACCCTCGCCAACACCGTCTGGTGGCACAACGTGGCCTCCAACGACTGGTGCGTGTGAACCACGACGCCGACGCGCCCCGCGAGCGCCGTGGACTCCGCACCGCGGACGCCGTACGGGCCACACGTCTCGTGCACGCCGCGGTGTTCGTGGCGCTGACCGTGGCCGGCTGCTCCCTCCCGGGGGCGGCCGGTCACACCCCGGCGCGTGCGCCGGAGCCGCCCGATGTGCGGCCGCTGTCGGGGGCCGCGTCCTTCCGTCACAGCGAGGCCGTACGCCTGCACGACCTCCAGGAGAAGGCGATCGTGCGGTGCATGGCGGAGCGTGGCCTGCGGTACACGGCGCGGCCCCGGACGGCGTCCGCGCGCGGCGAGGAGACCAACCCGTACGGGCTGCTGGGCGCCCGGCGGGCGAGCACCGACGGGTACGGCATCGTCGGGGAGTTCCTGCATCTGCGGTCCTCGCCGCCCCCGGACGACGAGCCCCGTGACCCGGCCTGGCAGCGGGCCCTTCTCGGGACCGCCGAGCACAAGGTGTCGGTGACGCTCCCGGACGGCTCCCGGCTGGAGTATTCGTCGGACGGCTGCGTCAACGAGGCCCGCGTCGGTGTCTACGGCGCCGGCTGGAACCGGACGGAGCCGGTGGTCGCCGCGCTGTCGGCACGCGTACTGACCGCCGTGGAGAAGCATCCCGACTACCGTGCGGCTGTGCGGCGTTGGTCCTCCTGCATGAGGGAGGCGGGGTATCGGGCGGCCGATCTCCAAGCGGTGCGGAAGCGGTTGAACGACCGGCTGCCGAAGGTCTCCGGCGATCCCTCCGCCCTGAGGGCGCTCGCCCGCGAGGAGATCCGTACGGCGGAGGCGGACGCGCGGTGCCAGGCGGAGACGAAGCTCGCGAGGACCGTGGGCGACGTGCAGCGCGCGGTGGAGAAACGAGTCCTGGGAGCCGACGACCGCAGGGTGGTCGAGCGTCATCTCGCGGCGAAGCGCGCGGTGCTGGGAAAGGTGGGCGCCGGCGGGTCCCACCGGAGGTCAGGAACCGGCGCGCCGGACGTCGACCCGTAGCAGGCGACGCCCGCTCACGGGAAGGGAAGGCGGGGGCACCGGACGACCGTGCCGTCAGGCGGCACGGACCGGTGCCCCCGTGGTCGGGCCGGTCAGCGGTCGAGCTGGCGCCGTTCGGACCCGCCGCTGATCTGGATCTTGCGCGGCTTGGCCTTCTCCGCGATGGGGATGCGCAGCGTGAGGACGCCGGACTCATAGGAGGCGTCGACACGGTCGGCGTCGAGGGTGTCACCGAGGAAGAGCTGACGGGTGAACGTCCCCGTCGGACGCTCGGCGGCGATCAGCTCGGCCCCCTCGGGAGCCGGGGAGCGGCGCTCGGCCCGGACGTTCAGGACGTTGCGCTCCACGTCCAGGTCGATGGTCTCCGGGTCCACGCCCGGGAGGTCGAAGTGGACGATGAAGTCGTCGCCGGCCCGGTAGGCGTCCATCGGCATGACGGCCGGCCGGTTCTCGGTCCCGAACACCTGCTGCGCGAGCCGGTCGAACTCACGGAACGGGTCGGTACGCATGAGCATCACGGGTCACTCCTCTCATCAGGCGCTGGATGCGATGCCCGGAGATGTCCTACACCTTCTTATATAACTCCGGAGAGGAAAGTTGACAAGCCACGACTCAGGTTCAGCGAGCGGAGTGTTAGAAGGGTTAGCCTCGGGGCGGCAGCGGACACAGCTGACGGTGCGACGAGCCAGGAGGCAGAGGATGGCGAAGGTTCCTGCGGCGGCGGTGGCCGCGAGCGGGCTCATCGGCGGGTACGCGGTGGCCCGCTGGACGAAGAAGCGGCAGCTGGGCGGGGCCGTGCTGGCGGTCGCCGGCGTGGCCGCGGCCCAGCAGTGGCAGCGCGCCGCCGGGGGCAGGGCCGCGGGCGCCCTGACCGCCGGGTACGTCGCGGCGTTCGCCGGGTCGCATCCGCTGGCGAAGAAGGTGGGCGCCTGGCCGGCGGTGTTCGGGGTGGCCGGGGCGATGGCGCTGGCGTCCTGGGTGGTGGCCGACCGCCGGGGCTGACGCGAAGCCGCGGAGACGCCGCACAGCAACACACGGAGCCGCGGAGACGCCGCCACGGCGCCACGGCGCCACGGCGCCACGCGGAGCCGCGGAGACCGGAGGGGGGCCGTGCGGGCCGTCGGCTGAGTCGCCTCGTCGTGCGGCTACTCCCCCCGAAAGGCGCGCCGGTACGCGTACGGGCTCGTGCCGACCACCCTCTTGAAACGGTCACGGAAGGCGGTGGGGGAGCCGAAGCCCGCCTGGGTGGCGATGCGGTCGACCGTGTGGTCGGTGGACTCCAGGAGGTACTGGGCCCGGCGGACCCGCGCCCGGTGCAGCCACTGCAGCGGCGTCGTGCCCGTCTGCTCCCGGAAGCGGCGGTTCAGCGTACGGGCGCTGGTGCCGGCGTGGGCGGCGATGTCGTCCAGCGTGAGATCCCGCTCCACGTTCGCCTCCAGCCAGCGCAACAGCGGCTCCAGGGTCGCGCCGGCGGGGGCCGGGGGCTGGTCCTGGACGATGAACTGGGCCTGGCCGCCCTCGCGCTCCAGGGGCATGACGCACATCCGCGCGGTGAACGCGGCGACCGCCGAACCGTAGTCCTTCCTGATCATGTGCAGACACATGTCCAGCGCCGCGGCGGCGCCCGCCGAGGTCAGGAACTGGCCGTTGTCGACGTAGAGGACGTTCGCGTCGACGGTCACCGCGGGGTGCCGGGCGGCCAGGTCGGGGGCCGCGATCCAGTGGGTCGTCGCGCGCAACCCGTCCAGCAGGCCCGTGGCCGCGAAGATGAACGCGCCGACACAGACCGAGGCGATGCGCGTACCGTTCGCCGCCGCCGCGTGCAGCGCCTCCGTCACCCCCGGCGGAAGCGGCGCGGTCGGGTCCGCCGTCCCCGGCAGGATGATCGTGTCGGCCTCCGTCAGCGCCTCCAGCCCGTACGGCGCCCGCACGGTGAACGGCCCCGCCGGCACCTCCGCCTCCCCCGTCGGCGAGCACACCCGCACCCGGTACGCCTCGCGGCCGTCCGGCAGCCGAGCCCACCCGAAGGTGTCGATCGGGGCGGAGAGGTCGAACGGGATGACCTGGTCGAGCGCCAGTACGGCCACGGCGTGCATGGCGGAAGCGTAGGGTTCCGCCGGATTCTCGCCAAGCAGAGGCCCACTGTCCCCGTTCATCACGCGCATCCCTGACGAGAATCCGTTGAGCCCTGGCAATCCCGCCACTTCTACCGGCTCGCCGCGCCCCCTAAGGGCTGTCCCGTAATCCGCGGTGGATCAGCGCACGGCGTCGGATGCGGTGCATCGCAAGGCGGAGGGGCGTCCGCATACTGGATGTATGCGGGCGTTCCGACAACGCGGCGAGGTGCCGTAGCCGGCGTCGTGCGCCCGCCGGGGATTACGGGACAGCCCTTAGCGTCCCAGCGTGACCAAGTTGCTGCTCTCCCTCCACGTCCTCGCCGCGATCGTCGCCGTCGGGCCGATCACGGTCGCTGCCAGCATGTTCCCGCCGAGCGCGCGCAAGGCGCTGGCCGAGCCCGGCAGCGAGCGGGCGGTGTCGTCCCTGCGGCTGCTGCACCGGATCTGCCGGGTGTACGGCGGTGTCGGCATCGCGGTGCCCGCGCTCGGGTTCGCCACGGCGATGAGCATGGGGGTGCTCGGCGACGCCTGGCTGATCGCGTCGATGCTGCTGACGGCGCTCGCGGCGATGGTGCTGCTGGCGCTGGTCCTGCCTCGGCAGGAGGAGATCCTGGAGGAGGTGGCGGCGGCCGAGCCCGTGACCGGCGACAAGGCGGAGGGCAGGAGCGAGGCGGGGCTCGTGGTCGAGGGTGCGGTCACCGTCGGGTCGACGGTGAGCGTGAGGACCACGGCGCGACTCGCCATGTTCACCGGTGTGTTCAACCTGCTGTGGGCCACCGTGACCGTGCTGATGATCGTGCGGCCCGGTTCCACGACGGGGCCCTAGGGGGTCGTGAGAGCCCCGCACAGCCCCCTGGCTCAACCTTGGCCTCACCCCGGCCTTTCGCGATCCGGCCAGGTCGGGGCATGATCCGGCCATGCATCCACAGCAGTCCGCCTCGCAGGCCTACCTCGCCTCCCTGGGGGCCCGTCTCGCCGCCGATGAATGCCGTACCTGGTGGGAGGACTGGGCCGGAGTGCCCGTGCTCGTCGGGCGGCGGGCCGATTTCAAGTGGAGGTGGATGGGGACGAAGCTCCACCTGTTCACCGTGGCGGCGGCCGTCCCGGAGATAACCATCCCGACGATCGCGACGTTCACCGATCAAGTGCTGTCGTACGCGAAGAAGACGAAGGGCGGGCTGCCGGCCGGGCTGCAGAACGGGGTCGCCGCGTTTCCCGTGCTGGTCAGCGATCGGGTGGATCCGGCGGCCGTGCGGTGGGCGGAGGCCGAGCAGCGCAACAAGTGGGCGTGCATGGCCCGCCCGGTCGTGGTGGACAGCGCGCAGCAGTACGTCGGCACGTACCGGGGGACGCCGGCGATCGGGCTGGTGTACTCGTCGCACTTCGAGCGCAAGGCGGCGCAGTACTTCTACGGGTGAAGACTTCTACGGGTGAGCCGGGGGCGCCTGGTAGCTCGGGGGTGCGCGGTTCGTCGGCGGCTACGGGTCCTTCGTGGTTTCTCGCGCAGTTCCCCGCGCCCCTGAAGGCATGGGCCTGGCGGCCCAGCCTTCATCCCTAAAAGCGCCCGGGGCTGCGCCCCGTGCTTTTCAACGGCGCCATCCGGCCGCAGGCCCACCCCTTCCGGGGGAGGGCGGGCCGCAGGCCCGTCCCTCCAGGGGCGCGGGGGGCGCGGGGAACTGCGCGAGAAACCACAGCGCACCCGCACCCGCCGACGAACCGCGCCCCCACGAGCTATAAGGCGCCCGGCCCTCACCCCGCCGCGGACAGCGGCTGCGCGATGTCCTCCAACGACTTCCGCTCCGCCCGCACCGCGAGGAACGCCGCCACCAACCCCGCCGCGCACATCAGCCCCGCGCCGATCTGGAACGCGAGAACCGTGTCGCCGACGGCGCCGGACTCCGTCAGGCCGGCGAAGATGAGCGGCCCGCTGATGCCGCCCGCCGCCGTGCCGATCGCGTAGAAGAAGGCGATGGCCATGGCCCGCGTCTCCATGGGGAAGACCTCCGAGACCGTCAGGTACGCGCTGCTCGCGCCCGCCGACGCGAAGAACAGCACCACGCACCAGCACGCCGTGAGTGTGACCGCGTCCAGGGCACCCCGGTCGAACAGCCAGGCCGTGCCGAAGAGGAGCACGCCCGACAGCAGATACGTCGACGAGATCATCACCCGGCGGCCGACCGTGTCGAAGAGCTTGCCGAGGAGCAGCGGGCCGAGGAAGTTGCCGGCGGCGATGAAGGCGAAGTAGTAGCCGGTGTCGGAGGTCGGGACGTCGTAGAACGTGGTGAGGATCGCGCCGAAGCCGAAGGTGATCGCGTTGTAGAGGAACGCCTGGCCGATGAAGAGGGAGAAGCCGAGGACGGCGCGGCGGCGGTAGCGGGAGAAGACGGTACGGGCGATGGTGCCGAAGCCGACGGTCTCGCGCTGGTGGATCGTCATTTCCCGGGTGGCCGACGGCAGTCGCCGGCCCTTCTCGCCCTCGACCTGCCGCTCGACGTCCGCCACCAGCCGTTCCGCCTCCTGTTCCCGGCCGTGGATCAGCAGCCAGCGGGGGCTCTCCGGCACGTTCCGGCGGACCAGCAGGATCACCAGGCCGAGCACCACACCGAGCGCGAACGTCAGCCGCCAGCCGACGTTCGCCGCGAACAGGTCCGTGTTCAGGGCGACGATCGACAGCAGTGAGCCGCCGATCGCGCCGAGCCAGAAGCTGCCGTTGATGACGATGTCGACGCGGCCCCGGTACTTGGACGGGATCAGCTCGTCGATCGCGGAGTTGATGGCCGCGTACTCGCCGCCGATACCGAAGCCGGTGAGGAAGCGGAAGAGGAAGAACCACCAGGAGGAGAAGGAGACGGCCGTGAGCGCGGTGGCGCCGAGATAGACCGCCAGTGTCACCATGAACAGCTTCTTGCGGCCGAAGCGGTCGGTGAGACGGCCGAAGAAGAGGGCGCCCGCGCAGGCGCCCGCGACGTACAGGGCCGCCGCCGTGCCCGTGACCTGCGCGGAGCTGATCGGCAGACCGCTGCCCCGCTCGGAGAGCCGCCCGGCGATATTGCCGACGACGGTGACCTCCAGGCCGTCGAGGATCCACACCGTGCCGAGTCCGATCACCACCATCCAGTGCCAGCGCGACCAGGGCAGACGGTCCAGGCGTGCGGGTACGGCGGTGGTGATGGTGCCGGATCCCCGCGCTGACTTCCGGTCGGTTACGGCCATCTGTGCGGCTCCCTCCTCCTCGAGCGAACCGCGTTCGAGTGCCCGCCCGAGGGGGGACTACGCACCGCAGCCGGACGTCACACCAACGGTGCACACCCCCCGCTCCCCGCCCGGCGGTTGGCGCCACCCGGCCGGGTTACGCCGCCCGGCGGTTTGCGCCACCCGGCCGGGTCACGCCCCCAGAGCCCGCGACACCGTGTAGATCAGCAACCCGGCCAGCGAACCCACCACCGTGCCGTTGATGCGGATGAACTGCAGGTCACGGCCGATGTTGGCCTCGATCTTCCTCGTGGTGTGCTCGGGGTCCCACGCGGCGACCGTGTCGGTGATCAGGGAGGTGATCTCCTTGCGGTAGGTGGTGACGACGTGGACGGCCGCGTCCTCGATCCACTTGTCGACCTTGGCCTGCGCCGACGGCTCGGTGGCCATCCGCGTGCCCAGCGACAGCAGCGACGCCCGTACCCGCAGCCGCAGTTCGCTGCGCTCGTCCTCGGCCGCGGACACCACCATGGAGCGTACGGCGGTCCAGGCTGAGGCGATGAGATCCTGGACCTCGCCCCGGTCGAGCGCCTCGCTCTTCAGGCGTTCCACCCGCGCGCGGGTGTCGGTGTCGGACTGGAGGTCGGTCGCGAAGTCGGTGAGGAAGCGGTCGAGGGCGCCGCGCGCCGGGTGCGTGGGCGAGTCGCGCATCTCGGTGACGAATCGGAGCAGTTCCTTGTAGACCCGCTCGCCGATCCGCCTGTCGACGAAGCGCGGGGTCCAGCCGGGAGCGCCGCCCTCGACCGCGTCCATGACCTGGTCGTCGTGGAGGATCAGCCAGTTCTGGGCGCGGGCGCAGATCAGATCCACGGCCCGTCTGTGGCCGCCGTCGGCGACGAACCGCTCCAGCATCTTGCCTATGCCGGGCCCGATCTCCTGACCGCTGACCCGCCGGGTGATGGCCTCGCTGACCACGGCCTGGACGTCGGTGTCGCGCAGCACGGTGAGGGCGCCGCGCAGCGCGGTCGCCAGCTCCGCCGTCACCCGGTCGGCGTTCTGCGGCTCGGCGAGCCAGGCGCCGAGACGGCTGCTGATGCCGACGGCCCGCAGCCGCTGCCGTACGACATCCTCGGAGAGGAAGTTCTCCCCGACGAACTCACCGAGGGTGACGCCCAGTTGGTCCTTCTTCCTGGGGATGATGGCGGTGTGCGGGATGGGCAGGCCGAGGGGGTGGCGGAACAGGGCCGTGACGGCGAACCAGTCCGCCAGCGCACCCACCATGCCCGCCTCGGCCGCCGCCGCGACATAGTCCGCCCAGGCTCCCGCGCCCGCGTGCGAGGCCCACTTCGCCAGGACGTACACCACGGCCACGAACAGCAGCAGTCCGGCGGCGGTCACCTTCATCCGCCGGACGCCCCGCTGTTTCTCCTCGTCGGCTGGGCTGAACGTGGTCATCGTGCGATGCGACACACGGGACCCGCCGGAACCGCCCGGAGCGTGCGTCGACGCCCGCGCGCCCGGCGTGGTGTCCGTCACCTGGTTCACGGGGGCGCCAGGGAGGCCACGCCGCCCTGGCGTTCCGTTGTCTTCCGGTTTCGTACGGTCCATTCACTCCACCCGTTCCTGTCCCCCGTACACATTGTCCCTTTCTCGGTCCCTTGGTGACCTACTGCACGATCTACTCCTGGAACGCAACAGGAGTTCCCCGCGTCTGTCCGGACGGGGGAACCGATGGGGGTTCTCACTGACCGCCCCCATCCCATGCCGCATCATGGGGTGATCACATCGGAGCCTCGGGGCTCCACTGCCCGAGGAGCCACACACCGCATGACCAAGCGTCACGGTTATGCACTGCTGGCGGCCATGGCCGCCCTGATCGTCGCCATCTCGGCGGCCATATACGCCGGAGTCGGCATCGACGACGGCACCCGGCAGCGGGAGACCTACACCCGCGCCGAGCGCAACCCCGTCGCCCCCGCCTCCACCGGAGTGTGGGTGGGCGCCTGGTCGGCCTCGCCGAGCGGGGCGGAGCCGGGCACCGAGACAGCGGGCCTCGCGGGCCGCTCGGTGCGCAACGTGGTGCACACCTCCGCCGCCGGTACGAGTGCCCGCGTCACGCTGTCCAATCTCTACGGCCAGCAGCCGCTGACCGTCACCCACGCCTCGCTCGCGCTCGCCGCCGCCGTGAACAGCCCGGCCGCAGCGGCCGACACCATGCGCCGGCTCACCTTCGGCGGACGTACGACCGTGGTCATCGCCGCCGGTCAGCAGGTGGTCAGCGATGTCGTACGGATCGCGATCCCGCACGACAGCGATGTCCTGATCACCACCTACTCGCCCACCCCGTCCGGGCCCACCACCTATCACGCGCACGCCCGGCAGATCTCGTACACCGCCGAGGGCAACCAGGCCGCGGACGTCACCGGGACGCCGTACACCACGCAGACCATGCACTGGCGGTACGTCACCGCGCTGGATGTGCTGAGCAAGGAGTCCGAGGGCACCGTCGTCGTCCTCGGCGACTCGCTGACCGACGGGATCACCTCGACCGTCGGCGAGAACCGCCGCTGGACGGACGTCCTCGCCGGCCGGCTCCGGGCCGCCGCCGGTTCCTCCGACGTGCCCCGCTACAGCGTCGTCAACCAGGGCATCAGCGGCAACCAGGTCCTCGCCAACGGGCGCGGCCGTCCGGCCGACAACCCCAGCGGCCTGTCCCGCTTCCCGCGTGACGTGCTCGGCCGTACCGGCGTCAAGGCCGTCGTCATCGACCTCGGCGTCAACGACATCCTGAAGAACCCCGGCCAGGCCGACCCCGACGCGATCGTCGCCGGCCTGCGTGACCTCGTCGAGCAGGCCCACGCCCGCGGCCTGCGCGTCGTCGGCGCCACCCTCATGCCGTTCCACGGCCACCGCGGCTACACCGAGCAGCGGGACGCCGTGCGCCAGGCCGTCAACGACCGCATCCGCTCCGGCAAGGTCTTCGACGCGGTCGTCGACTTCGACAAGGCGCTCGGCGACCCGTACGCCCCCCGCCGCCTGCGTTCCGACTACGACTCGGGGGACCACCTCCACCCGAGCGACAAGGGGTACGAGCGGATGGGGCAGGTCTTCGACCTGAAGACACTGAAGGGCGCGGTGCCGGCGGAGCTGTAGGCCGGCCGCCTCCCCGGTGCGGGGCGGCCCGGTCGCCTCAGTGCCCCCTGCCCAGCTCTCGACGGGCCTGGCGGCGCTCCAGCCGTTCCTGTCGCCGGGCCTCCTTCAGCCGTTGCCGCTCGGCCTTGGGGAGCTTGCGCTCGACGCCGACGCCGCCCCAGAAGGCGAACCCGGTGATGATCACGCGAGGGGCGCCTGGCTGGCCCGGTTCGCCCTCCTCGCGGTGGTCGAAACCGCCCATGATGCCGATGCCCCGGACGACGACCTCGACACCGGGCGGCACGATCACATTGATCCCGCCCATGACGGCCACGCAGTTGATGGTGACCTCACGCTCGGCGAAGCAGGCGTCCCGCAGGTCGAGTTCACCGCCGCCCCAGAACGCCAGACAGTCGAACCGCGCGGGCACCGTCCAGCTGCCCTTGCGTTCGAAGCCGGACATGATCGCCACGCCCCACGTGGACGAGCCCTGCCCGCCGACGATCCGCTCGGCCCAACCGCCGCTCTCCGCGGTCCCCTTCACCAGGGAGACCGACGGCGGCGCGACCGTCCCGGCGCCCGGCAGGTCACGGGTGATCGGCGCCAGCTCGCCATAGGTGCGCGCCTTGTAGGTCGCGTCCAGCCGCTCCCCGAACTCCTCCATGTCGAGCCGCCCCTCCGCGAGGGCGTCCCGCAACTGCTCGGCGACCCGTTCGCGGTCGGCGTCGGAGGCACGAAGGTCCGCGGCGGCAGGCAGGTCCGGGAGATCGTCCGTCATACGCCTCAGCCTACGAGGAACCCCGGCCCCCGGCTACGAGACCGACTGCCCCGTCTCCCCCACCCGCTCCGCCTGCTGCGCGTACATCTGGGCGATCACCGCCTCGATGTCCGGCTCCCGGACCGACAGGTCCACCAGCGGATACTCGGACGCGATCCGCGCCACCAGCGGCGCCGCCGACTCCGACGCCGGGAACGCCAGCCACTGCCGGGGCCCCTCCACCCGTACGACACGGGCGGGCGCCGCCTCGATCGGGGGCAGCTCACGCTCCAGGTCGACGACGAGGGTCCGCTCGCTCTCCCCCACCTCGTGCAGCCCCGTCAGCGGACCGTCGTACATCAGACGGCCGTGGTCGATGACCATCACCCGGCGGCACAGCTGCTCGATGTCCTGGAGGTCGTGCGTGGTGAGAAGCACGGTCGTGCCACGCTCGGTGTTGAGGTCCCTGAGGAACTCACGGACCTTCGCCTTGCTGATGACGTCGAGCCCGATCGTCGGCTCGTCCAGGTACAGCACCTCGGGGTCGTGCAGCAGCGCGGCCGCGATGTCGCCGCGCATGCGCTGGCCGAGGGAGAGCTGCCGGACGGGCACGTCCAGCAGGGCGCCGAGTTCGAGGAGTTCGACACAGCGGTCGAGGTTCTCCCGGTAACGGGCGTCGGGGACCCGGTACATACGGTGCATCAGCCGGTACGAGTCGATGAGCGGGAGATCCCACCAGAGGGTCGTGCGCTGCCCGAAGACGACACCGATCCGGCGGGCGAGGCGCGTCCGTTCACGGGACGGGTCGATGCCCGCGACCCGCAGCCGGCCGCCGCTCGGGGTCAGGATGCCCGTCAGCATCTTGATGGTGGTCGACTTCCCGGCGCCGTTCGGGCCGATGTACCCGACCATCTCGCCGCGCGGCACGGTGAAGGAGATCGAGTCCACGGCCCGCACCTCGCGCCGCTCCCGCCGCAGGAACCCGGTCTTCCTGCGGACGTCGAAGACCTTCTCGACCCGGTCGAGTTCGATGAACCGGTCATTCATGTCGGGTGCGTGCCCCTGTCGCTCGTCGGTGTGCTCGCGCCGGTACCCGTCCTTGTCCCGGCCCCTGTCCACATGTCCTCAACTCCCCGTGCTCCGGTACGAACGCAGCCCCGCCCGCCACGCCGCTCCGGCGAGCGCGCAGCAGCCCGCCGCCACCAGCACAGGCGCGAACGCCAGCCAGTGGGGCACGTCCAGCGGGTAGGGGCGGCCCAGGACGTACAGCCCGGGCAGCCAGTTGACGAAGGCGAGCGGCAGCACGAACGTCACCCCGCGCACCAGGTCCTTGGCGAAGAGGGCCGGCGGGTACTGCAGGAGCGTGGCACCGCCGTACGTGAAGGCGTTCTGCACCTCGGAGGCGTCCTGCGCGACGAACTGGAAGGCCGCGCCCCCGACGAACACCGCCGCGAAGATGGCCCCGCCGCTGACCACCATCATCGGCAGCATCAGCACCTTCAGCGGCGTCCAGGCGATGTCGAGCGTGGCCAGGGCGTAGCCGAGGACCAGGGCACCCTGGGTGACCCGGCCGAGGCGCCGCAGCGCGAACTTGTCGGCGGCGACCTGGGCGAGCACCGGAGCGGGCCGGACGAGCAGGGTGTCCAGCGTGCCGTCCCGGACCCGGCGCCCGAGCCGGTCCATGGAACCGATCATCAGGTCGGCGAGACCGAAGGCCATCGCGGAGGTGCCGTACAGCAGGGCGATCTCGGACAGGGCGAAGCCGCCCAACTCGTCGACCTGGGAGAACATCAGCAGGATCGCGACGAAGTCGAAGGCGGTGGCGGCGAAGTTGCCGAAGGCCGTCATCGCGAAGGAGGCGCGGTAGGCCATCGTGGAGCGGATCCACATGGCGGCGATCATGCGATAGACGCGCAGCCCGTCCCGTAGACGGCTGTACGGGCCGTACGCGCCGAACGGGTCCTCCGCGGCCCTCGTCACCGGGCGCTCGTCGAGGTCAGCCACCCTGGACCACCACCTTCCGAGTCGCCGCCGACTGGATCAGCCGCCCCACCGCCAGCAGGACGACCGCCCAGCCGGCCTGGAACGCGAACGTTCCCCACGCGTCGGCCTCGCCCAGCAGCACGTCGGCGGGCGCCTGGAGCAGCGCGGACCACGGCAGGAGGCGGGCGAGGTCGCCGAGGACGCCGGGGAAGACGTTCAGCGGGAGCAGCATGCCGGAGAAGAAGACGCCCGTGAGCCAGGTGATCTGCATCGCTCCGGCGCCGTCGAGGAGCCAGAACGCCCACAGGGCGACGATGTATCGGATCGCGAAGCTGACGAGGGCACCGAGGGCGACCGCGACGAGGCAGGCGAGCCAGGGCAGGGCACTGGACGGCAGCGCGAGATCGAAGAAGAGGGCGCCGCACAGCATGGGGACGACACCGCGTCCGAGCAGTTGGAACAGGGCCCGGCCCAGGTCGGCGGCGAGCCACCACAGCTGGAGGTCGGCGGGCCGGTACAGGTCGACCGCGATGTCGCCCGTACGGATTCGCTCGATGAGCTCCTCCTCGAAACCGGCGCTTCCCAGCACCATGACCGCGAACATCGCCTGGCCGACCCACACATAGGTGAGTGCCTGCGCCTGGTCGTAACCGCCCAGGTGGGGCTTCTCGTGCCAGAGGGCGATGTAGGTGTATGCGAGGATGAAGCCGAAGACGGTGTTGGTGAACACCCCAGCCGCGGTGGCCACCCGATACGTCGCGTACCGCCTGAAGCCACCGGCGGCGACGGCGGCGTACAACCGCCCAGTGCCCACGAGGAAACCCCCATCCGCTGCGAGAAGTCAGGCGAAAGACCCAGGCCACGGCCGATCCGGGCCGAAGCGCGAAAGCCTAGTCCGCGGCCGGAGCGGTGTGCCAGGCGTTTTCGGGCCGGGTGGTGGTGCCCCCGGGGCGTACGGGGCGCGTGCCGGCATTCGGGAACGGATCGGCCGGTACGAGAGTCTTCACTCAGGGGCGCAGAACTTGCCCGGAGCGGGCGCAAAGCGTACGAGGCCGTACGGAAA
The DNA here is from genome assembly GCF_055572155.1 of Streptomyces sp. NPDC030814. Classification (NCBI taxonomy): domain Bacteria; kingdom Bacillati; phylum Actinomycetota; class Actinomycetes; order Kitasatosporales; family Streptomycetaceae; genus Streptomyces; species Streptomyces sp. NPDC030814. The sequence continues at coordinate 250,585 of NZ_JBVIDX010000007.1, forward strand.
TGAACGTACGACGCGGAAACAGGAGCACGGCAGCACGATGAGCGACGAGCCGCAGCCGAAGCGGAACGGCCCGGGCTGGGCACCGAGAGAACCGGAGCGCCGGACCCCGGGCACGCCCCCGGACCCGGCCCGGCCCCGCCCGGGTACGACACCGGAGCCCACGACGCCCGGCCCCAGGCCCGGCCCGGCCAGCGGCGGACAGCCGGCCTCGGCACCCGGCGACAACCGCTCGACGGCAAGCGACGCGAAGCCCGGCCGCCAGCCCGGCGACGGACCGACCCCGGCCTCGGACGACGACCGCAGTGACGGGCCGTCGGCGACGAGCGGCGCATCCGGCGGACGGCCGGACTCCACGGACGGCGGGCGCCCCGGCCGGCCCACCGGCAGTCGGCCGGACTCGGCTTCGGCCAACGGCCCCTCCCGGCCCTCGGGCGGACGACCGGACTCAGCACCGGGCGGACGCTCCGGCTCGGCGAGCGACGGAAGGCCCGGCGGCGTGGACTCCGCGACGCCCGCAGGCGGACGGCCGGGCTCAGCACCGGGCAAGCAGTCCGGCTCGGCGAGCGACGGACAGCAGACCTCGGCAACGCAGGGCGGCCCCGGCCGCCCCTCAGCCGCACGGCCGAACCCGGCGGCAGACGGCCGGCCCGGCCGTCAGACCGACGGACGGCCGGACTCCGCGGACGGCGGACGCCTCGGCGGCCCCGCCGGCACACGCCCCGACCCGGCAGCGGGCAGCGCGCCAGGCGGACAGACCGGCGGACGGCCGGACTCGGCGGACGGCGGGCGTACCGGCCGGCAGACCGGCGGACAGCCCGACTCGACGAACGGCGGGCGTACCGGCCGGCAGACCGGCGGACAGCCCGACTCGGCGGACGGCGGGCGTACCGGCCGGCAGACCGGCGGTTCACCGGTCTCCGGGGCCGAGGGTGGCGACGGCGGCCGGCGGGGCGGCTCCGCGGGCCGGGGGAAGTCGCTCTCGCCCGGCGCCGGGGCATCCGCAGGCGGCGCGGCCGCCCGGACCTCCGGCGGGGCCGGGGCCCCGGAGAGTGACGCCGAGCTCACCATGCCGCTGAGCCTCACGCGTCCCGGGAAGTCCGGTTCTGCGCCCGGCGGGAAGCCCGGCGCCGCGGGCGGTGGCAAGTCCGGTGCCGCGGGCGCCGGGGCATCCGGCGCAGCCGGTTCCAAGGCTTCCGGCGCCACCGGTGCCGGCACCTCCGGTGCCGCGGCGGCCGCGCGTACGGCCGGTGGCCCGGCGGCGGGCGACGCCGAGATGACCATGACCCTGGGTGTCACGCGCCCGGGTGCGAAGCCCGGCGGCAAGCGGCCCGGAAAGCCCGGTGACGCGGCGGCAGCCGGCGCGACCGGGACGGCTGCCGCAGCCGGTGCGGCCTCGGCGGCGGCCGGCGGTGTGCGTGGGGGGAAGACCGGTGTCACCAGTGGCCTGGCGGCAGCCGGGGCCACGGGCGGCGCCGCCGGCGCGGCAACCGGTGGCGGCACGGCGACCGCCGTCATCCCCGCTGTCGCACCCGAAGCCACCCCGGCCGGCGGCGGCAAGGGGAAGAAGCCGAAGCGGCCCAAGCGGACCGGATGGCGGCGGCTGTTCCCGACCTGGCGCATGGTGCTCGGCAGCTTCGTGATCGTGACCATGCTGATCATCGGCGGTTTCGTGCTGGGCTACAACCTGGTCCACATCCCGAAGCCGCAGGAACTCGCGACCAAGCAGAGCAACGTGTACCTGTACGCGGACGGCTCCCAGATCGCCCGTGACGGCGAGGTCAACCGCGAGAACGTCCCCCTGTCGAAGGTCTCCAAGGCCGCCCAGCACGCCGTACTGGCCGCCGAGGACCGCGACTTCTACACCGAGTCCGCCGTCGATCCCAAGGCGATGATCCGCGCCGCCTGGAACACCGCGACCGGCAAGGGCAAGCAGTCCGGGTCGACGATCACCCAGCAGTACGTGAAGAACTACTACCTGGCCCAGGACCAGACCGTCACCCGCAAGGTGAAGGAGTTCTTCATCGCGATCAAGCTGGACCGCGAGGTCACCAAGGACGAGATCCTGGAGGGCTACCTCAACACCAGCTTCTTCGGCCGCAACGCCTACGGCATCCAGGCAGCGGCCCAGGCCTACTACGGCGTCGACGCCGACGAACTCACCCCCCAGCAGGGCGCCTACCTCGCCGCGCTCGTCAACGCGCCGAGCATGTACGACGTCGTCGCCCACCCGGAGAACAAGGGCGCGGCCGTCGCCCGCTGGAACTACGTCCTCGACGGCATGGTCAAGGAGGGCTGGCTCAAGCAGTCCGAGCGCACCGGCATGAAGTTCGAGATGCCGAAGCAGACCACCACGTCGACCGCCTTCTCCGGGCAGCGCGGCTACCTGGTCGAGGCCATCAAGTCGTACCTCATCGAGCACAAGATCATCGACGAGGAGGCGCTGGAGAACGGCGGTGGCTACCGCATCACCACCACCATCCAGCCGAAGATGCAGGACGCGTTCATCAAGGCCGTCGACGACAACCTGATGGACAAGCTCGACAAGAAGAACCGCAAGGCCGACAACTACGTCCGCGCCGGCGGTGTCTCCATAGACCCGAAGACCGGCAAGGTCATCGCGATGTACGGCGGCATCGACTACACCAAGCAGTACGTCAACAACGCCACCCGGCGTGACTACCAGGTCGGTTCGACGTTCAAGCCGTTCGTGTTCACCGCGGCCGTGGAGAACAACTCCAACACCCAGTCCGGTCAGGCGATCACCCCGAACACCATCTACGACGGCTCCAGCGAGCGCCCGGTGGTCGGCTGGCCCGGCGAGGCGTACGCCCCCGAGAACGAGGACTACGTCGACTACGGCAACATCACGGTCCGCCAGGCCACCGACAAGTCCGTGAACTCGGTGTACGCGCAGATGGCCGTGGACGTCGGCCCGGACAAGGTCAAGCAGACCGCGATCGACCTGGGCGTGCCGAAGAGCACCCCGGACCTGAACCCGTACCCGTCCATCGCGCTGGGCACGGCCACCGCGAGCGTGCTCGACATGGCGGAGGCGTACGCCACCCTCGCCAACCACGGCCGGCACGGCACGTACACGATGATCGAGCGGATCAGCAAGGACGGCCAGCAGATAAAGCTCCCCTCGACGGACCCACAGCAGGCCGTCAGCCGTCAGGCCGCCGACACCACCACGTCCGTCCTGCGGAGCGTGGTCCAGGGCGGTACGGCCACCGCCGCGCAGGCGTCCGGCCACCCGGCCGCCGGCAAGACCGGTACGGCCGAGGAGGACAAGGCGGCCTGGTTCGCCGGCTACACCCCGGACCTCGCCACCGTCGTCTCCGTGATGGGCCAGGACCCCAAGACGGGCGTCCACAAGCCGCTGTACGGGGCCATGGGCCTGCAACGCATCAACGGCGGCGGGGCGCCCACGGAGATCTGGGCGCAGTTCACCAAGGCGGCCCTGAAGGGCAAGAAGGTCAAGGACTTCGACCTGGAGCTCCAGGAGGGCGCGGACGTGGTCGTGGTGCCGCCGAGCACCCCGCCGGACGAGCCCGGCGCCACCGGTGACGAGGGAGACGGCGGCACCACGGGCGGCGAGGAGACGGCCGGCCAGACGGACGGCGGCACCACGGGCGCCCCCACCGACCCGGGCGCCACCACGGGCGGCGCCGACACGACGACGACCGGCGGCGCGACCACCGGCGGCGGAACCACGACCGGAGGCGGAACCACCGACGGCGGTACGGACACCGGGGGCGGAGGCACGACGGACGGCGGGACCGCCACCGGAGGGGGCCCGACCACCGGGGGCGGCACGACCGACGGCGGTGGAGCGGCCAACGGAGGCGGTACGTCGGAGGGGACGATCCCATGACGGCGGGCCGCCGGGGCCGATAGCGGCGGGAGGGGGCTGGTGACGTGGTCACCAGCCCCCTCCCGTGTGTCGCGGGTGCCCGCCGGGTGCGCTACAGATACAGGCCGGTGGAGTCCTCCGAGCCCTCGAACCGGTCCGCGGCCACGGCGTGCAGGTCGCGCTCGCGCATCAGGACGTACGCGACGCCCCTGACCTCGACCTCGGCCCGGTCCTCGGGGTCGAAGAGGACACGGTCGCCCGGCTCGACCGTCCGGACGTTCTGACCGACCGCGACGACCTCGGCCCAGGCGAGCCGCCGGCCGACCGCCGCCGTCGCGGGGATCAGGATGCCGCCGCCCGAACGCCGCTCGCCCTCGGCGGTGTCCTGCCGCACGAGCACCCGGTCGTGCAGCATCCTGATGGGCAACTTGTCGTGTTGGCTCTTCTCGCTCACGCCCCCGAACCTACCTGTCTTCGTCAGCCCCTGCGGCGTCGAGTGCCGAGGGCGAGCAGGCCCACGACGCCGACGACGACGAGCGCGACCGGGACGATGCGCTCCAGCCGGGGCGCCCCGTCCTGGTCGACGAACCGGCCCTTCGCATCGCTGACCACCCGGTTGACCGAGACGTAGGCCTTGCCGAGGGTGTGGTCGATGTTGGAGACGACCTTCGCCCGGGCGTCACCGACGATGGTCTTCGGGTGCACCCGGACGCCGATCTCGTCGAGCGTCTCGGCGAGGGTGTCGCGGCGGCGCTTGATGTCCGCCTCGATCTCGGCCGGGGTTCTGGTGTCCGAGGTGTCCGCCACCGCGCTGCCTCCCGCTGTCCGTCATTCACTGTTTGCGGACAGTCTGTCAGCTCCGCCGAGGACCGCGGCGTCAGGGCCCACGGTTACGCTGGTCCGATGAGCGAGCGACTCCAGCCCGGGGACGTGGCCCCCGCCTTCACCCTCCCGGACGCCGACGGCAACGAGGTGTCCCTGTCCGACCACAAGGGCCGCAAGGTCATCGTCTACTTCTACCCGGCCGCCCTGACCCCCGGCTGCACGAAGCAGGCCTGCGACTTCACCGACAACCTGGACCTGCTGGCCGGCGCCGGGTACGACGTCATCGGCATCTCCCCCGACAAGCCGGAGAAGCTGGCCAGGTTCCGCGAGAAGGAGTCCCTGAAGGTCACCCTCCTCGGCGACCCCGACAAGGCGGTCCTGGAGGCGTACGGCGCCTTCGGCGAGAAGAAGCTCTACGGCAAGGTCGTCACCGGCGTCATCCGCTCGACGATCGTCGTCGACGAGGAGGGCAAGGTCGAGCGCGCCCTCTACAACGTGAAGGCGACCGGCCACGTGGCGAAGATCATCAAGGACCTGGGCATCTGAGCCCACCCGACCGCCCGGGAACGGCTCGCACCGGAACCCCCGGTACGAGCCGTTCCGCATATCGGTCGTGACTGTGCGATGAGCGGTTCGTTACTCCGTACGAGGTCACGAACAGGTGGCCGGAACGGAGGGGACGCGGACGTGCCGAGCACATCGCAACGATCGGACGCATACAGCAAGGAACGGCTTGAGCCGGAGGTTGCCGCGGCCCGTAACTGGGTCGATCTGATGCGGCGGCTCGGCCTCAAGCCGAGTGGCGGCCAACGGCGGGTGCTGCAGGAGCACGTGGCCCGCCACGGATTTGACACAAGCCACTTCACCAAGCGCAGCCCTTGGCGCAAGTACCCCGACGCCGCCATCGCGGAAGCAGCCGCGTCATCGTCCTCGCTGCGGGAAGTAGCCCTGAAGCTCGGCGCCACACCGGCCACAGGGACTCTGTCCCACATCCGGCGCCGCATCCACGCCGCCGGCATCGACATCGGTCATTTCCCCGGCATTCATCGCCCCGAATTGGACCTGCCCTTCACCCCGGAAGAACTTCGGACGGCCGCAGCCGCAGTCACGAGCTTGCGTGGCCTGGCACGGACGCTCGGCGTTCCCGATGACAGCCGCTCCCGGGCGACACTGAGTCGCATACTGGCGGACCAACATATCGACATCGGTCACTTCTCTTACCGACGGGCAGTCATTCCCGAGGACGAGTTGGCGAACCTGGTACGGACTGCCACCAGTTACGCCGACGTCATGCGCGGTCTCGGCATGGAGGTCAACGACACGAATCACCGACGTGTACGACGCGCCGCCTCCCGCCTCAATCTCGACACCAGCCACTTCAAGCGCCGGTCCTGGGGACAGCCCGATCGCCCGGCGCCCGCACCCACCGCGCATCGGGTGCTGGTAGTCCTGCCCGAGCAAGCTGGACGGACGAACAGGACCCGCCTCCACCAGGCTCTGTCTGAGATCGGGGTGCCCTACGCATGCATGGAGTGCGGTAACAGCGGGGAGTGGCGGGGACGCCCCATCACCCTGCAGATCGACCATGTCAACGGGAATTGGCGGGACAATCGCCGGGAGAACCTGCGCTACCTCTGCCCCAACTGCCATGCCCTGACAGAAACGTGGTGTCGCCAGAAGAGCAGAGTCCCCCTCGCCGGGCAGCCCGACAGCCCCGTACACTGAGTGCCGCCGGTCGAGCATGATGACCGTTTTTGAGCGGCCGTGATGGAATTGGCAGTCATGCTGGGTTTAGGTCCCAGTGGGTTCATACCCGTGTGGGTTCGAGTCCCACCGGCCGCACACGCAGAGAGGACCGCCCAACCGGGCGGTCCTCTCGTGCCATCAGCCCAGCAGCTCCCGCACCACCGGCACCAGCGCCCTGAACGCCTTGCCGCGGTGGCTGATCGCGTTCTTCTCCTCGGGTGTCAGCTCGGCGCAGGTGCGGGTGTCGCCGTCCGGCTGGAGGATCGGGTCGTAGCCGAAGCCGTTCGTGCCGGTGGGGGTGTGCCGCAGTACGCCCCTCAGCCGTCCTTCGACGACTCGTTCCGTGCCGTCCGGCAGGGCGAGGGCGGCGGCGCAGGCGAAGTGGGCGCCGCGGTGCTCCTCGGCGATGTCCGAGAGCTGGGCGAGGAGCAGTTCGAGGTTGGCTCGGTCGTCGCCGTGCCGGCCGGCCCAGCGGGCGGAGAGGATGCCGGGGGCGCCGCCCAGGACGTCCACGCAGAGACCGGAGTCGTCGGCGACGGCCGGGAGGCCGGTGGCCTGTGCGAGGGCGTGCGCCTTGAGCAGGGCGTTCTCGGCGAAGGTGACGCCGGTCTCCTTGACGTCGGGGATGTCCGGGTAGGCGTCCGCGCCGACGAGGTCGTGGGTCAGACCTGCGTCGGCGAGGATCGCCTTCAGCTCGGTGATCTTTCCGGCGTTGCGGGTGGCGAGGATCAGGCGGGTCATGCTCTCAGTATCCCGGCCCCCGTCGCCTCGCCGGTCACCGGTCGCGGGCCGGCAGGTCAGGAGGTGCAGACGTTCGTCAGTTCCTTGGCCGCGTCCGTGATCCCGCTGATGTCGGGGGTGGCGTCGCCCTTGTCGACGGAGGTCTGGACGTTCTCCACGGCCTTCTGGAGGTCGTCGACGGCCTTGTTGACGTCGGCGTCGTCGGTCTTGTCGCCGATCTCCTTGAGGTTCTCGTCGATGGAGTTGAGCGACTCCTCCAGCTGTGCCGGGTCGTTGGACGCGTTCTCGACGGCCTGCTGGAGGTCGGACACGCTGCTGGCGATGGCCTCGGCGGTCTGGACGCAGTCCAGGGCCTTGTTCACGGCGTCGCAGCCGGTGGTGAGGCCGGCGGTCAGCGCGACGGCTGCAACGGCTCCGGCGATGGCGGTCGTACGACGTCGGCGGCTCGCGGCCATGGAACGGTCCTCCTACTGTCTGCAGGCCTGACGGCCTCCGGTGGTGGTGCGGATACGGCTTGCGCCGGTGTGGCCGGGCGCACGGTGGTGTGCCGTGCGCCCGTACTCCTAGGGACGCGGCCGGGTGCGGTGTGGTTGCGGCCGACGGACGGTGTCCTTGGGGTGCCCTTTACCTTTCGAGGACCGAGTCGAGCGTCTTGCTCTGCAGGGCGGCCAGGTCCGTGCAGCCTGCGACGGCGAGGTCCAGCAGGGCGTTGAGCTCCTCGCGGGCGAAGGGTTCGGCCTCGGCGGTGCCCTGGACCTCGACGAAGCGGCCGTCGCCGGTGCAGACGACGTTCATGTCGGTGTCCGCCTTGACGTCCTCCTCGTAGCAGAGGTCGAGCAGCGGGACGCCGCCGACGATGCCCACGGAGACGGCGCTCACGGTGCCGGTCAGCGGTCGGCGGCCGGCCTTGACGAGCTTCTTGCGCTGGGCCCAGGCGACGGCGTCGGCCAACGCCACGTACGCGCCGGTGATCGCCGCCGTTCGCGTGCCGCCGTCGGCCTGCAACACGTCGCAGTCGAGGACGATGGTGTTCTCGCCGAGCGCCTTGTAGTCGATGACGGCGCGCAGGGAGCGGCCGATGAGGCGGGAGATCTCGTGGGTACGGCCGCCGATCTTGCCGCGTACGGACTCGCGGTCGCCGCGGGTGTTGGTGGAGCGGGGCAGCATGGAGTACTCGGCGGTGACCCAGCCCTCGCCGGTGCCCTTGCGCCAGCGCGGGACGCCTTCGGTGACGGAGGCCGTGCAGAAGACCTTGGTGTCGCCGAAGGAGATGAGGACGGAGCCCTCGGCGTGCTTGCTCCAGCCGCGTTCGATGGTGACAGGGCGGAGCTGTTCGGGCGTGCGGCCGTCGATTCGAGACATGGCGATGAGCCTAGCCGCATGGGCGGAAGGGGCCGCTCCCGCATCGGGAGGGCCCCGGCGCATGCGCCGACGGGGACCGTCGTGGGCGGTCCCCGGGTCGGCGGTGGATCACATCATGTCCTCGATCTCCGCGGCGATCGGGTCGGCGTCCGTGCCGATGACGACCTGGACGGCCGTGCCCATCTTGACGACGCCGTGGGCGCCGGCGGCCTTGAGGGCGGCCTCGTCCACGAGGGAGGGGTCGCTGACCTCGGTGCGCAGCCGGGTGATGCAGCCCTCGATCTCTTCGATGTTGTCGAGGCCGCCGAGCCCGGCGACGATCTTCTCAGCCTTACTGGCCATGGCGATTCTCCCTGATATGCCTGATCCATGCCGCTTTGCCGTGCGGGATCGTTCGCGACTGGTCTACACCACCTTGCGGGTCCTCGCCAAGCGGAGAGCGGCGGCGACGGTCGGGCGAACGCCGGATGCCCGCCGGACGGGCCTGACATCACGAAGGCATAAAACGGGAATCGCGGGTTCCTAGGCCCACCTCCAGCGTGCTACAACAGGTCTACACCACTGACTGGTGTAGACCTCTCCCGTGCTGCCCTCCCCCACACTCCCGTCCCTGGGCGGCGCCCTGCCTACTGGAGGAAGTTGTGACCACGGCCAGCGCCGCTCCCGCGGCCGCAGAGAACAAGGGCCCGACCTGGGGCTCCCGCACCATGGCGGTGCTGCAGCGCATCGGGCGCAGCCTGATGCTGCCGGTCGCCGTCCTGCCGGCCGCCGCGCTGCTCGTCCGGCTCGGCAACACGGACATGCTCGGGCGCGAGTCGTTCCCCGAGTTCATCACCAAGTTCGCGAGCTTCATGTCGGCGGGCGGCGGCGCCATCCTCGACAACATGCCGCTGCTGTTCGCCGTCGGCATCGCGATCGGCTTCGCCAAGAAGTCGGACGGCTCGACCGCCCTCGCCGCGGTCGTCGGCTACCTCGTCTTCCAGAAGGTGCTCGGCACCTTCACCGACCCGAACCTGCCCCAGGTGGCCACCGTCGTCGACAACAAGGTCGTGATGGTGGACAAGGCGGTCAACGCCGGGGTCCTCGGCGGCGTGGTCATGGGCCTGGTCGTGGCCCTGCTCTACCAGCGCTTCTACCGCACCAAGCTGCCCGACTGGGCCGGCTTCTTCGGCGGTCGCCGTCTGGTGCCCATCCTGGCCGCCTTCGCGGGCCTGTTCATCGGCATCGTCTTCGGCTACATCTGGCCGGTCCTCGGTGCGGGTCTGCACAACTTCGGTGAGTGGCTGGTCGGTTCGGGCGCCGCCGGGGCGGGCATCTTCGGTGTCGCCAACCGCGCGCTGATCCCGGTCGGCATGCACCACCTGCTGAACTCGTTCCCGTGGCTCCAGGCCGGCTCGTACGAGGGCAAGAGCGGTGACATCGCGCGCTTCCTCGCCGGTGACCCGACCGCCGGGCAGTTCATGACCGGCTTCTTCCCGATCATGATGTTCGGTCTGCCGGCCGTCTGCCTCGCGATCTACCACACGGCCCGCCCCGAGCGCCGCAAGGTCGTCGGCGGCATGATGTTCTCTCTCGCACTGACCTCGTTCATCACGGGTGTGACCGAGCCCATCGAGTTCACGTTCATGTTCATCGCCCCGGTGCTGTACGCCCTGCACGCCGTCCTCACCGGCCTTTCCATGGCCCTGACCTGGGCCTTCGGCATGAAGGACGGCTTCGGCTTCTCGGCCGGCGCCATCGACTTCGCCCTCAACCTGGGTATCGCCACCAAGCCGTGGCTGCTGCTTCTGGTGGGCGTGTGCTTCGGCGCCGTGTACTACGTGGTCTTCCGTTTCGCGATCATCCGCTTCAACCTGCCGACCCCTGGCAGGGAGTCCGACGAGGAGCTGGCCGAGCTCCAGAAGGCGGAGGCCAAGTAGCGGAGGCAGCGGTTCGGCTCGGCACATGAGAGGCCCCCGGGGATCATCGCGATCCTCCGGGGGCCCTCTCGTGCGTACGTGCGGGTGTCAGATCACCGTGCGGGTGTCAGATCTCGTACGTCGTCCGGGGCGCGGCGAGCTCCACGGGGCCGTCGTACACCGCGCGGGCGTCGTCGAGGTTGACCCGGGGGTCCGTCCACGGCGGGATGTGGGTGAGCACGAGGCGGCGGGCGCCGGCGCGGGCGGCCGTCTCACCGGCCTCGCGGCCGTTGAGGTGGAGGTCCGGGATGTTCTCCTTGCCATGGGTGAACGCGGCCTCGCACAGGAAGAGATCGGCGTCGCGGGCCAGTTCGTCCAGGGTGGCGGTCACGCCGGTGTCCCCGGAGTACGTCAGGGTCCGGCCGCCGTGTTCGATGCGGATGCCGTACGCCTCCACGGGGTGGGCGACCCGTTCGGTGTGGACGGTGAAGGGGCCGATGTCGAAGGTGCTCGGCTTGACCGTGTGGAAGTCGAAGACCTCGCTCATGGAGGAGGCGGACGGGGTGTCGGCGTACGCCGTGGTCAGGCGCTGCTCGGTGCCCTCGGGGCCGTAGACCGGGATCGGGTCGCAGCGGCCGCCGTCGTGCCGGTAGTAGCGTGCGACGAAGTACGCGCACATGTCGATGCAGTGGTCGGCGTGCAGATGGCTGAGAAAGATCGCGTCGAGGTCGTAGAGACCGCAGTGGCGCTGCAGCTCGCCGAGGGCACCGTTGCCCATGTCGAGAAGCAGCCGGAAGCCGTCGGCCTCTACGAGGTAGCTCGAACAGGCCGATTCCGCGGAGGGGAACGACCCCGAGCAGCCGACGACGGTGAGCTTCATGAGAGCTGGAACCTCCGCGCTGGCGTGAAGTCGTGACAGTCGTGTTGGTCAGTCGTGTCAGTCGGTCGTGACGTACGGACGGGGCGCGCCGACCACGTTGTGCAGTCAGCGGGCTTGCGGATGGCGGACGGGGGTGCAGGAAGGTGGTGCGGTCCGTCGAGCGTAAGGCGCAAAAGGACGGGTCGCTCCTCCGCCAGGGGCCGTTGTGGGCGAACTCACCTGTGCTGTCACCGGTTCGGCTGGTGGGAAGGCCGTTGGGCCGCGCGTGAGCCGGGGTGAGGCTATACAGGGGGGCGCAGGGGCGCGCGGCAGGGCGGGCTTCGACTGGAGTGCGCCGGTACGGTCGTGCTCATGGACATGTCCTGGTGGTCGGCGCTCGCGGTGGTGGTGGCGCTCGCGCTCGTCGCGACGCTGGTCGACGGGTGGGGCCGGTCCCGTCGACCGGGTCGGCGGACGAGCGGACCGAAGGGGCGTACCCGGCCGCCCGGACGGCCGGGTGACCGGGCCGGTGCGCGGGCGCCGCTGCCGCGGCCGTCGGAGATCTGGTGGGCGAGCGTGCCCTTCGAGGACGGGCCCGGAGGCAAGGACCGGCCCTGTCTCGTGCTGGCGGTACGGGGCGACCGGGCGCGGGTCGTCAAGATCACCAGCAAGTACCGTGACGCTCGGTTCGGGGTGATTCCGCTGCCGCCGGGGGCCGTGGGGGACGCGCGGGGGCGGCCCAGCTTCCTGGAGACGGAGGAACTCCGGGAGGTGCCGGTACGGGACTTCCGCCGGAAGGCGGGGGTGGTGGATCCGGTGCTGTGGGACCAGGTACGGCACCTGTCCGGCTGACGGAGGTTCGTGGTACGTACGGGTGGCTGGGGGCTGGTCGCGCAGTTCCCCGCGCCCCGGAAAACCGACCGGGGCTGCGCCCCGTGCTCTTCGACGGCGGCACCCGGTGAAGGCAGGGCCGCAGGCCCAAGCCTTCAGGGGCGCGCGGGGAAGCGCGAGAAAACTACTCCCCCCCGCACCCGCCCACGCACCCTTCGGCCCCGACTCACCAGGCGCCCGGCCCTAAGGGGTCCTCGGGTCCTTTCCCTATGCCCAGAGCTGCCCCTGCAACGTCTCGATGGCCTCCTCCGTCGTCGCGGCCGTGTACACGCCCGTCGACAGGTACTTCCAGCCTCCGTCGGCCACCACGAAGACGATGTCCGCGGGCTCCCCCGCCTTCACCGCCTTCCTGCCGACGCCGATCGCCGCGTGCAGCGCCGCTCCGGTGGAGACGCCGGCGAAGATGCCCTCCTGCTGGAGCAGCTCCCTCGTCCGCGTCACCGCGTCGGCGGAGCCGACGGAGAAGCGGGTGGTGAGGACGGACGCGTCGTACAGTTCCGGCACGAACCCCTCGTCGAGGTTGCGCAGGCCGTAGACGAGGTCGTCGTAGCGGGGTTCCGCCGCCACGATCTTGACGTCCGGCTTGTGCTCGCGCAGATAGCGGCCCACGCCCATCAGCGTGCCCGTGGTGCCGAGACCCGCCACGAAGTGGGTGATGGAGGGGAGGTCCGCGAGGATCTCCGGACCCGTGGTGGCGTAGTGCGCGCCCGCGTTGTCGGGGTTGCCGTACTGGTAGAGCATCACCCAGTCGGGGTGCTCGGCGGAGAGCTCCTTCGCGACGCGTACGGCCGTGTTGGAGCCGCCCGCCGCCGGGGAGGAGATGATCTCCGCGCCCCACATGGCCAGCAGGTCACGCCGCTCCTGGGAGGTGTTCTCGGGCATGACGCACACGATGCGGTAACCCTTGAGCTTGGCCGCCATGGCCAGGGAGATTCCCGTGTTGCCCGAGGTGGGCTCCAGGATCGTGCAGCCCGGGGTCAGCCGGCCCTCCTTCTCCGCCTGTTCGATCATGTGCAGGGCAGGGCGGTCCTTGACCGAGCCGGTGGGGTTGCGGTCCTCCAGCTTGGCCCAGATCCGGACGTCCTCGGACGGCGAGAGCCGCGGCAGGCGCACCAGAGGGGTGTTGCCCACCGCGGCGAGCGGGGAGTCGTAGCGCATGGGTGGTCAGCGGGCCTCAGGCCATGCCGCCGGCCACGGCCGGCAGGATCGTCACGTTGTCGCCGTCGGAGAGCTTGGTGTTGATGCCCTCCAGGAAGCGCACGTCCTCGTCGTTCAGGTAGACGTTGACGAAGCGGCGCAGCTCGCCGCCGTCCACGATGCGGGCCTGGATGCCCGTGTGCCGGGTCTCGAGGTCGGCGAACAGGTCGGCGAGGGTGTCGCCGGCTCCCTCCACCGCCTTCTGACCGTCGGTGTACTGGCGGAGGATGGTGGGGATGCGGACCTCGATGGCCATGGTGTGCGGCTCCTGTCGGGAGTAGTCAGGTCGGTGGGCGCGCGGCAGCGCGGAGTGCGGGGTCACACGGGTGAGGGCGCCGCGGCTCACGGCCGTACGGCGGCAGGGTCGGCGTCAACAGATGGCGCTGGCAAGCCTGCACAGGTCGACGTGCAGCCGCGCCACGAGCAGTGCGCCCGGCGTCTTCTCGCTCACGTCGTCAAGAACCATGGGCTCATCGTATCGATTCCCGGTCCGGGTCCCGGAATGTGATCCCACATGCCGGACGGTTTCGGGCCGGGGAGTGAGACCGCACAGGTCAGCCGGACCCGCACCGGCTCCCTGCCGGGCCGGCGCCGGTGGCGGCAGGGGTGCGACACGGGGGCGGCACGGGGGCGTTCAGGCCGAGTGCCGGGCCACCAGGCGGGTGGGCATGACCACCGACGACAGGGCACCCGGCTCCGGTGCGCGCGGCTCGGGCACGGCCGCATCCTCCGTGCGGCTGAACAGCAGGCGGGCCATCAGCCGGCCCATGCCCTCGATGTCCTGGTGCACGGTGGTCAGCGGCGGGTCGGTGTGTTCGGCGATCGGGGCGAGGTCGTCGAAGCCGACCACGGCGATGTCGTCCGGGACCCGCAGTCCGCGCTCGCGCAGCACCTGAAGGGCTCCTGAGGCCATGAGGTCGGAGGCGACGAACACGGCGTCGAGGTCGGGGCGCCGGTCCAGGAGCGCGGCCATGGCCCGGGCGCCGCCCTGCCGGGTGTAGTCGGCCCGTTCGATCAGCTCGGGCGAGGCGCCGTCGAGGAGGACGTCCCGGTAGCCGTCCAGGCGGTCCACCGCCGAGGCCTCCTGGTCGTACGGGCCGGTGACGGTGGCGATGCGCTCGCGGCCGAGGGAGACCAGATGGCGGACGGCCTCGCGGGCGCCGCCCCGGTTGTCGGCGTCGACGTAGACGCACTCCCGTACGGTCTCGCCGCCGCGGACCAGGGGGCGGCCGCCGAAGACGGCGGGCAGGCCGAGGCGCTCGATCATGCCGGGCAGCGGGTCGCAGGCGCGCAGCGAGAAGAGCAGGGCGCCGTCGACGTGGCCGCCGCCGAGGAAGTCGCCGACGCGCGGGTACTCCTCCTCTTCCTCCAGGAAGAGGAGGACCGGCTGGGCGCCGTGGGCCACCAGTTCCTTGCGGATGCCCCGCAGATGGAGGTCGAAGAAGGGATCGATGAAGAGACGGTTCTGCGGCTGGCTGGCGACGACCGCGATGGCGTTGTTGCGGCGGGTGACCAGTTGCCGGGCCGCGGAGTTCGGTACGTAGCCCAGTTCGGCGACGACCTCCCGGACGCGTTCGACGACCTCCGCGCGCACCTTCCCCTCGCCGTTGATCACCCGTGACACGGTGGACTTGGAGACCCCCGAGCCGCGTGCGACGTCCTCCAGGGTGGGCCGCTGTCCGTTCATTCGTCGTGTCCGTGCCGTCGGCTGCGTCAACACCGTCTCCGTAGTGGGCAGTTGAGTTGGGTGGGCCTGCCCGGCCACGGTAACGTCGAAAGCTTTCAGTACGCCTCCACGATATGGACTTCCTCCTCCGTCACCTCGCCCTCGACGATGCGGTACGAGCGGAACTGGAAGTCGCCGAGCCCGTCGGTGTCGGCGGTGGAGACGAGGACGTAGTGGGCGCCCGGCTCGTTCGCGTAGGAGATGTCGGTACGGGAGGGGTAGGCCTCGGTGGCGGTGTGGGAGTGGTAGATGACCACCGGCTCCTCGTCGCGGTCGTCCATCTCGCGGTAGAGCTTGAGCAGGTCGCCCGAGTCGAACTCGTAGAAGGTGGGCGACATGGCCGCGTTCAGCATCGGGATGAAGCGCTCGGGGCGGTCCGAACCCGCCGGGCCCGCTACGACGCCGCACGCCTCGTCCGGGTGGTCCTTGCGCGCGTGGGCGACGATCTGGTCGACGAGGGCCTGGGTGATGGTCAGCATGCTCGTCAGGATAAGCAGAGGGCCGCCGCGTACCGAAGGGTGGTACGGGGCGGCCCACATGCCGGGCAGGAGGCCGGTGGGCCTCCCGGGCGGAGCGGTCAGCCGACCTTCTCCAGGTCCGGGTCGCGGCGGGCCGTGACCTCGGGGTTGCGGGACTTCAGCACCAGCCAGCCGACGCCGAGGGCGGCCGCCCAGCCGGCCATGACGTAGAGGCTGACGCGGGCCTCGTGGTCGTAGGCGATGAGGCCGGTGACGAAGAGGAGGAAGACGATGGCGATCCAGCTGCCCGTCGCGCCGCCCGGGGCGGGGAAGGAGGAGGCGGGCAGTCGGCCAGCGTCGACCGCGCGGCGGTAGCGGACGTGGCTGACCAGGATCATCAGCCAGGTCCAGATGCCGGCGCCGGTGGCGACGGAGACGACGTACTCGAAGGCCTTGTCGGGGACGACGTAGTTGAGGACCACGCCGATGCCCATGAAGAGCACCGAGACCCCGATGGCGAGCGCGGGCGTCTTGGTGACGGACAGCTTGTTGAAGGCCTTGGGGGCCTCGCCGCTGTCGGCCAGGGTGCGCAGCATGCGGCCCGTGGAGTACATGCCGGAGTTGCAGGAGGACAGGGCCGCGGTCAGGACCACGAAGTTGACGATCGCGGCGCCCGCCGGGATGCCGATCTTCGCGAAGGCGGCGACGAACGGGCTCACGCCCGGCGCGAACTCGGTCCACTTCACCACGCACAGGATGACGGTGAGGGCGCCGACGTAGAACAGCGCGATACGCCAGGGCAGGGTGTTGATCGCCTTGGGGAGGGTCTTCTCCGGGTTCTCGGACTCACCGGCGGTGACGCCGACCAGTTCGACGGCGAGGTAGGCGAACATCACGCCCTGGAGGGTCATCAGGGACGAGCCGATGCCCTTGGGGAAGAACCCGTCGAAGGCCCACAGGTTGGAGACGGCGGCGGTGTCGCCGGCGGCGCTGAAGCCGAAGGTGAGGACGCCGAGGCCGATCACGATCATGCCGATGATGGCGGTGACCTTGACCATCGAGAACCAGAACTCGATCTCGCCGAACAGCTTCACCGAGATCAGGTTGGCCACGAACAGGACGACCAGGAAGACCAGCGCCGAGACCCACCGCGGGATCTCCGGGAACCAGTAGTTGATGTAGATCGCGGCGGCGGTCAGCTCCGCCATGCCGGTGACGACCCACAGCAGCCAGTACGTCCAGCCGGTGAAGTAGCCGAAGAACGGGCCGAGGAACTCGCGGGAGTACTCCGCGAAGGAGCCCGAGACCGGGCGGTACAGGAGCAGCTCGCCGAGCGCCCGCATGATGAAGAAGATGATGACGCCGGCGACGGCGTACATCAGGATGAGGCTCGGTCCGGCCTTGGCGATGTTCGCACCTGCGTTGAGGAAGAGCCCGACGCCGATGGCGCCGCCGATCGCGATCATCTGGACCTGGCGGCTGCCGAGCCCGCGCTCGTACCCCTCTTCGGAGGCCTCGCCGCGCACGGCGTCACTGCCGTTGTTGTCGACCTGAGCGGAGGTCATGTGTTGTGCGCCTTTCTCCACGCTGGGCCGATCCGAGCCGTTCGTCGACCCCGGATCGGGTTCCGATCCCCCCGGATGTGATGGAGCTGAGCTGGTTCGCTCGTGCCTGGCCGACGGTCGTCGGCTGGTGGCGCACCCGGCGGACAAGGGTGGCGTCCGGCGGGCGGTCGTGAAGATCTATCACGGCCGCAATCTTGATCGGCGAGGCGTTTTGTGGCGCACAACACAGGAAGAAGCGGACAAAGAACACCCCTGAGGGCATCCCTCACCGCTGTGGTGACACGATCGTTATCCGGATTTGAGTGTCCTCTGAGCGAACACGAAGCCAACCCGGAGGGGCTCCGGAGGGAACTCGGGGTTCCGTCCGGGCCCCCTGCGCTCATGGCATCAGCGTCGCGACCAGCGTCTCCTGAAGTCCGCCCAGCCACAGGTACGCCATCACCATGGGCTTGCGCGGGTCCTCGTCCGGCAGCCGGTAGAGGAGGTCAGTGTCCTCCTCGTCGACGACGTCGAGCCGGGACCCGATGGCGAGGCGCAGGTCGTTGAGGCAGCCGAGCCAGCGCCGGGACTCCTCCGCCGACAGCTTGAGCACGGCCCCGCCCTCACCGGCCGCCGACAGGCCGTCCAGCGAGTGGATCACCGCGAGGGCGTTGTCACGTTTGGCGGCCCGCAGGTCGTTCTCGGTGAAGCGCCGGAACTCGGCGGAGTACGCCCGCTGCTCCTCGGCCTCGGCGGCCGTCGGGGTGCCCTCGGGGTCGCTGTAGGCGTCCGGGAAGAGCCGCCTGAGCACGGGGTCCTTGGGGGGCTCGCTCGGCCCCTCTGCGAACAGCTCGGCGAGCGGGTCGTCGGGGGCGTCCTCGGCGGGGCCCGGACCGATCAGCTCCAGCAGCTGGACCGCGAGCGAACGGATGATGGAGATCTCGACCTCGTCGAGCGCGACGGCCGCGCCGCCGCCGGGAAGCGGTTCGAAGGTTCCTGGCATCGGGTAGGTCGTTCACTCCGGTCCTGTTACGTCAGGCCAGGTCTCCCGGCCTGCGACTGCCGTCCGTGGCTACTTCCGGTCCTGCTGGAGCGTGGCCCACAGACCGTAGCCGTGCATGGCCTGTACGTCGCGCTCCATCTCCTCGCGTGTTCCGCTGGAGACGACCGCGCGACCCTTGTGGTGGACGTCGAGCATGAGCTTGGTGGCCTTGTCCTTCGAGTACCCGAAATAGGCCTGGAAGACATAGGTCACGTAGCTCATGAGGTTCACCGGGTCGTTGTGGACGATCGTCACCCACGGCACGTCGGGTTCGGGTACGGCGAAGACCTCCTCCGCCGACTCGGTCTTCTCGATCTCCATGGGTGCGGCTGCCGTCACACGGCCCATGCTGCCACCACAGGGGGGTCCGCGCACAAACGGGGACCCGTGCGACGGAGGGTCCGTCAGATAAGGGACCCGGAAATCGTCAGATTGACGAAATGGGAGTACGATCCCCTGCCATGAACACAGCGGACCTTGGTTTGCCGGTGGATGTCCCCTCGACCGCGCTCTTCACGGACCACTACGAACTCACGATGCTGCAGGCCGCGCTGAAGGCGGGCACGGCCGAGCGGCGGTCGGTGTTCGAGGTCTTCACGCGGCGGCTGCCGGAGGGGCGGCGGTACGGCGTGGTGGCCGGAACCGGGCGGGTGCTGGACGCGGTGGAGAACTTCCGCTTCGACCCCGGCGTGCTCGGCTTCCTGCGCGAGCGCTCCGTCGTCAACGCGGAGACCCTCGACTGGCTGGCCGGCTACCGCTTCGGCGGCGACGTCTGGGGCTACCGGGAGGGCGAGGTGTACTTCCCCGGCTCGCCGATCATGCGGGTCGAGGGCACCTTCGCGGAGTGCGTGCTCCTGGAGACGGTGATCCTCTCCGTCCTCAACCACGACTCGGCGATCGCCGCCGCCGCCTCCCGGATGGCCAGCGCCGCCGGGGAGCGCCCGCTGATCGAGATGGGCGCCCGGCGCACCCACGAGCTCGCCGCGGTGGCCGCCTCGCGCGCCGCGTACGTGGGCGGCTTCACCTCCACCTCCGACCTGGCGGCGGGCTTCCGCTACGGCATCCCCACGGTCGGCACCTCCGCCCATGCCTTCACCCTGCTCCACGACCGCGAGCGGGACGCCTTCCAGGCGCAGGTGGACTCCCTCGGCCGCAACACCACGCTGCTCGTCGACACCTACGACGTCGCCGAGGCCGTACGGACGGCCGTGGAGATCGCCGGCCCCGAGCTCGGCGCGGTCCGCATCGACTCCGGTGACCTGCTGCTGGTGGCCCACCGGGTGCGGCAGCAGCTGGACGAGCTGGGGGCGACCGACACCCGGATCATCGTGACCTCCGACCTCGACGAGTACGCGATCGCCTCCCTGGCGGCGGCGCCCGTGGACGCGTACGGGGTGGGCACCCAGCTGGTGACCGGCTCCGGTCACCCGACCGCCTCCATGGTCTACAAGCTGGTGGCCCGGGCGGAGTCCGCCGACCCCACGGCCCCGCTGGTGCCGGTGGCGAAGAAGTCCAGCGGTGGCAAGACGTCCGTCGGGGGCCGCAAGTGGGCGGCCCGGCGCATGGACGAGCACGGTGTCGCGGAGGCCGAGGTCGTCGGCACCGGGCCCGTCCCGGCGGAGCTGGAGGAGCACCAGCTCCTGGTCCCGCTGATCAGGGACGGCCGCGTCCTCGCCCGCGAGCCCCTTGACGTCGTACGGGACCGCCACACGGCCGCCCGCGCGAGGCTGCCGCTGTCCGCGACCCAGCTGTCACGCGGGGAGCCGGTCCTTCCGACGGAGTACGTCTGAGAGCGGGCGGATGCGGGCGCACACTGGGAGCGGGCGGGTGCGGGGGCGCCCCCTGTGCCCGGGTGTGAGCCGGTCGGCGCCCGCGTGCTCGGCCCGTGCCCCGGTCCGCGCCTCGGCCGAGCGCCTGATGCCCCCTCCCGAACGCCTCCGGAAGTCTCTAGGCTCGGAAGTTCGTAGTCCAGCAGATCGGCCGGGCCCGCACGCTCCCCGCGTCAGAACCCACCCCACACCGACCCAGCGTCGAAGAGTCGAAGGACACCGACACCATGCGCCGCGCCTTGATCGTCGTTGACGTGCAGAACGACTTCTGCGAGGGGGGCAGCCTCGCGGTGGCCGGCGGTGCCGATGTGGCCGCCGCCATCACCGAGCTGATCGGCCAGGCGGCCGGCCCCGGCTACCGGCATGTGGTCGCGACCCGCGACCATCACATCGCTCCCGGCGGCCACTTCGCCGACAACCCGGACTACGTCCACTCCTGGCCGGCGCACTGCGTCGCCGGCACCGAGGGCGTGGGCTTCCACCCGAACTTCGCCCCCGCGATCGCCTCCGGCGCGGTCGACGCCGTGTTCGACAAGGGCGCGTACGCCGCCGCGTACAGCGGTTTCGAGGGCGCCGACGAGAACGGCGTCTCCCTGGCCGACTGGCTGCGCGCCCGTGACATCGAAGAGGTCGACGTCGTAGGTATCGCCACCGACCACTGCGTGCGGGCCACCGCCCTGGACGCCGCGAGAGAGGGCTTCCGCACCCAGGTCCTGCTGGACCTGACCGCGGGCGTCGCCGAGGAGACGACGGAGCGGGCCCTGGAAGAGCTCAGGGAGGCGGGCGTGGAGCTGTCGGGCAAGCCGGTGGTGTGAGCCGCGCGCGCCCCGCTTCCAGCCCGCGCGCCCTCGCTCGCGGCATTCCCGGCCGGCTCGCACACTCCCGGTGCTCCCCGCAGGCTCAGACGTGTGCCCGGGGCCTCCTCAGAAGCGCCCGGATCGGGTGCCAGAGTTCCGGGGTCGTGGACGTGGCACAGACCGCCGAGGTGCGCCATATCAGCCCGTCGGGGTGGTGCAGCACCGCCGTGATCTCGTCCGGCGTCGGAGGCGCCGCGTTGCCGCGGAGGTAGATCGCGCGCAGCCCCAGGTTGCGCAGCCGGGTGAGGGCACGGGCCCGGTTGGCGGCCAGCACCAGCACCCGGACCGAGCCGTCGTGCGCCGGGGAGACCCCGGAGAGCCCCGCCGGCGGGGCCGGCACGGCCCGCGCGGGTGCCTCCAGCCGGGTGGTCGGACCGGCCGGGACGGGGTCCCGGGGCGCCGGTGCGGGCAGGTTCAGGGCGACGACGACATTGCCGTCCGGCAGCTTGCAAAAACCTCCTGCGGCCATGCAGGTCACACCCCCGTGCGCGTCAGTGTCAATAAGAAGGCCACAGCACGCACCTAAACACGTCCGGCCGCGACCCGCCAAGGGGGTCGCGGCCGGATATGGTCTGACCTGCGGAAATGCTGGTTACTTCACCGCGGGGCCGACCAGGAGCGAGATCGTGGAGCCGTCCTTGGCCTCCTTGACGATCTTGATCTTGGTGTTGGTGTCAGTGATCTTGACACCGCCCGTCGGGTTGGTCTCGTCGTAGTAGGAGCCGGTGTGGTCGTTGAACGTCGACACACCCTTCGACGACGGGATCGTGGTCAGCACGTCGGCCTTGTGCAGCTTGAGGCCGTCGGTGCGGTACAGGCTGAACGGCGAGTCGTAGGACTGGATGCGGTTGCGCATCAGCGTGCCGTCGGCCCACTTGAGCGCCTTCGGGTGGGAGTCGATCGGGAGGACCAGACCGACACCCGGGTGGACGCTGGTGTTGTTGTCCGCCTGCGAGGTGTCCCACTTCCAGATCAGCAGACCGTTCTGGTACGGGTAGTGCTCCACCCAGTCCGGACGCGTGGTCGAGAAGCCGAAGTTGTACGGGCCGACCTTGAGGGTCTTGTCGTACGAGACGTACTGGCGGTTCTCCGCGATGTAGTACTGGGCGTAGTCGTCCGTGATGGACGCGCCGATGCGGGAGAAGCCCTTCGCGGCCCAGGCCGCGTCCGTGCTCTCCGCGTTGTCGGTGAACAGCGCGCCGCCGTCGGCGACCACGGAGATACGGTCGGCCGCGAAGCCCTTGGGGGCCACGCCGCCGTCCGTCTGGTAGCGGAAGCGGAGGTCGAACTTCTTGCCCGCGTAGGCGTCCAGCGAGTACGAGAGCTTCTTGTAGGCGCCGGAGGAACCGGTCAGCGCCGGCTTGCCGCTGGCGTCCTTCGGGATCGCCGCACCGTCCACCGTGCCGTCGACGGCGGTCCAGTTGGCGCCGCCGTCCGTCGACACCTCGGTGTAGAGGTAGTCGTACTCGGCCTCGATGTCGTACCAGCCGTCGAGGGTGAGCGCGGCGGACGACTTGCCCGTGAGGTCCACGGAACGGGTCAGGGTGTTGGAGAGGTTGTCACCGCTGCCGCTCCACCACTGACCGGAGCCCTCGGCGGGCTGGACGATCTCGGTGGTGACCTTCTTCCGGGGCAGCTCGACCACGAGGGCCTGCTTGTCCCAGGTGTTGTACTCGGCGAGGCCCAGCTTGTGCGTGGACTGCTTGCCGGCCTTGGCGGTGTCGTAGTTGAGCCAGCCCAGCTGCAGCTTGTCCCAGGCGGTCATGTCGCCGGGCAGGTCACCGATCTCGTTCTTGCCGGTGCCGAGCCAGGAGCCGGACGACATCAGGGTCCAGAAACCGGTGGAGTTGTCGCCGTTTCCGGTGGTGTCGTAGTGGTCCGGCAGACCGAGGTCGTGGCCGTACTCGTGGGCGAAGACACCGAGGCCGCCGTTCTCCGGCTGGATGGTGTAGTCGCCGACCCAGATACCCGTGTCGCCGACCTTGGCGCCGCCGAGCTTGTTGCCCTCGGGGCCGCTCACACCGGCGTCGGTGCCGAACGCGTACCAGCGGTGGGCCCAGATGGCGTCCGTGCCCTGCGCGCCGCCGCCGGCGGACTCGTCCTCACCGGCGTGCACGATCTGGAAGTGGTCGACGTAGCCGTCGGGCTCGTTGAAGTCGCCGTCGCCGTCGAAGTCGTAACGGTCCCATTGGTCGTACTTGGCGACCTCGGCCTTGATCTGCGCGTCGGTGCGTCCGGCCGCCTTCTGCTGGGCGACCCAGGAGCTCAGACCATCGCTGACGACGTTCCACACGCTGGTGCAGTTCGACTGGCCGCACTTGTTGTTGCCGTAGCGGGCCTCGTTGTAAGGGACCTTCACCCAGTCCGAGACCGTGCCGTCGACGGAGTAGCGGCCCGAGGACTGCTTCTCGTAGTACTTCTTCATCGACTCGGTCTTCTTGCCGGTGCCGAAGTACATGTCCTGGAAGTGCTTGCGGTTGTAGTCCGCCTGCCAGGCCGTGGAGTTGTCCTTCTTGCGGTTGGGCTTGGCTATCTGGTTGTGCAGCGGGCCGGGCGTGCCGCCGAAGCGGCTGTCGATCTGGTCGCCGAACTCGACGAGGATCGTGAAGATCTTGTCGGTCTTCTCGCGGCCGAGCTCGACGTACTTGCTCTGGCCCTTCTTGCTCTTGAGCTTCACGACCTTCGAGCCGTCACGGTTCTTGACCGCGGCATCGCCGGATATGACCTGCTCAAGGGCTTCCTCGCGCTGGGCTTCCTGGGTCTTGCTCAGGGGGCCGTCGAGGTCATGGTCGAGCTCGCCACGCCCGGCGGGGTCCGCCGGGTCCTGACGGTTCGCGGCGGCCGCCGACTTGCCGTCCCCGTCCTGCGCCATCGCGTAGGTCGAGAAGGTGGCCGCGGCCGTCGCAACGGCGACACTGATCGCCGCTGCCCTGAACGTCCAGGGTCTACTGGTCACTTGAGGTCCTCCCCCGCGCCCGTCCGCGCGGAGGGGATGTCCTGGTCGTGGAGGAAGTCCGCGCGCGGTATACGCGTGTAGTCAAGTGACGACATTCGACTGGAGTTTCGAAAGAAAAAACAGATCTTGACTTGCACAGATCAAGGCGCTAACGCCGTCCAGGGGAAGCGCTTGTTCGTTATACGGACGTTATGTGCACCCACCAACCGGCGCGCATATGCGTCCACTTCGTGGACCTCATGACTCGGTGCGCCCCCCGTGCCCCGTCCCCGTGGGTCAGGTCACGCTTACCCGTCGTTCCCCTCGGGCACCCTGGCGAATAGAGTCGATTGGCGGAGCGCCGGACGTCGGCGGAAGTCAAGCCGACAGCACTGCTTCACCTTTGATTCGTATCCGTAACCTCCCCTCAGCGCGAGAGGCACGGGGAGACCCCACCCGAGGACACGATTGCCATGCCTCGTCCGACGACCGCACAGCTCGCCTACGGCTCCTGCACCGTGATCCTGTCCACCCTCGCCATGCTGCTGCTGTCACAGACGAGTTCCGGCGTGGGGATCGCGGTGATCGCCCTCTCCGCCCTCGCCCTCGGCCTGCTCGTCTCGCTGACCGTGCCGCTGCCCGGACCGGCCTCCGCCAGGGCCTCAAGGGTCACCGCGGCCGGCCGGGCCCAGGCCCCGGCGCCCGTTTCGGCCGTCGCCGCACCCGAGCCGGTACGGGAGCGGGAACCGGTGCACGAGCCGACGGCTTCCTGAACACGGCCACGGGGCCGCCCGGCCCGCCGCCTCAGCCGGTGCTGACCACCACCGTCTTGGCCGCCTTGTCGTGCAGGCCCTGCTTGTAGGGCTTGTCGAAGAAGCTCCAGCCGCCCGCGATCGCCGTCCAGACACAGGCGCAGCAGAAGGCGAAGGGGATCCACAGCACCGCCGCGCGCAGCAGCGCGGTCTGCGTCGAGGGCGTGGAACCGTCGTTGAGGTTCGCCACCCGCAGCTTCATCAGCCGCTTGCCGAGGGTCTGGCCGTTCCTGACCGTGAGAATGGTGTCGTACGCGATGTAGAGGACCGCGGCGAGCACCTCCTGGCCCAGGGAGCGGCTGAACTCGATGTCGTCCGTGTCGACCGTGTACTGGCTGACCCGGAAGGCCCACGCCAGCAGACCCACCACGATGCCGACGAGGATCATGTCGATGAGGCGGGCGAGCACCCGTTTGCCGCTGTCGGCGAGCGGCGGCATCCCCATGAGCGGGTCGTTGGGAAAGGGTCCGCCGCCGTAGGGGTCGCCCCCGAGGGGTCCGCCGCCGTAGGGCGGCGGTTCGTTCCCGTACGGGGACTGCCCGGGCGGGGTGCCGTACGGGGAGCCGCCGCCCTGGTCCGGCGGGGGCTGCTTCCTGAACGGGTCGTCGTCCGGGGAC
The DNA here is from genome assembly GCF_055572155.1 of Streptomyces sp. NPDC030814. Classification (NCBI taxonomy): domain Bacteria; kingdom Bacillati; phylum Actinomycetota; class Actinomycetes; order Kitasatosporales; family Streptomycetaceae; genus Streptomyces; species Streptomyces sp. NPDC030814. The sequence goes on from NZ_JBVIDX010000007.1 coordinate 275,777, forward strand.
TGACCGGAGCCGTAGGGCGGCGGTTCGGTGCTCATGGCCCGAGTCGACCGCGAACCCCCCGGCTCCGCATCCGGCGCGGGGCCGTCCGGAGTACCGCGAGACCGTGCACCTTTCCGGTCACAGGATCAGGGGCCGGCCACGAACGTGCGCGCCGCCTTGTCGTGCCAGCACTGGCGCCACGGCTTGTCGATCACACACCACAGGACGCCGATGACGCCGATGCCGAGCAGACCGGGGACGGTGTGGGCGAGCCAGCGGCGCAGCGACCCGCCGAACGACGGCGGTTCGTGGCCCTCGATGTCCCGGACGTCCAGGCCGAGCAGCTTCTTGCCGAGGGTGCGGCCCCATTTGGCGGTGGGCAGGACCTCGTAGAGGGCGCTGACGACGAACAGCACGCCCAGGACGATGCCCAGGTACACCGAGGTCGTGCCGTCGAGCAGCCAGACGGTGACCTTCTCACCGGAGAGCCTGGCCGCGTCGATCTTCTCGTTGATGTGGTCGAGCGCCCTGGTGCCGTACGGGACGGCGGCCACGGCCGTGACGGAACCGACGATCGCGCTGTCGACGAGCCGTGCCACCAGCCGTCTGCCGAGTCCGGCGGGTCTGGCCTCCGCCTGCCGTCGGGCGGCCGCCTGGAAGGGGTCCTCCACCACCGGCTTCCACGGTGCGACCGGCTGCTCGCTCTCCCCGCCGGCCAGCCGGTGCACCTGCTGCGCCCAGGAGGGCTGTCCGCCGCCGGCCCCGACGGCCATGGGGGTGTCGGTCGACTGCCGGGGCGCGGTGGGCTGCTGGGGCAGGCCCGCGGCGGGCTGCCCGGTCGGCGGGACCTGCGGTGTCTGCGCGAAGGAGCCGCCGACCGCCGGTTGCTGCGGCTGTCGCGGGGGCGGGGCGGTCGGGGTGAGAGGGGCCGCGGGGGCGGCGGCCGCCGAAGGCGCGGCGGGCGACTGCGGGGGCGGGGCGGCCTGCGGGCCCTGCTGTGGCCCGAAGGGCGGCGTGGGCGTCGGGGCGGGGGCCGGCGGTGCGGCCGGTGCGGTCGGGGACGATGCCTGCGGGGCGAGCCCCAGGGCCTGTTGGGCGGCGGCCTGGGCGCTGGTCAGCGGCGCGCCGAAGACACCGGGGGCCGGGCTCGGGCCCTGTTGTCCCGCGCCCGGGGGGTCCTTACGGAACGCCATGGTGCCGTCGGGCCGCGACGGCTCGGCGCCCCCGGCCGCGCCGGTACGGGGGCGGCGGAAGACCACCGTGCCCTCGGGCGCGCCGGTGTCGTCGTCCGCCGGGGGGATCGTCGCGGTGCCGTCCGTGCTCGCCGTGCGCCCGGACTCGCCCGCCTGGTCGCCCGTGTCCGCCGCGAGCGAGACCCGCGGGTCGGGGCCCTGGGCGGCCGGGGTCGCCGGCCGGGGCGAACCCCAGGAGACCCGGCGGTCGTTGTCGCCGCCGAAGCCGGTCTGCCGGGAGCGGTCGGCGCCCCACGCGGAGGCGGGTTCGGGTCGGTTGCCGTGCAGGGAGTCGGCGGCCGGCCGGCCGGCGGAGGCACCCGGCTGGTCGGCGGGCTCGGGGTCCTCGTCGAAGAAGTGCGGGCCCGTCTCCTCCACGGCGGCGGGGGAGCCTGGTGGCGGGGCGAGCGGTTCGCCGTCGGTGGGCGCCGGACGGCTCGTACCCGGCACCCAGGCGGCACCGTTCCAGTACCGGACATATCCAGGAATGGACGGGTCCGGGTAATACCCTTCGCGGGGCCTGTCGTCGCCGGGGGCCGGGGTTGGGGCGCTCATGTCCGTCGTCCCGTATCTGCTCGGGGGTTGATGAGGGGGCATCCACATCTACCAGACGGGGGCAAGTCCCATGACCGCTGCCGCCGGACCCGCCCCTTTCGAGCACGCGATCTGCTAGGGGGTGGCGTGGAAGTCCAGTGCGGTGCCCGCGGTCTCCGGTGCGTGGCCTCGGCGTGCCGGACGAAGGCCCTCGTAGCGGCGCTACGTGGGTCTTTGGCCGGTGCGGCGGGGGTGCGTGCCGGGCGCCGCGGGTGCTGTGCGGGACTTTCACACCACCCCCTACGGGCCGAGGGCTCCGCGCCAGGGCCGGCCACCGGTCGGCGGGCGCTCGGGGACCTCCGACGGCCGGGTACGAGACCCCGTGTTCGGGCGCCCCGTGACTCCGTCGGCGAACCCGTCGGAAAAAGTTCCGCGAACCCGCGTAATGAATCGGGGCCCGCTGCCCTCTCACTCGTACGGGCCCGCATCCGGGCCCCCGTACCGGAGAGGAATGACCACCATGAGGCACACCGTCGTGGAACGCGAACTGGAGCTGCGGCTCGTCCTGTCGCCCGAGCGCAGCATCCCCGTACCGGCCAAGCTGGGCTACCGCAGCGACGACCCGTACGCCGTCCACATCACCTTCCACATCAACTCCGAACGGCCGGTGCACTGGACGTTCGCGCGGGAGCTGCTGGTGGAAGGGGTGTTCCGGCCGTGCGGGAACGGGGACGTACGGGTGTGGCCGACGAAGGTGTCGGGGCGCAGCGTCGTGCTGATGGCGCTCAGCTCACCGGACGGGGACGCGCTCCTCGAGGCGCCGGCCGCCGCCGTGTCGGCCTGGCTGGAGCGCACGCTGCGGATCGTGCCGCCGGGCTCGGAGTTCGACATGCTGCGGATCGACGACGGGCTGGCCGAACTGCTCGCCCAGTGAGGCGGGTGTCTCAGAACAGCTTGCCCGGGTTGAGGATGCCCAGCGGGTCGAAGACGGCCTTCACCGCCCGCTGCATCTCCATGCCCACGGGGCCGATCTCCCGCGCCAGCCACTCCTTCTTCAGGATGCCCACGCCGTGCTCGCCGGTGATGGTGCCGCCGAGTTCCAGGCCGAGGGCCATGATCTCGTCGAAGGACTCGCGGGCGCGCCGGGACTCGTCGGGGTCTGTCGCGTCGAAGCAGACGGTCGGGTGCGTGTTGCCGTCGCCGGCGTGCGCGCAGACCCCGATGGTCAGGTCGTACTTCTCGGCGATGCGCTCCACGCCGTCGAGCATCTCGCCGAGCCGGGAGCGCGGCACGCACACATCGTCGATCATCGTCGTGCCCTTGACCGCCTCCAGCGCGGTCAGCGACATCCGCCGCGCCCTGAGCAGGAGTTCGGACTCCGCCGCGTCGTCCGCCGGTACGACCTCGGTGGCGCCCGCGGCCTCGCACAGCTCCGCGACCGCGGCGAGGTCGGCGGCCGGGTCCGGGGTGTCGAAGGCGGCCAGCAGCAGCGCCTCCGTGGTCTCCGGCAGGCCCATGTGGCCCAGCTCGTTGACGGCCCTCACCGTCGTACGGTCCATCAGTTCGAGCAGCGAGGGGACGTGTCCGCCGGCCATGATCCGGCACACCGCGTCGCACGCGGCCGCCGCCGACGCGAACTCCGCGGCGAGCACCAACTGCCGGGGCGGCTTGGGCTTGAGGGCGAGGACCGCGCGGACCACGATGCCGAGCGAGCCCTCCGAGCCGACGAAGAGCCGCGTGAGGTCGTACCCGGCGACGCCCTTGGCGGTGCGCCTGCCCGTCGACATCAGCCGCCCGTCGGCCAGCACGACGTCCAGGCCGAGGACGTACTCGGCGGTCACCCCGTACTTCACACAGCACAGGCCGCCGGAGGCCGTGCCGATGTTGCCGCCGATGGTGCACATCTCCCAGCTGGAGGGGTCCGGCGGGTAGGAGAGCCCGTGTTCGCCGACCGCGCGGGAGAGGGCGGCGTTGACGACGCCCGGCTCGACGACCGCGATCCGGTCCACGGGGTTGATCTCCAGGATGCGGTCCATCTTGGTGAGGGACAGCACGACGCCGCCCTCGGAGGCGTTGGCTCCGCCCGACAGGCCCGTACGGGCGCCCTGCGGGACCACCGGGACGCGCAGCTCGGTGGCGGTGCGCATCACATGCTGCACCTGCTCGACCGTCCGCGGCAGCACCACGACCGCCGGGGCACCGGCCTCGCAGAAGCTCGCCATGTCGTTCGCGTACGAGGCCGTGACGTCCGGGTCGGTGAGCACGGCCTCCGGCGGCAGGCCGCTGAGCAGTCGGTCGACGAGGTTGCCGGTCGCTTCGTCGCGCGGGGCTTCGATACGGCTCATGATCACAGGTTCGCACTCGCGGCCATCGGTGTGAAGGCCGTCGCCGCGAGCCGCCGGGTACGGGATGTGGTCGTCATATCGACGCACAGTGATCGATATGAGCGGTGTGAAGAACGGGAAGTCGGTGCTGCCGGGGGCGGACCGGGTGCGAGGGAGCGGCGAGGACGGGCGGGCCGGGCGGGCCGGGCGGTGGTGGAACGCCGATCGACTCCGTCTGGCACGGTGGCGGGACGGCAGGGCCGGCCGGGTGACGCGGAGGTGGGGGCGTCGGGTGGTCGGGGCGGCCGTCGGGGGCTTCGCCCTCGGCGGCGCGCTGTTGGTGGTGGCGCCGGACGTGGGCCGGGGCGGCGGCGGGGTGGCCGCGCGGGACGGCGGAGACGCGGGGCGAGGGGCGCGGGTCGTGGGCGCACCGGGCGCCGAGGCGCGCGCCGGGGCGCGTGGGGCGGGGGCGGAGGTGCGGGCTCGGGCGGGGGCCGGGGTGCTGGCGGCCGGGGTGCCGGTCGGCTCGGACGAGCTGGCGGTGCTCATCACTGACCGGGAGGAACGGGTGAGGGCGCGGCCCCGGGACAGCGGGGCGTGGGCAGTGCTGGGGGCGGCGTACGTCGAGCGGGCGCGGCGGACGGGCCGCGTCCTGGACTACCCGAAGGCGGAGAAGGCCCTGCGTGCCTCGCTGCGCCTGCGCCCGCGCGGCAACGCCGACGCGCTCGACGGCATGACCGCGCTCGCGAACGCCCGGCGCGACTTCCCGGCGGCGCGGGTCTGGGGCGAGCGGGCCGTGGCGGAGTCGCCGGGGCGCTGGACCTCGTACGCGCTGCTCCTCGACGCGTACGACGGGCTCGGCCGCTACGACGCCGTGCGCAGCACCCTGGAGCGGCTTCTGGAGGCCGACGCGGGCCCGGCGGCACAGGCCTGGGCCGCCCGTGTCTACTGGGACCAGGGCCGACGTGAGGATGCGGCCGTCACGCTCGCCGACGCGGCCGCCGCCGCGGGGCCACCGGCTGAGGAGGCCGCGTTGTGGGTGCGGGCCGGGGAGTTGGCCCGGGAGCGGGGGGAGCCCGCCGAGGCGTTGCGCTACTTCACGGCGGCGACACGAGCCGACGCCGGCGCCGCCGACGCGCTCGCGGGACGTGCGCGGGTGCTGGCGGCGGTGGGGCGGACGGCCGAGGGGGTACGGGCGTACCGGGCGGCGCTCACCCGGCGGCCGTCGGCCCGAGTCGCTCTGGAACTGGGCGAGTTGTACCAGTCGCAGGGGCGGGCCGGGGCGGCGGCGAAGCAGTACGGGGTGGTGCGGGAGCTGGTCCGGCGGTCCGCCTCCGCCGGGGTGAACGAGGCGCTCGTCCTCGGCGCGCTGGAGGCGGACCACGGCGATCCGGGGAAGGCGGTTCGGCTGCTGCGCGCGGAGTGGCAGCGGCAGCCGGGGCTGCGGGTCGCCGACGCGCTGGGGTGGGCCCTGCACCGGGCGGGCGCGGACGAGGAGGCACTGGGGTACGCGAGGCGGGCGACAGATCCTGCGCGGGGTGGGGAGGTGCGGTCGGCGGTGTACATGCACCACCGGGCGGAGATCGAGCGGGCGCTGGGGTTGTCGGCGTCGGCTCGGCGGCACGCGGAGGAAGCGCGGCGGATCAATCCCCACGTCGTGCCGGGGGGCGGGGCGCGTTAGAGCTCGGGGGGTGCGGGTGCGCTCCGCGGGTGCGGGTGGGTGGGGGCTGGTCGCGCGGTTCCCCGCGCCCCTGAAGGAAACGGCCCAGCGGCCCGCCCTTCATCCTGAAAAGGACGGGGCGCAGCCCCGGCCGCTTTTCAGGGGCACGGCGAACTGCGCGAGAAACCACAACGCACCCGCACCCGCCAACGAACCAGTACCCCCGAGCTATGAGGCGCCCTAAAGGTTGCCGCGCTTCTCCTGCTCCCTCTCGATCGCCTCGAACAGCGCCTTGAAGTTGCCCTTGCCGAAGCCCATGGAGCCATGCCGCTCGATGATCTCGAAGAAGACCGTCGGCCGGTCCTGGACCGGCTTGGTGAAGATCTGCAGCAGGTACCCGTCCTCGTCCCGGTCCGCGAGGATCTTCAGTTCGCGCAGGGTCTCGATGGGCACCCGGGTGTCGCCGACCCACTCGCCGAGCGTGTCGTAGTACGAGTCGGGCGTGTTGAGGAACTCGACCCCGGCCGCCCGCATCGTCCGTACGGTCCGCACGATGTCGTTCGTGTTGAGGGCGATGTGCTGGACGCCCGCGCCGCCGTAGAACTCCAGGTACTCGTCGATCTGGGACTTCTTCTTGGCGATGGCGGGCTCGTTGATGGGGAACTTGACCTTGAGCGTGCCGTCCGCCACGACCTTCGACATCAGCGCGCTGTACTCGGTGGCGATGTCGTCGCCCACGAACTCCTTCATGTTCGTGAAGCCCATGACGCGGTGGTAGAACTCCACCCACTCGTTCATGCGGCCGAGTTCGACGTTGCCGACGCAGTGGTCGATGGCCTGGAACGTGCGGTGGGCGGGCGGCTCGACGATGGGGTCGGCGGCGACGTAACCGGGGAGGTAGGGGCCGTCGTAGCCGATGCGCTCCACCAGGGTGTGCCGGGTCGTGCCGTACGTGGCGATCGAGGCCAGGACGACCGTGCCGTGCTCGTCCTTCACCTCGTGGGGCTCGGCGACGGAACGGGCGCCGTGCTCGATGGCGTAGGCGTAGGCGCGGCGGGCGTCGGGAACCTCGATCGCGAGGTCGATGACGCCGTCGCCGTGCTCGGCGACATGCTCGGCGAGGAAGTGGCCCCACGGGGTGGCGGCCTTGACGACCGAGGTGAGGACGAACCGGGCCGAGCCGTTCTCCAGGACGTAGCTGGCCGTCTCACGGTTGCCGGTCTCGGGGCCGGAGTAGGCGACGAGCCGCATGCCGAAGGCGGTGGAGTAGTAGTGGGCGGCCTGTTTGGCGTTGCCCACGGCGAAGACGACAGCGTCCATTCCCTTGACCGGGAAGGGGTCGGCCTGCCGGGCGGTGTCCGGGACGGGGTGCGTGTGCGCAGAGGTAGCTGCCATGGCCGCAGGCTCCCTCTGATCCCGCAAGGTGCGCAATAGTTCGCTTGTGTGCTGGACAATCTGCACAGACGAGGGCCCATACTCGGGCTGGTTCTGTACAGGATGCTCACCTCGGGAGGGCTCATGGCGATCGATCATCTGGACGGGCGGCTGATCGTGCTGCTGGCGCGCGAGCCGCGCATCGGGGTGCTGGAGATGTCGCGGCGGCTGGGGGTCGCGCGGGGCACGGTGCAGGCGCGGCTGGACCGGCTTCAGTCGAATGGAGTCATCCGGGGGTTCGGTCCCCAGGTGGACCCGGCGGCGCTCGGCTACCCGGTGACGGCGTTCGCGACGCTGCAGATCCGGCAGGGTCAAGGCGCTGATGTGCGGGCGCACTTGGCGACCGTGCCGGAGGTGCTGGAGCTGCACACGACGACCGGCAGCGGCGACATGCTGTGCCGGCTGGTGGCCCGTTCGAACGCCGATCTCCAGCGGGTGATCGACCGGGTCGTCGGTTTTGATGGCATCGTCCGGGCCGCCACGGCGATCGTCATGGAGAACCCCGTTCCGCTGCGGATCATCCCGCTGGTGGAGCAGGCGGCGGAGGACCGGGAGACGACGACGTAGCCGACCTGGGGGTACGTGCGGTGAGTTTCTGGGACTACGTGGACAGCTACCGCGAGAAGTTGCTGTTCGACGCCTACCAACACGCGAGCGCCGTTCTTCAGTGCATGGTCGTGGCGACGGTCGTCGGGGTGTCGATCGGGGTCGTCACCCATCGGCGGGAGTGGGCCGCGGGCCTCGCCACCGCCACGACCTCCGCCGTGCTCACCGTTCCCTCCCTCGCCATGATCGGCCTGCTGGTCCCGGTGGTGGGGCTGGGCGTGGCCCCCACGGTGATCGCGCTGACGCTGTACGGGCTGCTGCCGGTCACACGGAACACGATCGTGGGGCTCCGCCGGGTCGATCCGACACTGGTGGACGCGGCGAAGGGCGTCGGGATGTCCCGGTTCCACCGGCTGCTGCGGGTGGAGCTGCCGCTGGCCTGGCCGCCGATCCTCACCGGCATCCGGGTCGCCACGCAGATGCTGATGGGTATCGCCGCCATCGCCGCGTACGCCTCCGGGCCGGGCCTCGGCAACGAGATCTTCCGTGGCATCGCCTCCCTGGGCAGCGCCAACGCCCTCAACCAGGTGCTCGCGGGCACCCTCGGCATCGTCGTCCTCGCGTTGCTGTTCGACGCCGCGTACGTGCTGCTCGGGCGGCTGACGATTCCGAGGGGGATCCGTGGCTGACACCGGCGCGACCATTGAGCTGGTCAACCTCACCAAGCGCTATCCGGGCAGCCGTCATCCCAGCGTCGACGGCGTCAGCATGCGCATCGACGCCGGCGAGACGGTCGTGTTCGTGGGGCCGTCGGGGTGCGGCAAGTCGACAACACTCAAGATGATCAACAGGTTGGTCGAGCCGTCCAGCGGGTCCATCCTGATCGACGACGAGGACGTCACCGGACTTGATCCGGTCGGGCTGCGCCGCAGGACCGGCTATGCGATCCAGTCGTCCGGCCTCTTCCCGCACATGACGGTCGCCCAGAACATCGCCCTCGTGCCGCGGATGGCGGGCTGGTCCGCGCAGCGGGTCAGGGCGCGGGTCGCGGAGATGCTGGAGCTGGTCGGGCTCGATCCCGGCGAGTTCCGCGACCGGTATCCGCGCAGCCTCTCCGGTGGTCAGCAGCAGCGGGTGGGCGTGGCACGGGCGCTGGCCGCCGATCCGCCCGTGCTGCTGATGGACGAGCCGTTCGGCGCGGTGGACCCGATCACCCGCGGGCACCTCCAGGACGAACTGCTCCGGCTCCAGCGCGAGCTGCGCCGGACCATCGTGTTCGTCACCCATGACATCGACGAGGCGATCAAGCTCGGCGACCGGATCGCGGTCCTCAGGGAGCGGTCGCACATCGCCCAGTTCGACACCCCGGAGGCGATCCTCGCCCGCCCCGCCGACGACTTCGTCTCCGGCTTCGTGGCGGGCGCCTCCCTGAAGCGGCTCGACCTCACCCGCTTGAGCGACATGGGGGTCACCGGCTGCCCGACGGCGCATCAGGGTGAGCCGATCCAGCAGATCCGCAACCGGCTGCGGGCGAACGCCACCGACGAGGTGCTGCTGCTGGACCGGCGCGGGCGGCCGATCAGATGGCTGCGTGACGCCGACCTGCTGCGCGCCGAGGGGTCGCTCGCGGAGGCCGGGACACCGGTCGACGGGACGGTGAGCAGGGACGCCACGCTTCGGGAGGCTCTGGAGGCCGTACTGACCGACAGCGCGGACCGGGTCGTGGTCACCGGCCCGAACGGCGTGTACGCGGGCGCCGTCCACCTGGCGGGCCTGCTCGACTCCGTGCGCGGACTGCTGGCGGCCGACCGGAGGCGCGCGCTGGAACACCAGCACGAGCTGGAGGCGGCCAGGACCGGTCTCACGCACCCAGAGCAGGAGCGTGCCCCGGCGCAGGGACCGGAGGGTGACCCGTCGGGCCGGCCGGAGCGTGACCCGGCGGGGAGGGCGGGGTGAGCGCGCCGCCGGACGCGGCCCCGGAGGCGGACGCGTCGTCCACCGCCGCCGGGACCCCGGTCCCGCCCGCGTCACCCCACGCGTCCCGGTCCCCGGACGGGCCCCCGGGCGGAACTCCTTCCCCGTACGGGGCCCACGCGCCCAAGATCACCTGGCGGAAGCTCACCCTGCTCCCGAGTCTCCTCGTGGTGGTGCTCCTCGGGACCCTGGTCTGGTTCCGGCAGGCGGAGCTGGACGCGATCTCCGCGAACGCCCTGGCCGACGGGCAGGTGTGGCTGGCCCTGCGGCAGCACATCGCGCTGACCGCCGTGTCCACGTTCTTCGTGCTGGTCATCGCGGTCCCGCTGGGCGTCCTGCTGACCCGGCGGAGGTTCCGCGCGGCCACGCCCGTCGTGAGGGCCGTCGCCAACGCGGGCCAGGCCACCCCGGCCATCGGTCTGCTGGCGCTGCTGGTGATCTGGCTCGGCGTCGGACGCCGGGCGGCGCTGATCGGCATGATCGCCTACGCCGTCCTGCCGGTCCTGTCGAACACGATCGCCGGCCTCGGGGCGAACGACCCGACGCTCCTCGAAGCCGCCCGGGGCATCGGCATGTCACCGGCGGAGATGCTCGCCCGCGTCGAACTCCCGCTGGCGGTACCGCTGATCCTCGCGGGCGTCCGCACGGCCCTCGTCCTGAACGTCGGCACGGCCACCCTCGCCGCCTTCGGCGGAGGCGGCGGCCTCGGCGTACTGATCACCACCGGCATCACCAACCAGCGCATGCCCGTGCTCGTCCTGGGTTCGGTCCTGACGGTCGCCCTGGCCCTGCTGGTGGACTGGCTCGCCTCGCTCGCGGAGGTACTGCTCGTGCCGCGGGGCCTGCAGGAGGGCCCGTGAGACCGGTCGGGTCGCCGCCGCGGACGGCCCTCCTGCTCTGCGGGCTGCTGGCCGCCACCGGTTGCGGGCTGACCAGCGGCTCCCCCATGACGGACGACGTGCTGCCGGGCTCCGTCGGACGGGGCCGGCCCCTCGAGGGCGCCGAGCTGACCGTGACGTCCAAGGACTTCACCGAGAATCTGATCCTCGGCGCAATCATGGGCATCGCCTTCCAGGCGGCCGGCGCGGAGGTGCTCGACCGCACCGGCATCCAGGGGTCCTTCGGCGCCCGGGAGGCGGTCAGGAGCGGGGAGGCGGACGCCATGTACGAGTACACGGGCACCGCCTGGATCACGTACCAGGGCAACAGCGCCCCCATCGCCGACCCGCGCCGGCAGTGGAAGGCGGTGCGCGACGCCGACCTGCGGAACGGCGTGACCTGGCTGCCGCCCTCGGCCCTGGACAACACGTACGCCCTCGCCCTGAACCGCGCCAACGCCGCCAGGTACGGCACGAGGAACCTCTCCGAGGTGGCCGTCCTCGCGGCGCGGGACCCCGGCGCCGTCTCCCTCTGCGTGGAGGGCGAGTTCGCCAACCGCGCGGACGGGCTGCCGGGCCTGCAGAAGGCGTACGGGATGGACCTGCCCGCCGGGAACATCACGCAGATGGACACCGGGATCATCTACACCCAGGCGGCGAAGGGGAGTTGCGTCTACGGGGAGGTCTTCACCACCGACGGGCGCATCGCGTCGATGCGGCTCACGGTGATGGACGACGACCGGCGGTTCTTCCCGCACTACAACGCGGCCCCCGAGATCAACTCGGCGACCCTGAGGAAGTGGCCGGAGATCGCCGACGTCCTCGCCCCCGTCACGGCCGAGCTGAACAACGAGGTGGCCCGGAAACTGAACTCCGCGGTGGACGTGGACGGTGAGGATCCGCACCGGGTGGCGCTGGAGTGGATGGTGGAGCGGGGGCTCGTGAAGTCGCCGGAGTGAGCGGACCACGCCATCACGTCGCGGTCAGCAGCTCGGAACCGACCCCTTGCCCGACTCCAGGGCCACCAGGGAGCTGACCGCGTTCTTCAGCGTGGTCACCGGGATGAGCCTGAGCCCCTTCGGCAGCTCGGCCTTGGCGTCGGCGCACTCGGCCTTGGGGACCAGGAAGACCGTGGCGCCGTCACGGCGGGCGGCCTGCGTCTTGAGGGGCACTCCGCCGACGGCGCCGACCTTGCCGGAGCCGTCGATGGTCCCCGTACCGGCGATGACCCGGCCGCCGGTGAGGTCGCCGCCGCTGCCGTCGCCGTCGAGCTTGTCGATGATGCCGAGGGAGAAGAGCAGACCGGCGCTGGGACCACCGACGTCGGCGAGCCGCAGGGTGACCTCGACGTCGTCGGCGTCCTCACCGAGGTACGCGAGGGCCGCCTCGGTGGCCGTGTCCTGGGACTCCTTCATCTCGGCCGCGTTGTACTCCTCGATCTCCTTCACGGTCTCGCCGCTCGGGTAGACGGCGTCGCGGGGCATGACGGCCCGGTCGGTGCGGAACCAGTTGTCCAGCACGTCGCCGAGGCCGACGTCGGCGTCCGGGCCCGTCGCCACGATGGTCGTCATGCGCAGTTCGCCGCTGGTCCGCCGCGTTTCCGCGCCGGAAACGGTGATCACCGGCTCGCCCTTGTTCTCTCCGAGGACGTTCGCCGTCATTCCCGGCTGCGCGATGGTGAACGGCAGCGGTGCGAACGCGACCGTCGCGAGCAGACCCACGACGGGCACGGCCCAGGCGGCTACGGCGACGGGACGCGAAAGACGGGAGAGGCGAGAGAGCACGGGGTCAATCTAACGCGACGGTCGGTTTTGGCCAGGGGGCGGTGGGGGCCGACCGGGCCCGGGTGCCGAACGTCACTTCCCGTCCGCGTCCTCGAAGACCGCCAGCATATGGGTGAGCACATGGACGCAGGTGTCGATGTCCGCGCCGGTGATGTCGCCCCCGACCCGCGCCATCAGCCGGCTCTCGCGGGCGATGAGGTCGTCGATGGCTGTGCGGCCCGTGTCCGTCAGCCGGATCAGGGACGACCGCTGGTGCGCCGGGTTGGGGACGGCCTCCACGAGCTCGCCGTCCGCCGCCTCGTTGACCATCCGCTGCACGAACTGCCGGCTCACCGCGAGGGCCCGCCCCATCTGCGGAACGGTCAGCGGCCCTCTGGCACGCAGCAGCTCCAGCACGGCCCGTACGCCGATGGAGAGCCCCACGGTCGGCGCCTTCAGCTCCACGGCCTTGGTCACCCGGCGGTAGAGGGGGCCGAGGACGGCGAACACCTCGTACAGGCGCCCGGCCAGGACCTCGGGCGGAAGTGGCCGGTCCTTGTCGGTGCCGTGGGTGGCCGGGTCGGTGTCGTGGGCGGCCTGGTCGGTCTCGTTGTCGCTCTCGTTCTGCGTCACCGGACCAGGATGACACCTGGGTTGCCATTCCACCCGCATGATGACACCTTAGTTGTCATGACTGATGCCTCGCAGGTGTTCATGTTCACGTCCGACGACGGCCCGCTCGCCTATGGCGACACCGGCACGGGCCTCCCTCTGGTCCTGCTGCACGGCGGCTTCACCGACCGCCGCATGTGGCGCGACCTCGTCCCGCCGCTCGCGGCCCACCACCGCGTGATCACACCGGACGCCCGCGGCCACGGGGCCTCCGCCAACGCGAGCGGGCCGTTCCGGTTCACCGACGACCTCGCCGCGCTGCTGCGCCACCTGGACACCGGCCCGGCCGTGCTGATCGGCATGTCGATGGGCGGGGGCATCGCGGTCGACACCGCGCTGGAGCACCCCGACCTCGTACGCGCCCTCGTCGTCAGCAACGTCGGCACCAGCGAACCGGAGTTCACCGACCCCTGGACCAAGGACTCGGTCACCCGCTACTACGGCGCGCTGATGTCCGGGGACATCGAGACCTGGCTCGACGTCGCCGCCGAGGCGGTCATCGGCCCGTACCGCACGGCGGACGACGTGGACGCCGAGATCGTGCACCGTGTGCGGGAGATGAACCGCGACACCGTCTCCAAGCACACCCTCGGCGAAACGGACTGGCACGTCCCGGTGACGGACACCTGGGCCCGCGCCGCCGCCATCACCGCCCCGGTCCTCGCGATCAACGGCGCCTTGGACGCCCCCGACCTCATCGGTATGGCTGAACGCCTCACCACCACCACCGCCGGCCCAGGCCGCGCCACGTCCATCGAGGGCACGGCCCACTACGCCAACATGGAACAGCCGGAGACCTTCGCGAAGCTGGTCCTGGAGTGGCTGGAGACCCTGGAGGACGAGCGCCTGTCGTAGGAGAAGCGGGGGCGTGGCCCGGCAAGGCGCATCTGTTGCGGCGCCGCGGGGCACGGCGTTGCGGTCAGCTGGGGCCGCGGGGGTGCCTCAGCTCGCCCCCTCAGCCCCGCCCGGGCCCTCACCGGCGTCAGCGGAGCGCGTCGGCCACCTCCCGGGCCGCGTCCATCACGCGCGGCCCCACCCGCTCCGGCACCGCGTCCGCCAGCATGACGACGCCGACACTGCCCTCGACACCGTTCACCCCGAGCAACGGGGCCGCGGCCCCGCTCGCCCCGGCCTCCAGTTCACCGTGCGTGAGGGCGTACCCGGGCCAGTCCCCCGGCTGCTGGCGGGCCGACAGGATCGCGCGCCCGGCGGCCCCGCGGTCCAGCGCGTGCCGGAATCCGGCCCGGTAGGCGACGTGATAGTCGGTCCATGTCGGCTCGACGACAGCCACGGCCAGTGCCTCGGTGCCGTCGACGAGGGTGAGATGCGCGGTGGCGCCTATGTCCTCCGCCAGGGACCGCAGCGCGGGCAGCGCGGCCTCCCGCACCAGCGGATGCACCTGGCGCCCCAACCGGAGCACACCCAGCCCGACCCGGGCACGTCCGCCCAGGTCACGTCGTACGAGGGAGTGCTGCTCCAGCGTGGCGAGCAGGCGGTACACAACGGTCCGGTTGACCCCGAGCTTGGTGGACAGCTCGGTGACGGTCAGCCCGTGGTCGGTGTCGGCGAGAAGTTTGAGGACACGCAGTCCCCGGTCAAGCGTCTGAGAGGTCTCCGCGGTCACGACGCCCACTCCTTCGTGGTGAGGGCGGCGGCCCCCTTCGCGAGGGATGCGTCACCGGTCCCGTCGACGACGCGCTACAGAGGCCGCCGATCGGCTGGACCCGGTTGGCTTCCCGGGCGGAGTCGCTTCACGGCTGCGCTCCGCGGCGGCGCTGCCACGGGGCGTTTGCGTAGCGGGACAGTAGACGAGCGGGTTCGCTGAGCGGAAGACTCCGTCCAGAATCCGGTCAAGGACCGATACGGGCTACTTGGATTTGTCGCGAAATGTAGGGGCGCACCGCACCCGGCACACACAGCGCGCCGCCCGGCGCGCGGGCACCCCCACGCGCCGTCCGGGCGGCCCTACCCTCCTGGGCGAGGCCGTCACCTCACAGGGGCGGCCGTCACCTCATACGGGTGGCCCACTCCTGCACCTTGGCGATCCGCTGCCGCAGTTGCCCCGCCGTGGCCTCGGCGCTCGGCGGTCCGCCGCACACCCGCCGTACCTCGGTGTGGATGACGCCGTGCGGCTTGCCGCTCTGGTGGGAGTAGGCACCGACCATGCTGTTGAGCTGCTTGCGCAGTTCGAGGAGTTCCTTGTGGGTGACGACGGGCCGCCGGTCGGCCGGGAGCTCGACGAGGTCGGCCTCCGCGTCCGGCTTCTTGCGGCTGTGCGCGATCTGCCGGGCCTGCCGCTTCTGCAGCAGCAACTGCACCTGGTCGGGTTCGAGGAGCCCCGGGATCCCGAGGTAGTCCTGCTCCTCCTCGCTGCCGGGGTGGGCCTGCATACCGAACTCGGCGCCGTTGTACATGACCCGGTCGAAGACCGCGTCGGACTCGAGCGCCTCGAACGGCAGCATGTCCTGCTCGCCGGTGTCCTCGTCCTGCTGCCGCTCCGCCTCCTGTAGGAGCTTCTCCTCCTCGGCGTACGGGTCCTCCTCGCCGCCCTTCTTGGGCTTGTCGAGGACGTGGTCCCGTTCGCGCTCCATCTCGTTGGCGAAGCCGAGCAGGTCGGGCACGGTCGGCAGGAACACGGACGCGGTCTCGCCGCGCCGCCGGGACCGTACGAAACGACCGACGGCCTGGGCGAAGAACAGCGGCGTGGAGATCGTGGTGGCGTACACGCCGACCGCGAGGCGGGGCACGTCCACGCCCTCGGACACCATGCGGACGGCGACCATCCACCGGTCGGTGTTGTGGCTGAACTCGTCGATGCGGTCCGAGGCACCGGCGTCGTCGGACAGGACGAGGGTCGCCGAGTGACCGGTGATCTCCCGGATGAGCTTGGCGTAGGCGCGCGCCGAGTCCTGGTCGGAGGCGATGACGAGCGCACCGGCGTCCGGGATGGACTTCCTGACCTCGGTGAGCCGCTGGTCGGCGGCGCGCAGCACGCTGGGCATCCACTCACCGCGCGGGTCGAGAGCGGTGCGCCAGGCCTGCGAGATGGCGTCCTTGGTCATGGGCTCGCCGAGCCGCGCGGCGATCTCGTCGCCCGCCTTGGTCCGCCAGCGCATGTTGCCGCTGTAGGAGAGGAAGATGACGGGCCGCACGACGTGGTCGGCGAGCGCGTTGCCGTAGCCGTAGGTGTAGTCGGCGGAGGACCTCCGGATGCCGTCCTGGCCCTCCTCGTACGTCACGAACGGGATGGGGTTGGTGTCGGACCTGAAGGGCGTACCGGTGAGGGCGAGCCGCCGTGTGGCCGGTTCGAACGCCTCCAGGCATGCCTCGCCCCAGGACTTGCTGTCACCGGCGTGATGGATCTCGTCGAGGATGACGAGGGTCTTGCGCTGTTCGCTGCGGTTGCGGTGCAGCATGGGCCGCACGCCCACACCCGCGTAGGTGACGGCGACCCCGTCGTACTCCCGGCCGAGCGGCCCTGCGCTGTACTCGGGGTCCAGCTTGATCCCTATCCGCGCCGCCGCCTCCGCCCACTGCTTCTTCAGGTGCTCGGTCGGCGCCACGACGGTCACCTGCTGCACGACATGGTGGTGCAGCAGCCAGGACGCGAGCGTCAGCGCGAAGGTGGTCTTCCCGGCGCCGGGGGTCGCGACCGCGAGGAAGTCCCGCGGCTGTTCCTGGATGTACTTCTCCATCGCCCCCTGCTGCCAGGCACGCAGCTTGCTGGCGGTACCCCAGGGGGCGCGGCCGGGAAAGGCGGGCGAGAGGTGGTGGTTCGAGGAAGCGATCATCGAAGCGGGCCCGGAGGGCCCTCCGTTGAGGGTGGTGGTGAGCGACGGGCGGGAGGTAGTCACGATCTCCGGTCTGTGGTCTGTGGTCGGGCGGCTCGGCGGAGTAGCGGCGAGCCGGCCCTGCCACAGCGGCTCGGCCGGCTCGGCTACGTATGACAACCGGGCCACCCTACCGGCGCCGGGACCGGGTCAACGCGCGTACGACACCCACTCCCCCGGCGATGGGACCCACCTCACAGAGACCTCAGCGGCCCCGCGATCACCTCGACGTCTCCCTCGTCCCCGGAGGCGACATCGATGACCAGGTCGTACGCCCGGTCCTGGTCCACGTCCGCGAGATCGACGCCGTTGACGGCGAGGAACGTGGCCGCCGCGAGCCAGGCCGTGCGCTTGTCCCCGTCGACCAGGGGGTGGTTCGTGGCGAGGGCGTGCAGCAGCGCGGCCGCCTGGTCGTTGAGGTGCGTGTAGGCGGCGGTCCCGAACAACCGGGAGCGCGGCCGGTGGACGGCCGACTCCAGCAGGCCGGGGCTCCCGCTGCTCGGGCGCCCGCCCGCCGAAGGCGGCCTCGGCGACGGCGGTGACGGTCAGATGACGGCTCACTCCCCCAGCCTCCGCAGCAACTCGGCGTGCGCCGAGGCGAGCCGCTCGGCATGCCCCCGCACGAGCGCCCCCTGCGCCCGCACATATGCCTCCAGGGCCTCCCTCACCACATCCTCCGGCCCGCGCCCCTGTGCATCGGCGAGGTCGGCGAGGTCGGCGAGGGCCCGTCGGCGTACGGGGTCGAGTCGGAGGGTGATCTCGGTCATGGGGCGAGGGCAGAGGGAGAACTCATCACGGTCCCACCGGTTTGCGAGCCGCCAGCCACGACCTGCGTGAGGGGGTCCGGCGACGGCCCATCCCCCCGCAACCGCCCTTCCTCGCCCTGTCATCCCTCACACAGCCGCGTCACCGCTCCCGCAGACGCGTCGTCACCCAGGCCCCCAGGAGCGCCACGCCCGCCATCGGCAGGAACACCGCGGTGAAGGCGGACGGGTGGGAGACGGCGCCGGAGGCGGTGGTGGCGGCGTGGCCGGCCGCGCCGCCACCGAGCGCGGCGAAGGCCGCGCCGCCGGCGGCGAGCAACAGCGCGTTGGAGAGGCCGTCGGAGATCTGCAGCGCGGCGGAGTTGGAGCCGGCCTCCTCCGGCGCGGAGAGCTTGAGCAGCAGGACGCCGGTGGAGGAGATGACAAGGCCCATCCCGAAGCACCCGAAGGCCCACGCGACGGCCACGGTCCATACCGGCACCGTCTCGACCAGCACACTCGGCACCGTGGCGATCGCCGCCGCGACCACCACCATCCCGGCCGTCATCAACCGCTCCCGGTACGGCTCCACACGCGCCCGCGCCTGCACCCACGACCCCAGCGCCCAGGCCCCGCCGCCCGCCGCGAGCGAGAACCCGGCGAGCGTCGGCGACAGACCGCGCTCGGTGACCAGCATCAACGGCACGAACGACTCGGCCGCGATGAACGACCCCGCCGCGACCCCGCGCAGCAGCACCACGGACGGCAGCCCGCGCACCGCCCGGTACGTCCCCCTCGGCAACAGTCCCAGCACCGCCGGCACCAGCAGCCCCGCCCCGACCGCCGCCGGTACGACCGACAGCCACCGCAGGTCCTGGGCCGCGTACTGCAGGAACCCGGCACCCAGCGAGATGCCGAATGCGAGCCGAATACGGCGGCGGTCCCAGGAAGGGGACACGGCAGAGCCCGCCTCGGCAGGGGAGCCCTCCGGGGAGGGGGACACCCCGGAGCGAGCCTCGTTCGGGGAGCCCTCGGTCACCGCGCCGCCGACCGGCCCCGCCGCCCGCCTCCGTATCTGGGGCAGCGCCAGCCCCAGCGGCAGCACGACCAGGACCGGTATGCCCACGAAGACCCAGCGCCAGCCCAGCTGTTCGGTGACCGCGCCCGCGGCGAGCGGGCCGACGACGGAGGGGATGATCCAGCTCGCGGCGAACCCCGCCATGATGGACGGCCGCAGCCGCTCCGGGTACGCCCGCCCCACCACCACGTACAGCGCGACGATGACCAGACCGCCGCCGAGTCCCTGGACGGCCCGGCCGAGGATGAACAGCCACATCGCGCCCGCGGTGCCGGACAGCAGCAGTCCCGCGGCGAAGGCGGCGATGCCGGTGGTCAGCGGTCCCAGCGGCCCCCTCAGGTCCGACCACTGCCCGGACAGCACCATCCCGAACAGGCTGGTCGTGAAGTACGCCGAGAACACGAAACCGTACGCCGAGACCCCGTCCAACTCGCGTGCGGCGACCGGCATCGCCGTCCCGACGGCCATCGCCTCGAACGCGATCAGCAGCACCACGGAGACGATGCCGACGCTCAACGCCCGGTAGGAGCGCCCCAACACCCCCTCCGCACGCTCGTCGACGACAACCGGATCAGCGTCCTGCGCAACGCCCGTACCACGCGGCCTCAGAGCACCCATGCCCGCCAGCGTAAGGGGCATGCCTGATATTGACCCCTGTCCGGAGTCCCGCACTCCTTGCGACCTTGGTCGTACGCCCCATCCCCTTTCATGAACGGCACATGGCAGTCCCATTGCAGCCCCGGCCCACCCCTTGAGCCCCGCCCCACCCCCCGCCTACGGTCTACACATCGAGTTCGGAGCAATCCCCCAAAGCACCACGATTGCCCCGACCCGGCCGTGTGCCCGAGTGGTTCAGGGGCTCGCCTGCAAAGCGAGTTACGCGGGTTCGAATCCCGCCATGGCCTCCACTGCTTCACCCCGGAAAGGAAAAGGCGGCCTCCTCCCGAAAGGAGACCGCCCTTTTCTTGTGAGGACCCGTCACCGAATTCATCTCTGCGACGACGTTCAGCCTCAGAAGGCGTTGACGCTGTCGATCAGAAGATCGGCACTCGGGTTGTCCAGGTAGAACTCGACCCGCACCGTTTTACTGGCGTTCACGTCCGTGAGATCCAGCGTGGATGTCACAAGCGTCCAGTCGGAACTGCCGGCCCTGAAGCGCGCGGGCATTGCCCGGTCCGGAGGACCCAGCTGCCACAGTGCGAGCGTGCCGCTCACCGGACCCACTCGACCGCGCACCCAGGCGAACGCCGAGATGCTCCTGACACCCTGCACCGTGAAGTCCTGGGCGATCGAGCCGCCCGGCACCGTCGATCGAACGGCGAGATAGTGGTCCCCCGACCTCGCTGGAACCTGCGCGGAACCGAGAATGATTTCGAAGCTGACAGCCTCCTCGATATTCACACGCTTCCAGTTGGCCTTGTCTGTCTCAAAGCTCGGATTCAGCAGATACGACACAGGCCCCCCTTCCTGTTCGGCGTGACGCGGAAGTTACTCTGCCGATCAACCCCCAACAACCCCCGGAACCGCATCGAACTACAGTTCAGCTGTGGTGGTTGCCGGCATTCCGTCACGGAAGAACAGTCGCGGAACGCCCGCCACAGAAGAGCGGATTCTCACTTGCCATGTCGCGGAATGCGTACGACGAGCTTCGTAGGCTCATCTCAGGCGTCGAAGCCAGGCGAGCGCGACCGTCAGAGACCCGCGCACGCCTCGTTGCGCAGCGTTTCCACCCAGCAGCCCGTCGCCGTCTTCTCGCGCTTCTCCCGCTGGAGCAGCCAGAGGGTGAAGGCGAAGGTGGAGATGTCGGCGTTGAGCGGGCAGAGGGTGGATTCGGGCTCGCTCCAGTTGAGGGCGGCGCCCGTCATGCCGTCGAGGACGACGCTGTTGCCCTCGACGAAGTGGCCGAGGCGGATCAGGCGGGTGGCGTCGGCGGGGAGTCGGTCCGCCGGGAAGCCGGGGCGTTCGTGCGCGTAGTACTCGGCGAGGGTCGGCAGCGGGACGTCCGTGTCGAGCTGGAAGAGCGCGTGCTCCTCGGGCAGGCCCATGTCGCGCAGGAAGCGGCGGGTCGGCTCGTGCGTGAGCGTCGCCGGGAAGTCGAAGTCCTCGAAGCGCCACACCTTGCTCTGGCCGAACTCCTCGTCCAGCAGCAGGGCGGGCAGGTCCAGCGCCAGTCCCGACAGTGTCGCCGGTCCGGCGGTCACGGTCAGGTCCGTCAGGTCCGTCAGGTCTTTCAGCTCGTTCAGGTCCGTCAGGCCCATGTTCCCCATCGTCATCGTGTTCTTGGCTCCCCCGGCACATGGTTCGCAGCGTGCTTCCCCCCGGAAAGGGACAACACCCCGCCGCTCAGCGGCCGTTGTCGTCCCACTGCCAGAACCATACGCCGCCCCACTGACAACGCCCGCCTTACACGCGAACACACATGCCGACGGGCGTGAGGGGTCCTTTCACCGGTCCCCTGAGGGGACCGCTACGCCCCCGTCACCACCGCCGCCTGCGGGCGGATCGGCAGGCGGTTCACGGGACGGCCCGTCGCCGCCCGCACCGCCGACGCGATGGCCGCCGGGGAGGTGACCACCGGCACCGCGCTGGCCGCCTTCGCGCCGAACGGGGCCACCACGTCCCGCTCCTCCACCAGCTTGACGATCTGGATGTCGGGGGTGTCGAGGGCGGTCGGCAGCGAGTATCCGGTCAGGTCGGGGTGGCGGATCAGACCGCGCGGGGTGCGGAGGTTCTCCGTCAACGCGATGCCCACGCCCTGGGTGACGCCCGCCTCGATCCGCGCCGCGAGCTGGGCGGGGTTGAGGACCCGGCCGACGTCCTGGGCGACCGCCAGCTCCACGACCCGTACGGAGCCGAGTTCGATGTCGACGTCCACGACCGCGCGGATCGCGCAGAAGGCCATGCCCACGAACGCGTCGCCCTGACCCGCGCCGTCCAGTGGCTCGGTGGGGTGCGGACGGCACTGCGCGGTGGCCCACAGTTCCTTGCCGTCCAGCGCCTCGGCGACCGTCGTCGACAGGACACCGTCGTACGACGTGATCTTGCCGTCGGTGATCTGGAGCAGCTCCGTGGACATGCCGAACTTGTGGGCGAGGGGCTGGAGCAGCTGTGTGCGGACCATCTTCGCCGCGCGTTCCACCGCGCCGCCCGAGACCCAGGTGTGGCGGCCCCGGCAACCGGCGCCGGCGGGTGGCTGGTCGGTGTCGACCTGGGCGATGTGGACCTCGTCGATGCCGAGGGTCTCCTGGACGATCTGCCGGGCGAGGGTGGAGAAGCCCTGGCCGGTGTCGACGGCCGCGCACAGCACGGTCGCGATGCCGTCGTGGACCTTCACGGTGGCGGTGGAGACCTCGTCCGCGCCCTCCGCTCCGAGCATGTGGACCATGCCGAGGCCGTAGCCGACGCCGCGCCGGACCGCGCCCGGCTCGCCCGCGCCCTCGGGGCCGCCCGGCAGCAGCCAGTCCTCCTCGGGGGTGTCCTTCGGCAGTGGCGGGAGCGGGAACTCCCGGACCGCCTCGAGGAGTTCGGCGACCGGGGCCGGGCAGGTCACGGACTGCCCGGTCGGCAGCACGTCACCCGTGGACATCACGTTGCGCATGCGCAGTTCGGCCGGGTCGAGGCCGAGCTTCTTGGCGAGCTTGTCCATCTGCGCCTCGTACGCGGCGCACACCTGCATGGCGCCCTCGCCGCGGACATGGCCGGAGGGCGGGTTGTTGGTGCGGACCGCCCAGCCCTCGATGAAGGCGTTGGGGACGATGTACGGGCCGCAGGCGAACGACACGGCCGCCGCCAGCGCCTCGGACGAGGTGTCGGCGTACGCGCCCGCGTCCAGCAGGATCTGGGCCTCGACCTTCACCAGTCTGCCCTCGGCGTCCGCGTGGTGGCGGTATCGCAGGAGCGTCGGATGCCGGTGCGCGTGGCCCAGGAAGGACTCCTCGCGCGTGGCGGTCAGCTTGACCGGGCAGCCGGTCTTCAGCGCCAGCAGGCCGAGCGGGAGCTGGAAGCCCTGGTCCTCGCGGTCCGCGGTGGCTCCGGGCACACCGGTGACGACGATCTTCACGCGGTCGGGGGCCAGGCCGTACACGGCGGCGGCGGTGTCGCGGTCGGTGTGCGGGTCGGTGGAGCCGAGATACAGCTCGACACCGCCGTCGGGGCGGGGCACGGCGAGGCCGGCCTCGGCGCCGATGGGTGCCGGGTCCTGACGGCCGATGCGGTACTGCCCCTCGACGACGATCTCGCCGGAGGCGTTGGGGTCGCCGTGGCGCAGGGGGATGTGCCGGATCAGGTTGCCGTCGGGGTGCAGGGGCTCGGCCTCGAAGGCCTGCTCCGGGTCGATCACCGGGTCGAGCACCTCGTACTCGACGATGACGGCGGCTGCGGCCATCCGCGCGGTGTCGGGGTGGTCGGCGGCGACGGCCGCGATGGGTTCGCCGTGGTGGCGGACGACCTCGGAGGCGAACACCGGCCGGTCGATCCTGCCGCGGCCGTGCAGCGGGGTGCCCGGCACGTCCTCGTGCGTGACGACGGCCCGGACGCCGGGCATCTCGCGCGCGTGGGAGGTGTCGATGGACACGATGCGCGCGTGGGGGTGCGGTGAGCGCAGGACGGCGGCCCACAGCAGGCCCTCGGCCCACAGGTCGGCCGCGTACGGGAACGTGCCCTCGGACTTCGCGCGGGCGTCGGCGGACGGCAGGGACGCGCCGAGCCCGTGCGGCAGTGGCTCCGGGGCGGGCGCGGCCTCCCCCGCGCCTCCGGCGACCGCGGGCGTCGCGGTGGCTGCTTCGTTGCTCACGCCTGGCCTCCGTCCTGGCCGAACGACTGGTCCTGATTGCCGAAGGTCTGGCCGTGACCGCCGTAGGTGTCGTCGTGCCCCCCGAAGGTCTGGCCCTGACCGCCGTACGTGTCGTCGTGACCCCCGAACGACTGCCCCTGACCGCCGTAGGAGTCGTCGTGACCCCCGAACGACTGCCCCTGACCGCCGTACGTGTCGTCCTGCCCCCCGAACGACTGCCCCTGACCGCCGTACGTGTCGTCCTGACCGCCGAAGGACAGCCCCTGACCGCCGTACGACTGGCCGGGATCGTGGGGGGCCGTGGGCGGTGCTCCCTGGGCCTCGTATGCCGCCGGGTTGACGCCGCCCGCGCCGGGGGCCGCCTGGTGCGGGATGCGCGCGGCATCGGTGTCGGCGCCGGTCTCGCCGTCGGCGCCCGCGTGCGCCTCGCGTTCGGCGACGACCTCGCGTACGGCCGCGAGCACGCCGCGGTAGCCGGAGCAGCGGCAGAGGTTGCCGCACAGCGCCTGGCGGGCCTCCAGCTCGGTGGGCGCCGGGTTGCCCTCCAGGAGGTCGTGCACGGTCATCGCCATGCCGGGCACGCAGAAACCGCACTGGACGGCACCGCAGCGGGCGAGCGCGCGCTGCACGTCGGAGGGCTGTCCGTCGACGGCGAGGCCCTCGACGGTGCGCACCTCGCTGCTCGCGGCGGTGACGGCGGGCACCAGGCAGGAGGCCACGAGCCGGCCGTCGACCTGGACGTTGCACGCGCCGCACTCGCCCTGCGAGCAGCCGTCCTTGGCGCCCGCGAGGCCGAGCCGCTCGCGCAGCACGTAGAGCAGCGACTCGCCGATCCAGGCGTCGGTGACGGGCCGGTCGGCGCCGTTGACGCGCAGGACGTACGAGGCGAGGGGGTGGTCGTCGTGCGGGGGCGGGGTGGGTTCGGCGGCCGGGTCCGCGTCGCCCGCGTCCTCGGCCTCGGGGGACTCGGCGTCGGCCGCCTCGGCGGGCGTCCGTGCCTCCTGCGGGCCCGCGGGGTCGCCGTCGGCCTCGACGTCCGGCTCGGCGGCCTCGGCGGCCTCGGCGGGCTCCTGGGCGGCCTCGGGGGCCTCTTCGGCGGTCTCGGGAGCCGGAGCCTCCCCGGTGGCGCCGGAGGGCTCTCCGGGGGCCCCTGCGGGCTCCGCGGCGGGCTCCTCGGGCCGTGCCGCGGGCGGCGGCGCGGTCCACGCCGTGCCGATCTGCTCGGTCGCCCAGGGCGCGGGGGCGCCGCCGGGCAGAGTGGCGGGCGGGGTGCCGCCCCACTGCTCGACCAGGGCGGATGTGCTGAACTCGCCCGACTCGTCCGGGAGGTCGCCCCCGGCGACCGGAATCGACCACTCGCCGGTCACGTCGTGACCGGGTGCGGTGCCTTCCTGGGCGGCCGGGTCCTCGAACGTCCACTGCCCGGTCGAGTCGGGGTTGTACGTGAACCCGTGCTGCGTCTCGGGCTGCTGCTGACCGGCGTTCGGGTCGTGCCACTGGGCGCCCTCGGCCGGCATGGCCCAGGAGCCCGTGCCGGACGGGTCGGTCCCGGCGGAGGTGGCCGGGTTGACCGCTATGGGCGGCGGCACATAGCCGTGGCCGGGCGCGGCGAGCGGGGTGTCGGCGGCGAGCAGGGCGTCGATGCCCCCCTCGGGGAGCTGGACGAAGGTGGTGGCGCCGTCGTCGTAGTCGCCCGGCAGTCGCTCCCAGCCGCTCTGGCCCCCCTGCTGCGGGGTGCCCTCTCCGTGCTGGTCGTCGGTCACGACAGCGCCCTCCCCAGTGCTCGTCGGGCCAGCGCGGCGACGGTGCGCCGCAGGTGCAGTACGGCGGGCGGAAGCGGTGGCACGGTGCCGTCCACCTCGGGGGCCGGGTCCGGGATGCAGGCGGCGGCGACGTACTCGCCGAAGGCCTGCAGCGCCTCGGGGACCAGGGTGCGCTCGCCGTCCCAGTCGATCAGCCCGGCGACCCACGCCTCGGCGTCCAGCGGGCGCAGCGGCATCGGCGCTATGGCTCCGACGGCGCACCGCACCCCGCGCCGGGCGGGATCGAGGACGAGCGCGACCGAGGCGGCCGCGCGGCCGGGGCCGGTCCGCCCGGTGGCCTTCAGGAAGACCTGGGGGGCGTGCAGGAGCGGCACGCGCACGTACCCGATCAGTTCGCCGGGGCGCAGCATCTCCATCCCGGCCAGCAGGTGCGAGACGGGCATCTCACGGCGGGCCCCGCCCGGGCCCGCGATGATCAGCGTGGCCTCCAGGGCGGCCAGCACCGGCAGCGCGTCGCCCGTGGGAGCGGCCGTCGCGATGTTGCCGCCCAGGGTGCCCGCGTTGCGGATCTGCGGTGGCCCGGCGGCACGCGCGGCGGCGGCGAGCGCCGGGATGAGCGCCGCGAAGTCGGGGCGCCCCATCCGGGCGTGCGTCAGTCCGGCGCCGAGCAGGGCGTGTCCGTCCTGGTACTGCCAGCCGCGGATCTCGCTGATCCTGCCCAGCCCGACCAGCGCGGCCGGCCTGAGCTGCCCGGAGTTGACCGCGGTCATGAGGTCCGTGCCGCCCGCCACCGGAACCGCCCAGGGCATGGCGGCGAGGGCCGCCACGGCCTCGTCGAGCGAGCCGGGCAGGGTCACGGCCTGCGCCGCCTGCGGTGCGTGCGTGGTCAAACCGGCTGCCCCTTCCCGCTGCCCCACTGAGGACCTGTTGTTCGGATCACGCCGGGGTCGCGGGGGCCCGGTCCGCGCACCTGCGGCGTTGTCGTCGGTCGCCGACGCTCCGCGTCGACGCCCTCCTGCGCCTTCAGTTGCACGTACCAAGCCCCGCTCGCCGGCATTCATCCAGCACCGTTACCCGAAGCCGGCATGATCCCAACGACAGGTCCCTGGTCCGCCTGTGTTGCCGTACGGTACGTGCTGACAGGGCGGACGTGGCAACTCTGGCACATTCTCGCGAGACCCGAACGCGGGGGTCCGCTAGGAGGCATTCGCCCACCTCAGACCGGGGATAGTCCGTTTTGACGCGACTTCTCCCACAGGCACGTTTTGACGGCCTTCGGCGTTTCTTGCGCCTCTTGTTCCAGGTGGGGGCCACGGTCGCGGGGCACCCGCTTTCGGACGCGCGGTGCGCCGACGCCTCACACGTTCGGGGGCGCCCCCTCGATCGGGCGTCCGATCACTCCGGGGCGCCGCTGCCACGGACGGGGTCCGCCGGGCGGCCGATAACCGACTCCCAGGGCGTCAAGTCGGCGATAGTGGACGGTCATCCGGCGTTCGAAGCCGGCGAAGTCCCGTTCGGCCGGCGGGGGCAGCCGGCTCCAGGCCACCTCCGCGAAGGCCGCGAGCCGGGGAAACGCCTGGTAGTCCACGCGCGCGGGGTCCTCCATCGTCTCGGTCCACACGTTGGCCTGCGTGCCCAGCACGTGCCGCGCCTCCTCGGGCGTCAACTGCGGTGGAACCGGCTCGAACCGGAAGACGTCCTCCAGGGTGCGCACATGGCCGATCGGCACCGGTTCGTCGGGACCGTCGTGCTGCCGGTGGTCCAGGTACACGTGCTGCTCGGGGCACATGACCACGTCGTGGCCCGCGCGGGCAGCCGTGACGCCGCCCGCGTAGCCCCGCCAGGACGACACGGCCGCACCCGGCGCGAGGCCGCCTTCCAGGATCTCGTCCCATCCGATCAGGCGACGCCCGCGCGCCGTCAGCCAGTTGTCGAAGTGCCGGACGAACCACGACTGCAGGCCGTCCTCGTCCCTGAGCCCGAGCTCCCGGATGCGCGCCTGTGCCGTGGCCGACCGCTTCCACTGGTCCTTGACGCACTCGTCACCGCCGAGGTGCACAAAGGCCGACGGAAAGAGTTCCAGGACTTCCTCCAGGACCCCCTCGTAGAAGCGCAGGGTGTTGTCCGTGGGGGCGAGTACGTTCTCGTTGATGCCCCAGGTGTCCCAGACGGTGAGGGCGGTCGTGTCGATGACATCGGTGTTGCCCAGTTCCGGATACGCGGCGATCGCGGCCTGGCTGTGTCCCGGGATGTCGATCTCGGGGACCACGGTGATATGCCGCTCGGCGGCGTAGGCGACGATCTCGCGGATGTCGTCATGTGCGTAGTGACCGCCGTGCGGTTTCTCCTCCCACAGGGGTGACGCCCTATGGCCGAATTTCGTGCGGGCCCGCCATGATCCGACCTCCGTCAGCCTCGGGTATCGCTCGATCTCCAGGCGCCATCCCTGGTCGTCCGTCAAGTGGAAGTGGAGGACATTGAGTTTGTGCGCGGCCATCAGATCCAGATAGCGCAGCACCTGGTCCTTGGACAGGAAGTGACGGGCGACGTCGAGCATGAGGCCGCGCCAGGCGAAGCGGGGGGCGTCCTCGACGGTGACCTCGGGGAGGTCCCAGTCCTGGCCGGGCCGCACGGGGGCCCGCCGGTAGGCGTCGGGCCCGAGCAGCTGCCGGAAGGTCTGCGCGCCCCAGAAGACGCCTGCCGCACTGCCGCCCTGGATCAGGTGGTCGGCGCTGCCGAGGACCATGCGATAGCCCTCCGGCGGCAGGTCCGGCTCGATGCTCAGGGCGAGCCGGCAGCCGGACCCGCCGCCCTCCGGAAGCGGGTAACCGGTCGCCGCGCCGACCGCCGCCCGCAGCCAGCGCGCGACGCCCTCGGTACCGGGGCCGGCGACCAGCTGTGTCTCCTCGTCGAGGCGACCGCGGCCGGGGTGGTTCCGGAAGAGGCGGCCGGGGGCCGGAATCAGTTCCGTTCCGTCGAGATCAGTCATGTCAGTCCTTGACCGCTCCGCCCAGTCCGGAGACCAGCCGTCGCTGCACGAGTACGAAGAAGACCAGAACCGGAATCGTCATCACGGTGGACGCCGCCATCACACCGCCCCAGTCCGGCTCTTCCGGCTTGAAGAACACGAGCAGGGCCATCGGCAGCGTCGACCGGGAGGTGTCGCTGATGATGAAGGACTTGGCGAACAGGAAGTCGTTCCAGGCCGAGATGAAGGAGAAGACGCTGGTGGCGACCAGCCCCGGCAGCACGAGCGGGAAAAGGATCTGCCACAGGAACCGGGAACGGCTCGCCCCGTCGAGATGAGCCGCCTCCTCCAGGGACTCGGGTACGGCCTTCACAAAGCCCCGCAGCATCCAGATCGCGAAGGGCAGGGAGAAGGCGATGTGGGGCAGGATCAGCGCACCTAGGGTGTTCAGTTGACCGGTGTCCCGCATCAGGAAGAACAAGGGGATGGCCAGTGCCTCCACGGGCACCATCTGCGCGATCAGGAACATGATCAACAAGGTGGTCCGGAAACGGAAGCGGAATCGTGTCACCGCCGTCGCCGCGAGAAACGCGATGAGCGCGGAGACGATCACTACGGCACAGGCGACGACAAGGCTGTTGAGGAAGTAGCGGCCGAATTCCTGCTGCCCGAGGACCCGGCGGAAGGAATCCAGTGTCGGCTTGAGCGTCCAGGGCCGGACCACGACCGACTCGATCTCGCCCGCGGGTCTGACGGCGCTCAATACCATCCAGTACAGCGGGAACGCCACCACGGCCGCGATGACCAGGGCGGACGCCTCCGCCGCGAGCCGCCAGGGGCGCCGCGGGAAACCTGGCGAATTCACAGTTCCTCCCCCTGCCCGCGGAGCAGTCGCACATGGACCAGGGTGATCGCCAGCAGAATCACCAGCGTCACCACGCCGATCGCCGAGCCGAGGCTGTACTGGGAGGACGCGAAGGCCTTTTGGTAGGCGTACACGTTCAGTACGAGGTTCTGGCCCGCGATACCGCCGCCGCCCGTCATCACATAGATCTGGGTGAAGACCTTGAAGTCCCAGATGATCGACTGAATGGTGACGACGACCAGGATCGGGCGGAGCATCGGCGCGAGCACCGACCGCCAGATCCGCCACTGCGAGGCGCCGTCGAGGGCCGCCGCCTCCAGGACCTCGGACGGCACGGCCCGGATGCCCGCGTAGACCGTCACCATCACGAACGGGAAGGAGCACCACACCACTTCCAGCAGGACGAGGAGGAAGGCGCTGTACCGCCCGTACGTCCACGAGTGGTCGCCCAGTCCGAGCATCCGGTTGACGGGCCCGAAGTCGGGGTCGAACAGCAGCAGCCACACCGTCGAGCCGGTGACCGCCGGGGTGGCCCACGCGCCCAGCGCGGCCAGCATCAACGCCAGCCGGGGTACGACCCGCACCCGGGTCAGCAGGACGGCCAGGGCGCAGCCGACGGCCAGTGTGGACACCACGCAGGCCGCCGCGAAGACGACGGTGGCGAGCAGCACCCGCCAGAACTGGGCGTCCCCGAAGAGTTCGGCGTAGTTCCCGGCTCCCCGGAAGGAGGTCGGTTCACCGCCGCTGACCTGCGCCTGGGTGTACTCCAACAGCGAGATCAGGCCGAGCTGGTAGACGGGATAGACCAGCAGCCCGCCGAGCACGGCAAGCGCGGGGGCGAGGTAGAGCCAGGGAGTCCACGCCGCGGCTCCGCGACCCCGCGGGCCGGCACAGAGGGTGCGCGGGGAACCGAGCGCGGGACCAGGAACGCCGCGCTTCCGTGAACGCGCGCCGCCCGACCTGGTGGGCACAGGCGTCACCCGACGGAGGTGAACGCGTCGTTCATCCGCTCCGCCGCGTCCTCGGACGCCTCCTCCACGTCCTTCTTGCCGCTGACGACCTCCTGGAACATCGTCGGCAGCACCAGCGACGCGTCGATCCGGGCCCACGCCGGCGAGACGGGCACGAACCTGGTCCCCGAGGACAGCGTCTTCACGAACGGCTCGATGAACGGCTCCTTCTTCGCCGCCTCGGCCCGTACGTCGGTATAGGTGGGCAGGAAGCCCATCGCGTCGAAGAGTTGGCCCTGCGTCTGCTTGGACGCCAGCCGCTTCATGAGGTCGACGGCGAGCGTGCGGTGCGTGGTGCTCTTCAGTACGCCGATGTTGTTGCCGCCCGCGAAGGCCGGCGCGACCGAACCGGACTTCACACCCGGCAGCGGGACGACCGCGTACTTGCCCTTGACCTTCCCGGCCTCCACGGCGGCATGACTGAAGTCACCGCCGATGGCCATGCCGGCCTTGCCCGCGGCGAACGCGGTGACCGTGTCGTTGCCGCCCATGCCCGCGCACTTGGCGGCGGGGCAGTTGTCGTCGCCGAACAGCGAGGTGTACGCCCTGATGCCCTTCTGGGCGGCCGCGCTGTCGATGGTGGCGGAGTACGAGCCTCCCTTGCCCTCGGCCATGTCACCGCCGTTGGCCCAGACGAACGGCATCGCGCCGTAGGTGTAGGCGCCGCCGACGGCGAGGCCGTACAGCTCGGGCCTGGCCGCGCGTATCCGCTGGGCGGCGGTCGTCAGCTCGTCCAGCGTCCTGGGGGGTTCGAGGCCGAGTTCCTCGAAGACGTCCGTGCGGTAGTACAGGGCGCGGACGCCCACGAAGAAGGGCGCGCCGTAGACCTTGCCGTCGACGGTGACGGAGGTCCTGGCGGTCGGGTCGGAGTCCTTGGAGTCGGACCAGCCGTGGAAGTCGGCGGTGACGTCGGCGAGCCCGCCGTCCTTGACGTAGCCGGCCGTGTCCGTGTTGCCGTACTCGATGACGTCGGGGGCGCTCTTCGGGTCGTTGAAGGCGGCCTTCATCCGTTCGGCGCGGGTCTCGACGGGGATGTACTCGACCTTGGCCTTCGCGCCCTCATGCGCCTTCTCGAAGCCCTCGACGACCTTGCCGACGACCTTCTCCTTCGGCTCGTTGCTCACCTCCTGGAAGAGCCAGACCCGCAGGGTGCCGGTCCTGTCGTCCTTGGCGGCGGAAGAGTTGTCGGAAGTCTCGGGGGCGCAGGCGGTCAGTCCCGCGAGTGCGAGGGCCGCCACGGGGGCGACGAGTCGTGCGGCGAGCTTCATGGCGCGGGGTCCTCCGGAGGGGGGAGCGGAGTGTTGCATTCTCTGCAACGGGCGTTCTGCTCTCTACAACACAACCGGAGGCTATGGAGTACATGGACATGACCACAAGAGGTCTCGACCACGTTGTGGCCGAGACCGGGCGCCCATTGACTCGGAGGCCCCTGTTGTCGGGCGACTGCGGTCGGGTGGGGGTTGTTCGCGCAGTTCCCCCGCGCCCCTGGAAAGCGACCAGGGCTGCGCCCCGTGCTTTTCAACGGTGCCTGTCCGATCACAACGGTGCCACCCGATGAAGGCCGGGCCGCAGCCCCATGCCTTCAGGGGCGCGGGGAACTGCGCGAGAAAGCACGCACCACCCGCACCCGCAGACGAACACCAACCCCCGAGCTACTAGGCGCCCGGCGCAGCAAAGACCGCGGTACCCGCTTCCGGGGTACCGCGGTCACATCATCCGGCCGCTACTTCTTGCCGCCGCCGTCGTCGTCCCCGCCGCCCGCGCCGAGCGAGTCGAAGATCTCCTTGCACATGGGGCACACGGGGTACTTCTTCGGGTCACGACCCGGTACCCACACCTTGCCGCACAACGCCACGACGGGCGTGCCGTCGAGCGCGCTCGCCATGATCTTGTCCTTCTGGACGTAGTGGGCGAAGCGCTCGTGGTCACCGTCGCCGTGCGACACCTGCGGCGTCGGCTCGACGAGGGTCCCCGTACCAGTACCGCGCTCGGGCTCAAGAGTGCTCATGACGCCAAGGGTACTGGGGCACGCACGCATCAGTTGAGCGAAGGGTCGTCCGGGTACGTGGCCACCATCGCGAGTTCGCTGCGCTGGCGGCGCAGGACCTCCCGCCACAGCCGTTCGGGTGACGGGGACGACACGTCGCCGGGTTCCGACTCGACGACGTACCAGGCACCCTCGACCAGTTCGTCCTCCAACTGGCCCGGACCCCAGCCGGCGTATCCGGCGAAGATGCGCAGCGAGCCGAGCGCGGAGGCGAGGAGCTCCGGCGGGGCCTCCAGGTCGACGAGCCCGATCGCGCCGTGGACACGCCGCCAGCCGAGCGGGGCCCGGTCGACGGGGCCGCCGCCGGGTATCACCGCGACACCGAGCGCCGAGTCCAGGGACACCGGGCCGCCCTGGAAGACGACCCCGGGTTCACCGGCGAGTTCCGCCCAGCCCTCCAGGATGTCTTTGACGTCCACGGGCGTGGGGCGGTTGAGGACCACCCCGAGCGAGCCCTCCTCGTCGTGGTCGAGGAGCAGCACCACAGCGCGGTCGAAGTTCGGGTCCGCCAGGGCGGGCGTGGCCACGAGCAGCCGCCCTGTGAGCGAGGACACCTCGGTCATGCCTGACATGATCCCGCATCCTGCCCCCGCGCGGGGAGCCAATCCCGGGAGCGGTGTGCGCGCAGCTCAGGGCGCACCGGTGCGGACCCCGCGCACGGCCGGGGTCGGTGACCCCATGTGCCCGGCGGTGAACCGTTCGTGTTGTGGCGAACCCATGACGTGGCTGAGAAGTACTCGGGCTTACGGAAGGGGGGTGGGCGGCGTTTACGCTAGCCCTTCCGGCCCACGCCGAAACGGCTCCCGCACAACGGGAAACCGGTCGGTCCCCCACGCCGTAAAGCCCTGCCCTACTCCACGGAACGCGAGATTCATGACCGTCAACGGCTCTGACGACGTACTGCTTGTACACGGCGGCACCCCGCTCAGTGGCGAGATCCGTGTCCGCGGTGCGAAGAACCTCGTACCCAAGGCCATGGTCGCCGCACTGCTCGGCAGTGGTCCGAGCCGGCTGCGCAACGTCCCCGACATCCGCGATGTGCGGGTGGTGCGCGGGCTGCTGCAGCTGCATGGCGTGACGGTCCGCCCGGGGGACGAACCGGGCGAGCTGGTGATGGACCCGACGAACGTGGAGAGCGCGAACGTCGCCGACATCGACGCCCACGCGGGTTCCTCGCGCATCCCGATCCTGTTCTGCGGTCCGCTGCTGCACCGGCTCGGCCATGCCTTCATACCCGGTCTCGGCGGCTGCGACATCGGCGGCCGGCCGATCGACTTCCACTTCGAGGTGCTGCGGCAGTTCGGCGCGAAGATCGAGAAGCGGGAGGACGGCCAGTACCTGGAGGCGCCGCGGCGGCTGCGCGGTACGAAGATCCGGCTGCCGTACCCGTCGGTCGGCGCGACCGAGCAGGTGCTGCTCACGGCCGTCCTCGCGGAGGGCGTGACGGAGCTGTCGAACGCGGCGATCGAGCCGGAGATCGAGGACCTCATCTGCGTCCTGCAGAAGATGGGCTCCATCATCGCGATGGACACCGACCGCACGATCCGCATCACCGGTGTGGACTCGCTCGGCGGTTACACCCACAAGGCCCTCCCGGACCGTCTGGAGGCCGCCTCCTGGGCGTCCGCCGCGCTGGCGACCGAGGGTGACATCTACGTCCGGGGCGCCCAGCAGCGCTCGATGATGACGTTCCTGAACACCTACCGGAAGGTGGGTGGCGCGTTCGAGATCGACGACGAGGGCATCCGCTTCTGGCACCCCGGCGGCCAGCTGAAGTCGATCGCCCTGGAGACGGACGTCCACCCCGGCTTCCAGACCGACTGGCAGCAGCCCCTCGTGGTGGCCCTGACGCAGGCCACGGGTCTGTCGATCATCCACGAGACGGTCTACGAGTCCCGGTTGGGCTTCACGTCCGCGCTGAACCAGATGGGCGCGCACATCCAGCTCTACCGCGAGTGCCTCGGCGGCTCCGACTGCCGCTTCGGACAGCGGAACTTCCTGCACTCCGCGGTCGTGTCGGGCCCGACGAAGCTCCAGGGCGCCGACCTGGTCATCCCCGACCTCCGTGGCGGCTTCTCCTACCTCATCGCCGCCCTCGCGGCCCAGGGGACGTCCCGCGTCCACGGCATCGACCTCATCAACCGAGGCTACGAGAACTTCATGGAGAAGCTCATGGAGCTCGGCGCGAAGGTCGAACTGCCGGGCAAGGCCCTCGGCTGACCCGACGCCCGGCAAGGCCCTCGGCCTGGGTGGGCGGACCCGTGATACGCCGATGGGGCGGTCTCCCGAAAATCGGGGAGACCGCCCCATTGGCGTCACCGGGCCTCGTGCGCCGTCCCGCGGCGTACGGGCGGCGGGGTCACTTGCCCTTGGCGGCTTCCTTGAGCTTGCTGCCCGCGGAGACCTTCACGCTGTAGCCGGCCGGGATCTGGATCGGGTCGCCGGTCTGCGGGTTGCGCGCGGTGCGAGCGGCACGGTGGGTGCGCTCGAAGGTCAGGAAACCGGGGATGGTGACCTTCTCGTCGCCCTTGGAGACGATGTCACCGACGACGTCGGCGAACGCGGCCAGCACGGCGTCGGCGTCCTTGCGGGTCACCTCGGCGCGGTCGGCCAGCGCGGCCACCAGCTCACTGCGGTTCATGTTGTTACTCCCGTGTTCTTCTTGCCGTTGAGGCGGACCCGGGTCCGTCGTCAGACCCTCGCGCCCAGGGACGCATCCTGCACTCACCTGCGGCGGGAAAGCCAATCCGGCACCCATGGGAGTCACACGAACACCCATGGGAGTCACACGAAAAGCGCCATGTCCACGCCGGTCCCGCTCGGGCCCGCCTCGGCGGCGGACTGGCCGCCACCCTAGGCGTACGTACGGCCCTGACCCCCGCGACGCGCCGGGGCCCGGGCCCATCGTGGTGACCGTCACAGTCGGCCGGAGCCGCTGCCGGGCCCCCGCCCGCCGGGGGTCAGGCCGTGGCGCCGGCGGCCTTCGCGGCCTCGCGGACCGCTCCGGCGACCGCTCCCGCGACCTTGTCGTTGAAGACGCTCGGGATGATGTAGTTCGGGTTCAGCTCGTCCTCGGTGACGACGTCGGCGAGGGCCTTCGCGGCGGCGAGCATCATCTCCGTGTTGACCGTGCGGGACTGGGCGTCGAGGAGACCGCGGAAGACGCCCGGGAAGACCAGCACGTTGTTGATCTGGTTCGGGAAGTCGGAGCGGCCGGTGGCCACGACGGCCGCCGTCTGACGGGCCACCGCCGGGTCGACCTCGGGGTCCGGGTTCGCGAGCGCGAACACGATCGCGTTGTCGGCCATGGCGGCCACGTCGTCGCCGTCGAGGACGTTCGGGGCGGAGACGCCGATGAAGACGTCCGCGTCGCGCACGGCCTCCTTCAGCGTGCCGGTGAGACCCTCGGGGTTGGTGTTGTCGGCGATCCAGCGCAGCGGGGAGTCGGCGGCGGCGTCGACCAGGTCCTCGCGGTCGCAGTGCACGACACCGTGGATGTCGGCGACGACGGCGTTCTTCACACCGGCCGCGATGAGCAGCTTGAGGATGGCCGTACCGGCCGCGCCGGCGCCGGACATGACGACGCGGATGTCGCCGATTCCCTTGCCCGCCACGCGAAGTGCGTTGGTGAGCGCGGCGAGCACCACGATCGCCGTGCCGTGCTGGTCGTCGTGGAAGACGGGGATGTCGAGGGCCTCGCGCAGCCGGGCCTCGATCTCGAAGCAGCGGGGCGCGGAGATGTCCTCCAGGTTGATGCCGGCGAAGCCGGGGGCGATCGCCTTGACGATCTCCACGATCGCGTCGGTGTCCTGGGTGTCGAGGCAGATCGGCCAGGCGTCGATGCCGGCGAACCGCTTGAAGAGGGCCGCCTTGCCCTCCATGACGGGCAGCGCGGCCTTGGGGCCGATGTTGCCGAGGCCCAGCACGGCGGAGCCGTCCGTCACGACCGCAACGGAGTTGCGCTTGATGGTGAGACGGCGGGCGTCCTCGGGGTTCTCGGCGATCGCCATGCAGACGCGGGCCACACCGGGTGTGTAGACCATGGACAGGTCGTCACGGTTGCGGATGGGGTGTTTCGACGCCATCTCGATCTTGCCGCCGAGGTGCATCAGGAAGGTACGGTCGGAGACCTTGCCGAGCGTGACGCCCTCGATGTGGCGCAGCTGCTCGACGATCTCGTCGGCGTGCGCGGTGGAGGTGGCCGCGATGGTGACGTCGATGCGGAGCTTCTCGTGACCGGAGGCGGTCACGTCGAGGCCGGTCACCGAGCCTCCGTTGGACTCGACGGCCGTGGTGAGCTGGGAGACCGCGGTTCCGCTCGCGGGCACCTCCAGGCGGACCGTCATCGAGTAGGAGACGCTGGGCGCCGTTGCCATGGCCGACTTCCTCTGCTTTCGCTACTGCGTTTGCTGCATTTTGCCGTCCGATCGTCGCACCTACCGCCCAGTAGGCGTTAGCCCGGCGGGATTGAGAACGTTTTGTTCTCAACAGAAAGAGGCCCACGTCACAGCGACGTGGACCTCTTCGTGAAGCTGACGTTCAAGTGGCACCGACCCGCCATGCTCGCCTCGCGGCAAGTGGTCGCTCTAAGCGACGAAGGTTGGGCCCGGGGGCTTGGATCGAGCCGGTGCCATCACCCAGGCTAACAGGCGCCCAGGCGTTCTGGGAGTTGACGATGCGTCGGCGGGTGCGGGTGGTTCGTGGTCGCTCGCGCGGTTCCCCGCGCCCCTGCAAAGCAGGGGCTGCGGCCCGTGCTTTTCGCCTCAGTCCCGCAGCAGGTCCGGCACTCCCGTCGCGTCCGGGTCGTCCCTCTCCGCCGATACGACCGTCAGCTGCTGTGTCGCCCGGGTCAGGGCCACGTACAGAACCCTGAGGCCCGCCGGTGACTCGTCCGCGATCTCCGCCGGGGAGACGACCACCGTCGCGTCGTACTCCAGGCCCTTCGCCTCCAGGCTGCCGAGGGCCACGACGCGGTCCCCGAGGCCGGCCAGCCAGCGCGTGGCCTCCTCGCGGCGGTTCATCGCGACGACGACACCCACCGTCCCGTCGACGAGGTCCAGCAGCCGCGCGGCCTCCGCGCGGACCGTGCGGGCCAGGGTGTCGCGCTGGGCGGTGACGAAGCGGGGCCGGACGCCGGTGGAGCGGACCGCGGAGGGGGACTGGGAGCCCGGCATCGCGAGCGCCAGCACTTTCGCCGCCAGCTCGGCGATCTCTGCCGGGTTGCGGTAGTTGACGGTCAGGGTGAAGCGGCGGCGGGGCCGGGTGCCGAGTGCCTCGTCCCGCGCCTCGGCCGCCTCGTCCGGGTCCGACCAGGACGACTGCGCGGGGTCGCCGACCACCGTCCAGGTGGCGTGCCGGCCGCGGCGGCCCACCATGCGCCACTGCATCGGGGTGAGGTCCTGCGCCTCGTCGACGATGATGTGCGCGTACTCGGTGCGTTCCTGGGCCAGCCGCTCGGCTCGCTCGCGCTGGGTCTCCTCCCGCACGGGCATCAGCTCCTCCAGGCCCGTGAGCTGGTCGAGCGGGTCGAGTTCGCGCTTTTTGCGGGGGCGGGCGGGCAGGCCGAGGATGGCCTGGAGCTCGTCCAGCATGGCGACGTCGTGGACCGAGAGCCCGTCCCGCTTGAGGGAGCGGGCGACCCGGCGGACCTCGCCCGGGTTGAGGATGCGCCGGGCCCAGCGCCCGAGCCGGCGCTCGTCGGCCATGGCGGTGAGGACCGCGCGCGGTGTCAGCTCGGGCCACCAGGCGTCGAGGAAGGCGATGAAGGCGTCCTCGCTCGTGATGTCCTCGTCGAAGGAGGAGCGGAGTTCGGCGGCGAGTTCGGGGTCCGTGTGGCGGCCGGCGGCGCCGGAACGGTCCCACAGGGCGTCGAGCAGGAGCTTGCGGGCGCGGGGGCGCAGCAGGTTGACGGGGGCCGTGCCGCCGAGCGCGTTGCGGCGGATGCGGTCCAGTTCCCCGGCCTCCAGCTCCAGCCGGCGGCCGAACGCGACGACGCGCAGGCGGGTGGGCGCGTCGCTCAGCTCCAGGGCGCCCCGGGCGGCCTTCCGCAGCACCTTGAGCATGCGGTACGAGCCCTTGGCGCGGGCCACGGCCGGGGAGTCGTACAGCGTGGCCTCGGCCCCGTCGACGAGGGACCCGATCGCGCGGATGGCGACCTGGCCCTCCTCGCCGAGGGAGGGGAGGACGCCCTCGGTGTACGCGACGAGCAGCGGCGTCGGGGAGACGATCAGGATGCCGCCCGCGTACCGGCGCCGGTCCTGGTAGAGGAGGTACGCGGCGCGGTGCAGGGCGACGGCCGTCTTGCCCGTGCCGGGCCCGCCCTCGACGTATGTGACGGAGGCGGCGGGGGCGCGGATCACCAGGTCCTGCTCGGCCTGGATGGAGGCGACGATGTCCCGCATGGTGTGGCTGCGGGCCTGGCCGAGGGCGGCCATGAGGGCGCCGTCGCCGATGACGGGCAGTTCGTGGCCGTCGAGGTACGCCGTCAGCTCGGGGCGCATCAGGTCGTCCTCGACGCCGAGCACCTTGCGGCCCTTGGAGCGGATGACGCGGCGGCGGACGACGCGCCCGGGGTCGACCGGGGTCGAACGGTAGAAGGGGGCGGCGGCGGGGGCCCGCCAGTCGATGACCAGCGGCGCGTACTCGGCGTCGAGGACACCGATGCGGCCGATGTGCAGGGTCTCGGCGATGTCGGCGGTGTTGTCGGGGCGGACGGCGCCCTCGGCGGGTTCGACGGCCGTGTACGCGCCGTCCGGGCCCTTCTTGCCGTCCTTGCCGAGGAGCAGGTCGATCCGGCCGAAGAGGAAGTCCTCGAACTCGTTGTTCAGCCGGTTCAGGTGGATGCCCGCGCGGAAGACCTGGGCGTCCCGCTCGGCGAGTGCGCCCGGGGTGCCGACCTGGCCGCGCTTGGCCGCGTCGTTCATCAGGAACTCCGCCTCGTGGATCTTCTCCTCGAGGCGCCGGTACACCCGGTCCAGATGTTCCTGTTCGACGCCGATCTCCCGCTCACGGACGGAGTCATGAGCGGAGTCGAGCGTTTCCTGCTGAACCTGAGCGGCCACCCGGGCCCCCTTCTGACGTGCTGGGCAGCCGTCCACCGTACGCGACGGTGGCCCTCCGGGGGAACAGCCGGTGCCCCGCGCCCCCGAAAGACGGGGGACGCGGGGCACCGGTCGGTTACGCCTCGACCTGGACCAGCTTCTTGCCGGAGAAGGTCAGGACCTCGAAGTGGTCGATCTCGTCCGGGGTGAAGGCGGCGCCGCCCTCGACGTAGAGCGGGTTCTTGGCCTGCTCCGTCTTGGCGTCCTTGATGCCGTAACCCCAGGTCGGGACGGACCAGGAAGTGACCGTCTCCCGCTCGCCGTTCTTGCCGACGGCGATCAGCGAGCACTTCTCCGGGCCCTTGACGTTCTTCAGTTCCAGGACGGCGTGGGTGCCCCACGCCTTCTCCTGGGTGGCGACCGTCGCGCTGACCTGGCTGGCCGCGTCCGTGGACGAGACCTTGTCCTTGGCCCTGATCCCCATGAAGGCGTCCTTGGCCGGGTTGTCGATGACCGTCCGGTTCGCCTGCGCCTTGCCGTCGTCACCCCCGCCGGTCGTCGCGAACACCGCGCTGGGACCCGCGACGATCGCGGCGATACCGGCCGCCAGCATGAAGAAGTTGCGCCGGCTCTTCTTGGCCCGGTGCTGGACGACCTCGCCGACCAGCCGGTCCGAGAGCTTCGGGCTCGGTTTCGCCGCCAGGGACTCACCGATCGCCGGTGTCCCCTGGGCCGCGGGCAGATCGGCGAGGGCGGCCAGCATCGGTTCCATGCCGGCCAGTTCGTCGAGCTGCTGACCGCACCATTCGCACGTGGCGAGATGGGCCTCGAATTGTGTGGCCTCGGCGTCGTCCAGTATCCCGAGGGCGTACGCGCCGACGGTTTCGTGGATGTTGTCGCCGGAACCTTGGGCTCCTTGCACAGACCCGGGCATTCCCGGTCCATACCCCCCGTAGATGTTGCTCATGCCGTCACCCCGCGCTCCTCCAGAGCCAGCTTCATCGACCGCAGGGCGTAGAACACCCGGGAGCGGACGGTTCCACTGGGGATGCCAAGCGTCTCGGCCGCCTCATTGACCGTACGCCCTTTGAAATAGGTCTCGACCAGGACTTCCCTGTGGGCAGGGGTCAGGTCGTCCAGCGCGTCCGACAGTGTCATCAGCCACAACGCCTTGTCGATCTCGTCCTCCGCGGGGATGACCTCCAGCGGCGACGGGTCGACCTCCTGCGGCCGGGCCTGCCGGCTGCGGTGGCCGTCGATGACGATGCGGCGTGCGACCGTCACCAGCCAGGGGCGTACCGATCCGGTCGCTCGATTGAGCTGACCGGCGTTCTTCCAGGCCCTGATGAGAGTTTCCTGCACGACGTCCTCAGCGCGTTGGCGGTCGCCCGCGACCAGACGCAGCACGTACGCGAGCAAGGGTCCAGCATGCTCGCGGTACAGCGCGCGCATCAGCTCCTCGTCTGGCTCTGAGGGCTGTGATGCGCGATGTCGTGCCCTGTGCGGGCGGTCATCGGCCACAGCGGAATCCTTGCGCACGGCTACCTCCGGTGTCCGGGGGTTCCCCCAGTCGGTCGCTCACATCGGGATACGTAGGTAATCAGTTGTGTGTTCAGAGTTGAGCCACAACTTTCTCGATTCAACTTGGGGTTGGTGGGACTCCTGAGGGACAAGCGCACCCAAATCGGTTTCAAAACCGGCACGGGAGGGCGGGAATTGTGAAGATGTGGATCTCACGGTGTGAAAAACAGCACTGCTGCTTCTTTACGGGAGCGGGGCCGTTGCCCAACTGCTAGGCACCGCAGGGGAGATGGGCAATACGCTGCCAAGCGGGGGGAATCGGGGCGGAAGGTACGCGGTCTACGCGCGTGAAAGGGCCGCGCGGCGGCGGTGGCGGGCCACACGCTCGCGGTTGCCGCAGATCTCGCTGGAGCACCAGCGGCGGCGTCGGCCCCGGGACGTGTCGACGTACACGAGGGGGCAGTTGTCGCCGGCGCACTGGCGCAGGCTCGCGCAGGCGACGGGGTCGGTGAGCAACTCCACGGTGTCGCGGGCGATGACGGCCACGAGGGCGACGCGGTCGGGGGTGTCCGCGAGGACGCGGGTGAGGGTGCCGGTGTCCGTGCGGACGGCTCGGGGGGCGGGGGGTGCGGGTCTCGCCAGGTCGTTGATCCTGGCGAGGGAGGCGTCGTATGCGTGGGGGTCGGGCCGGGTGGTGGGGGACGCGGCCGGGTGGACCAACCGGGCTATGTGGCCGCGTACTTCCTGGAAGGCGGGGAGCCAGTCGGGGGTGATGTGGTCGAGGGGGGTGTCCTCGGGGACGAGGGCGGCGGCGGTGATCCAGCGGCGCAGGTGCGCCGGGGAGGTGAGTTGTTCCTCGGGGTGGGTGGTGGCGAGGAGGTCGAGGCAGCGATGGCCGCAGTCGAAGCGGGGGGTGTAGGACATGGGCCTGTCACCGCCTAGGGGTTCACCGCGTCGGGGGGCTCAGGTGTTCGTACCCGTTACGGTGCCGGGTCGCACGTGGCCGGGCGCCTCATAGCTCGGGGGTGCGCGTGGTTCGGCGGCTGCGGGTGGTGTGTGGCTATTGCGCAGTTCCCCGCGCCCCTGAAGGCATGGGCCTGCGGCCGGCCTTCATCGCACGGCGCCGTTGACATCGGATGGGCGCCCCTGAAAAGCACGGGGCGCAGCCCCGGTCGCTTTGCAGGGGCGCGGGGAACTGCGCGAGAAACCACGAACCACCCGGACCCGCCGAACCACGCGCACCCCGAGCTACTGGGCGCCCGGCGACGCGTCGCCGTACTTCGTGTCCGCCGCCGGGTCCAGAGCCAGCCGGTAGCCGCGTTTGACGACCGTCTGGATGAGTTTGGGCGCGCCCAGCGCCGTGCGCAGGCGGGCCATGGCCGTTTCGACGGCGTGTTCGTCGCGGCCGGCGCCGGGCAGGGCCTTGAGGAGTTCGGAGCGGGGGACGACCCAGCCGGGGCGGCGGCACAGGGAACGGAGCAGGGACATGCCGGCGGGCGGGACGGGGCGCAGGGCGCCGTCGACCAGGACCGCGTGGCCGCGGATCTCCACACGGTGGCCGGCGATGGGGAGGGTGCGGGCGCGGGAGGGGAGTTCCTGGCAGAGGAGTTGGACCAGAGGGCCGAGGCGGAACCGCTCGGGCTGGACGGTGTCGATGCCGCGGGCCTGGAGGGGAAGGGCCGTCACCGGGCCGACGCAGGCGGGGAGTACGTCGTGGTTGAGGGCGTTCAGCAGTTCCGGGAGGAGTCCCCTGTCCTCCGCGCGGGACAGCAGGGACGCCGCCGCGGGCGCGCTCGTGAAGGTGAGCGCGTCGACGCCGCGGCCGACTGTCGCTTCGAGGAGGCGGTCGACCGGGGTGAGGTCCTCCGGCGGCAGCCAGCGGTAGACGGGGACGCCCACGACCTCCGCTCCCGCCTCCCGGAGGGACTCCACGAAGCCGGGCAGGGGTTCGCCGTGGAGCTGGACGGCGATGCGGCGGCCCTCGACACCGTGGTCCAGCAGGCGGTCCAGGACCTCCGCCATCGACTCGGAGGAGGGCGACCACTCCTCGGTGAGGCCCGCGGCTCGCACCGCGCCCTTCACCTTCGGTCCGCGCGCCAGGACTTCGACGCCCCGCAGGCGGTCCAGGAGTGCCTCGCCGAGGCCCCAGCCGTCGGCCGCCTCGATCCAGCCGCGGAAACCGATGGCGGTGGTGGCCACCACGATGTCGGGCGCCTGGGCGAGAAGCTCCTTGGTGGCCGCGAGCAGTTCGCTGTCGTCGGAGAGCGGCACGATGCGCAGGGCCGGCGCGTGGAGGACGGACGCCCCGCGACGCTGGAGCAACGCCCCCAGTTCGTCGGCGCGGCGCGCGGCTGTCACGCCCACCGTGAACCCCGCCAGTGGGCCGTGTTCTGGTCGCTGCTGTTCGTCGTACATGGTTCTCGTCCCGCCCGAGTCGTAGTACCTGGCTCTGGCACCTACATGCCGAACGAGCCTGTCAACGCTGCGTGACAGGCTCGGTTCGGGTTGATGTCGCTGGTGTTACGTCACTCGTGTCACGCCATGGGCGATGTCACACCTCGGCGTAGCTGAGCTGCGGCTTCGCCTCCGTCTCGGCCGTCGCCGTGACCGCCTTGGCGGCCGGCCTGCGAAGGTATACGGCCCAGGTCACCGCGAAGCAGAGCCCGTAGAAGGCGAGGAAGCTGACGAAGGCGCCGGTGCCGGAGCCGACCGTGAGGAAGGACTGGCGGAAGGCCAGGTTGATGCCGAGGCCGCCGACCGCGCCCACCGCTCCGATGATGCCCATGGAGGCACCGGACAGGCGCCGTCCGTAGGCCGCGGCCTCCTCGCCCTCCATCCCCTTGGCGTATGCCTTGGCCTGGAAGATGCCCGGGATCATCTTGAAGGTGGAGCCGTTGCCGAGGCCGCTGAGGACGAACAGCGCGATGAACGCGGTGGTGAACAGCGGCAGCGACTTCTCCATGGAGGCGAGGACGATGACACCGGTGGCGCCGGCCATGGCCACGTAGTTCCACAGGGTGATCTTCGCGCCGCCGTACTTGTCGGCGAGGGCGCCGCCCACGGGCCGGATCAGCGAGCCGAGCAGCGGGCCGATGAAGGTGACGTAGGCGGACTGCAGCGGCGTACGGCCGAACTGGGTCTGCAGGACGAGACCGAAGGCGAAGCTGTAGCCGATGAAGGAGCCGAAGGTGCCGATGTAGAGGAAGGACATGATCCAGGTGTGGGCCTCCTTCACGGCGTCCTTGGCGGCACCGGTGTCGTTCTTCACGGAGGCGATGTTGTCCATCTTGAGCCAGGCGAGGGCCGCGGCGATGACGATGAACGGGATGTAGATCCCGAGCAGGACGCGCGGACCGCCGCTGGCGCCGATGACGGCGAGACCGATGAGCTGCACGACCGGGACACCGATGTTGCCGCCGCCCGCGTTGAGGCCGAGCGCCCAGCCCTTCTTCCTGAGCGGGAAGAAGGCGTTGATGTTGGTCATGGAGGAGGCGAAGTTGCCGCCGCCGATACCGGCGAGCATCGCGCAGATCAGGAACGTGGTGAACGACGTCCCCGGCTCCATCACGACGAACGCCGCGACGGTCGGGATGAGCAGCAGGC
Organism: Streptomyces sp. NPDC030814; assembly: GCF_055572155.1. Taxonomy (NCBI): domain Bacteria; kingdom Bacillati; phylum Actinomycetota; class Actinomycetes; order Kitasatosporales; family Streptomycetaceae; genus Streptomyces; species Streptomyces sp. NPDC030814. The sequence goes on from NZ_JBVIDX010000007.1 coordinate 320,033, forward strand.
TCGCCGAGACGACCGTCCAGTTCCGTCCGCCGAAGATCGCCACCGCGAAGGTGTACGGGATGCGCACGACGGCGCCGACCAGGGTGGCCATCGACACGATGAAGAACTTGTCGGCCGGGGTGAGCCCGTACTCGGGGCCCATGAACAGGACCATCACCGACCAGACGGTCCAGATGGAGAAGCCGATGTGCTCGGAGAGGACGGAGAAGATCAGGTTGCGGCGGGCGACCTTCTCGCCGGTCTCGTTCCAGAAGGTCTCGTCCTCCGGATCCCAGTGCTGGATCCAGCGGCCTCCCCTACTGGCAGCGGGGGCTGTGCTCGGGGCTGTCATGACGCCTCCACGGTTCTCCGGGCTCGGATTCTTGCTGGGGGGTGATGTCTTATGAGTCCCGAAGGTAGGGAGGGCGCGTTTCCGCGCTGTGGCACCGGGTGACCACAAAGGAACTTTGCTCTCACGCCGCCGTGGGCCCGCCGGTGAGGAAAGCGCTCACGCGGCCGGGCCCGGCGGCGAGGCCGCTGGGTCGGCCATGGCCCCCGCCTCCCCGTCCGTACAGAGCGTGCGCCGTCCCCGGGAGAGGGGGACGGACGGCCGGCGGCCCGGGGGCGCCGGGCCGGGCCGCCGAACACGCTCGGGCCCCGCCGTCGCTGTGGTGGCTGCGCGGCTACCTCGCTTGCTCGCAGTGCCGCCGTTGTGATCCGCGAGCCGCGTCACGCCGTCTTCGGGGCCGCCCTCATGCCGATGTACGCGCACTTCGTGCCGTCGTTCAGGGTGGAGAAGACAACGGGCATCCAGTCCTCGGCGAAGGAGGCGCCGCCGCCCGCACCGGCGAAGACCGTGTCGGAGAGAGGGACCAGTTCCATCTCGAGGTCCGGGGAGTAGCCGGCCATGCCGTCGACGAAGGCGTACACCAGGTGCGGCTTGCCGTCCCGCTCCGAGACGGTGATGAGGACGCCCTCACGCTTGTAGGTGCCGGCCCAGGGGGTGATGTCGACGGCGGGCGGCTCCTCGGCGGGGGCGAACGGGGCCGGCATGGTCACGCCCGCGAGGTCGGCGAGGAGTTCGCGCAGCAGGTCGGCGTAGAGGAGGCGGGAGCCGCCGCCGTTGGTGAGGAGGGCGACCGCGACACCGGCGCCCGGCACCACGCGGAGGTAGGCGTACTGGCCGATGGAGGCACCGTCGTGGCCGAAGCCGGGCACGCCGTCCCAGTCGTAGAGGGTCCAGCCGAGGCCCCAGCCGTCGGCGCTCACCGTCCACTTGTCGGGCACGTCCGTCTCGCGCCGCTGCATCGCGGCGACCGAGTCGGGGCCGAGGACCGGTGTGCCGTCGGCCGCGCTGCCGCCGGCGAGGTGCAGCTTGGCGAAGCGGACGAGGTCACCGGCGGTGGCGCAGACACGGGCGGCGGGCCCGGCGGCGCGCGGCATCAGGTCCCAGGCCGGGGCGAGCGCCTGCTCACCGTCCGGCCCGGCGAGATGCCCCATCGCCGCGCGGAACGGCAGGACCTCCTCGGGAAGCGTCATCGTGTGGGTGAGGCCGAGCGGGGTGAGCAGCCGGTCCTTGAGCGCCTGGTCCCAGGTCGTGCCGGTCAGCACCTCGACGATGCGGCCGAGCACCACGTACCCGATGCCGCTGTACGACACGGCGGTGCCCGGCGGGCAGTCCATCGCCACGCCCTTGGCGGCTTCGACGTACTTGGCCAGGCTGTCGTCGCCGCGCCCGGTGTCGAGGTGGAAGTCGCAGGTCAGACCGCTGGTGTGGGACAGGAGCATCCGGGTGGTGATGACCTTGGTGGCCTCGGGGTCGACGGTCGCGAACTCCGGCAGGACGGAGACGACGGGGGCGTCCAGGTCGAGGGCGCCGGACTCGACCAACTGCATGATCAGGGCGGCCGTGTAGACCTTGGCGATCGAGCCGAGCTGGAAGACGGAGTCGGTGGTGGCCTCCACGCCGGTCTGCCGGTTGAGGACACCGCTGGCCAGCTCCTGCACCTCGTCGTCGACCACGAAGGCGAGGGTCGCTCCTGGTACGTCGTGCTGCTCGCGCAGCTCGTCGAGACGGCGCTGCCAGTGGCCGAGGTCCACCCGGCGGCCGGTGGCCGGCTCGATCACATCGGCGACGGCGGCGGGGGCCTCGGTAGCGGTGACGGGGGCCGCCGCGGGCTGCGGCTCCGACGCCGGTGCCGGATGCGGCCTGCCGAAGGTGTCCTGTGCGGCGTCCCAGGAGCCGGAGGCGCCGTCCATCCGCCAGGTCCCGGTCAGGCCCCAGCTGTCACTGGCCTCCCAGCTTCCGGTCGCCCTCCAGGTGCGGATGTCGTTCCACTTCGAGCCCTGCGTCTGCTGCGCCTTCTTCGACATGGCGTGTCCTTAGGAGGGTTGGGATACCGATGGCCTCGGCCAGACCACACATTGTGCGGCGTGATGAACACCGTACGGAGTGCGAACAGTGTGCGCAAGTCCGTACGGCGTTCATAACCAGCCAATGAAAAACCGCCCACGGCCGGGGTGTGACGCCGTGGACGGTGGGTCGAAAGTGCAGGTCAGAAGCCGGTCAGCCGGTCCCCGACCCCTTCCGTGAGCCCTGGCCGAGGCGCGACTGGAGGCCGTCCAGAACCCAGTCGAGGCCGTAGCCGAAGTTGTCCACGAGGACCTCGGACGAGCGGCCGCCTTCCTGCGCGACGTAGCGCCGACGCAGGTGCGGATAGTCACGCGTGGCCTGCTCGACGGCCGGCCACACCTTGCGCGTCCAGTCCTCCTGACTCTGCCCGCTACGGGCGAGCATGGTGAGCCAGGCGGCCTCGCTGGTGGTCATGCCGATCACATAGGCGAAGAGGATCCGCACCACATGGTCGGCCTGCTCCAGGTCGAAGCCCGCCTCCTCCAGCACGGCGAGCATGCCCTCGGTGAGCCGCATCGAGTTCGGCCCCAGGGAGACACCCACCTCGCCCAGCATCGGGGCGATCCAGGGGTGGCGCAAGATCGTCGAGCGAACACTGTGGGCACAGCCCGACGCCGCCGCCCGCCAGTCCTCCGCCGCGTCCGGACCGGGGACCTCCATCTCGCCGTAGACATGGTCCACGACCAGCTCGATCAGTTCGTCCTTGCTCGCCACATGCGAGTACATGGAGGTCGCGCCCGCGTTCAGCCGGGTACCGAGGCGGCGCATGCTCAGCGCGGCGGCACCCTCCTCGTCCAACAGGCGCACCGCCTCGGCCACGATCGCGTCCCGGCTCAGCGTGGGCTGCTCGCGCTTCTGGCGGCGCGGGCGGGTCCACACCGACTGGATCACCTGGTTCTCGGACATGCGGCCTCCTCGTCTCTCCCGGGCTACAGGGTAACGGCATCGGGAAACAGCGTACGGGGCTTGCGAACAGCGTACGCTCTTCGTACGGTGTTCGGCAAGCGCACGTCGTTCGTTCGGCGAGCGCACGTCGTGCGGACACCCGAGCGTTCGGCGAGCGCACGTCGTGCGGACACCCGACGGAGGGCACCGGAGGGTGACGGCACGCGCGGCTCGAAGGCGTCCGGCACGGGCGGCGTGAAACCGACTGGATAACAAACCGCCTTGTTGGTTTCATGCTGCACTCGCCAAGAAGATCGGCAACCGGGCGCTCGCCGTCTCCGGTCTGCTGGTCATCGCCGGCGGATTCGCCACCCTGTCCACGCTGTCCCCGGGGGACGGCTTCGGGACGCTGTCGGTGGCGATGGTGCTGATGGGCGCGGGTGCGGGTCTCGCCATGCCGGCGGCGATCGCGGCGCTCATGGGGGCGGTTCCGCAGGAGCACGCGGGTGTGGGCTCGGCCCTCAACGACACCATCCAGCAGGCGGGGGCGGCGTTCGGTGTGGCCGTGCTAGGTGCGGTGCTGTCCAGCACGTACACCTCCGAGATGCCGGCGTCCGCGCCGGCCGCCGCGCGGGAGACCATCGGCGAGGGGCTCGCCGTGGCCGCGCGGACGAACGACGCGGGGCTCGTCGCCACCGTGCACGAGGCGTTCACCGACGCGGTGTCCAGCAGCTTCACCGTGGGGGCCGCCGGGGTCGTGGGAGCGGCCGTGCTGGCCCTGTTCCTGATGAAGGGGGCGGGCAAGGGCGAGGCGACGGCGCCCGCGGGTGAGGAGAAGACGCCGGAGGTGGTGGGGGTCCACTGAGGCGATGAACACGTGATGACGGCGGGGCCCCGCCGCTGTTTCCTCGGGGGCGCACGCCCGGGAACTCGGCGGCCCCCAGGAGTGGCGGCTGCGGGTTGTTCGTGGCGTGTCGCGGTGGAACCGCAGAGCCGGACCCGCGCACATGTCGTGTCCGGCCTGCGGCGGCGCCCCGAGGCCACGCCGAGGATCAGGCGCTCAGCCCTGTACGGATTCCTTCCCCGCCCGGCTCTGTGCCCGCGCGTCGTTCCACACGCGTTCCGCCCTTGCGGGCGAGAAGTCGAGGCGTACGAGGACGCCGGGGACCGCGATGGAGGAGATCAGATGCCGGTACAGATCGGAGACCCGCTCCACCATGTCCTGATGCCGGGTCAGGATGTGCGACAGTACCTGGACTCCGGTGAAGGCACCCACGAACACCTTCGCGATGGAAGCCACATCCGTGTCGGGCAGCAGTTCCCCGTCCGTCTTGGCCCGCGTGAACATCTCCTCCGAGCGGTCCACCCAGCTCTGCATGGGCGACTGGCGGTCCAGGCCGTCCAGCGCCCCCTTCTCGACCGTGAGCCGGACACTGCCCCGCACCAGCGGATCACCGGTGCTGAGCAGATACGCCAGCAGCAGCGCCTCGTCGATCGCCGACTGGAGCGTCAGGTCCTGTTCCCGGACGGCGGGCACGGCACTTACCTGCTGGGCCAGGACCTCCTGCGCGAGTTCCTCCTTGGAGGCGAAGTGGAAGTACAGCGCACCCTTGGTGACTTCGGCCTTCTTGAGAATCTGGGCGATGGTCGCCGCCTCGTATCCGACTTCGTCGAACACCGCGGCCGCCGCGACCACGATCTTCTCCCGCGTCCGGATCGCTCGCTCCTGCAGCGCCACCACGCACCTCCCTACATCCCGTCGGCAAAAAATACCGTCTGGTACGTATAATACCCGCGCCCAGCGGAAGCCATGCGGCATCCATGACACCTGAGGCGCTCTCATAAGCAAGGGCGTTCGCCTGCTCTGCCGATCCTCCCCGAGGCCGTCACGCGACCTCCCGCCACGGCTCCGCCCGCTCCCCGCCCACCTCGAACCACATCAACTTCCCCCCGCCCCGCCCGAGGCTCCCACCCTCCAGCGGCCAGCACCCCCACCGGTCCGCACACTGCCGCACCAGGAAGAGGCCCCGCCCGTGCTCGACGTCCACCGCCGGCGGCGGCGAGGGCGGGACCGGGACGACGTCCACATCCCCGAACGAGGGCGGAACCTGTGGGCTCCTGTCCCACACGAAGACCCGCAGCCGCCCGCCACGCAGGGCGACCAGGCGCACCGACGAGGGCCCCTTCGTGTGCCGGTACGCGTTGCCGACCAACTCCGACGTCAACAGCTCGGTCACGTCGACAAGTTCGTCACGGCCATGGCTCGCCAGAATCGCCCGCACCGTCACCCGCGCGATCCGGGCGGCTCTGGGGTCGTACGGCAACCGCAGGGAGTACTGCCAGCATTCGGGCGAACGGGAGTCGGACGGGGATACGGTGACCATGAACGCCTCCGGGGAGAAAGGGGACTTGCTCCGCTCAGGGCCGCGGCCAACGGTGGCAATGCCTGGTTCGGTGCGCTTCCGGCTTAGGGCTGGGCCGAGTTGAGCGGGTACGGGCAACACCGTAGCGCCGCTCAATGTAAGAATTAACACCGAACGGGCGATAGGGTTAACAATTACCCCTTGTGGGTGACCCGCGAGGAACGACGTGGACGGAGAAGGCCGAGTGCCAGCCAGCACCCCCACGCTGCGACAGCAGCGCCTGGGCGCCGAACTGCGCAAGCTCAGGGAGCACGCGGGACTGACGTCCAGCGCCGCCGCAGGGCTGCTGGGGCTCAAGCAGGCGCAGATCAGCAGCATCGAGGCGGGCCGCTACGCCGTGAGCGCCGACCGCGTGCGCACCTTCGCCCGCACATACAGCTGCGCCGATCCCGCGCTCGTGGACGCCTTGGCCGCCATGACCGGTGGACGCACCCGTGGCTGGTGGGACGAGTACAGGGACCATCTCCCCGTCGGTTTCATCGACCTCGCGGAACTGGAGCACTACGCCACCGAGTTGCGGGTTGCCCTGGTCATCCACATCCCGGCCCTGCTCCAGACCTCCGACCATGCCCGAGCGCTCTTCCGCGGTGTCTTCCCACCGCTCCAGCAGTACGAGATCGAGCACCGTCTGACCCACCGCATGAAGCGGCAGGGCATCCTCCACAGGGACGAGCCCACGCCGTACACGGCGACGATCCACGAGGCGGCCTTGAGAATGGGCTTCGGCGGCCGGGACGTGGCCGTAAAGCAGCTGCGGCACATCATCGACACGAGCGAACTCGCCCACGTCACGGTTCGCGTGGTGCCCTTCGGCAGGGAGAGCTTTCACGGCACAGGCCAGGGCATCGACTACGTCTCAGGAGCGGTCCCCCAGCTGGACACCGTTCAACTGGACACACACCACGGGGTCGAGTTCCTGGACGGTGAGGCCCAGTTGACCAAGTATCGGGCCGTGATCAACCACATGGAGGCGAATGCCCTGAGCCCCGAAGCCTCGCGCGACTTCATCCATCGCGTAGCCCAAGACCTTTGAGAGGCCGCAGCATGTCCATGCACCACTGGCAGAAGTCCACGTACAGCGGCGACGCCTCCAACTGCCTCCACGTCGCCGCCAACCCCACCACCGGCGTCGTCCTCCTCCACGAGAGCGACGCCCCCGGCACCGTGCTCACCACGAGCGCGGCGCCGCTCGGTCAGCTCATACGCGCGCTCAAAGAGACGCGGGGCGGTCAGCCCGACGCCTCGCCCACGTAGCTCAGGGTGTCCGTGCCGCCGCCGTCCTCCCAGGTGATGACGACGTCGTCGCCGGAGCGGCGGACCGTGGCGAAGGTGATGTCCTTGTCGTCGACGTCCTCCGAGGCCATGGGCCGCAGCGCCATGCGGAAGTTGTTGTCGTCGCGGTACTTGCCGACGCCGGTCATGATGCCCTTGCCGCCGATCATGTCGATGTAGGAGAGCGGGTGCTGGCCCTGGAGGTCGCCCGAGGACTGCTCCTCACCGATCGTCAGGGTCCGCGCCTCGTCGTCCTGCCACTGGCCCTCGACACCCTTGCTGGGCGGGGTGGACGCGTCCCCTCCGGTGTCGGTGTCCTCCGGAGTCGGCGTGTACTTCTCGGTCGGCTCACCAGTCGGCGTCTTGGACTCGTCGGCCCGCGCCGACACGCTCTGCCGGGGCTTGGCCGAGGTGTCGTCGCCGTCGCCGGAGGTGAGCAGGAAGATCCCGCCGCCGATCACCGCGAGGGCCGCGACCGCGGCGACCACGATCAACGCGATCTTGCCGCCGTTGCCCCCGGAGGGCGGAGGCGGCGGATAGCCGCCGTACTGCTGGCCGTAGTTCGGCACACCGGGAGCACCGCCGTAGGGGGGCTGCCCGCTGCCGTACGGCTGCTGCGGGGCCGTCGTGTACGGGTTGGGCGGCGGGCCGGGCTGACCGGGAGCCTGTCCGCCCGCCCCGGGCGGGGGCCCGTACGGCCCCGGGTACGGCGGTTGGTGCGGCTGCTGGGCCCCGTAACCGTCGTACGGGGGCTGGCCGGGAGGCTGAGTCATCGGCGGGTGTCACTCCTCGGGTCGCTTCGGCGAGGCAAGGAACACCTGCCTCAAGCGAGCCCAACATCCATCACCGGTTCAGTCGTACGCAAGTGCGTATCCCGGTTGGTTACGGGGTCAGTACATGACCGGGCGGCGGCCGCGGTGCCGCCGCCCGCGGGACCGTTCACTGCCTGCGCGCGCTCCGCCCGGACCGCCCGCCGTTCGGCCACAGCCTCGGCCGGCGCCGGGCCGCCAGGTCCTCCGCCCAGCCGAAGGCGACGACGCAGCCCACGATCAGCACCCAGGTGACCGCCAGCACGGGCCAGGGGCTCTCCAGCAGCCAGGGGACGTTCTGTTCGAGGACCACCACGGACCAGAGCCGGTCCCACTGTGTCGCGGCGACGAGGATGCACGTGTTGTGCCAGAGGTAGATCGTCACCGCGCGGGAGTTGAGAAAGGTGATCAGCGCGTCCCAGCGGCGCAGCCGGCGCGGCCACTCGGCCCACGAGGGGCTGATGTGGAGCAGCAGCGCCACCGTGCCGAGCGACCACAGCGCCTGGGCGAACGGCATGCTGTCCAGGTCGTTGCCATTGCCGAAGTCGTGGTTCAGGGCGTACCAGAGGCCGGTCAGGGCCACGGCCGGGGCGAGGGAGGGAACCAGGTACCGGGGGAGGCGCCCGAGGATGCCCTCCTGGTGGGCCATGCCGAGGATCCAGCACGCGCCGAAGGTGCTGAAGTCCGTCAGGCCCGACGCGAACCGCTCCCCGGGCAGGGCCAGATAGCCCAGTTCGAACAGGGCCGACAGGACGACCGGCGAGAGGAGCGTCACCACGGGCACCGCGCGCAACGCGCGCAGCAGCACCGGGGACAGGACGACGTACCAGAGGTAGGCGCGGACGTACCAGAGGGGTCCCGCGAGGTCCACGGCCCAGTCGGCGCCGATGAAGCCGTGCACGCCGGGCAGGCCCTCGGCATACGGGGGATCGCTGATCGGGAGGATCCAGAAGGTGAGGTGGAACCACCACCACGCGGGGTGCCCCTCCGCGTCCGGCCCCCAGCCCTGGGCCACCATCCCGGTCACGCCGATCACGCCCAACAGCCATACGGGCGGCAGCAGTCGGCGGAGCCGGCCCTTGACGACCCGGACGGCCGGGCGTTTCAGCGAGCGGGCCATGAGGTTGCCGGCCAGCGCGAACATCACGCCCATGGAGGGGAAGACGAGCGGCAGCCAGGCCCAGCCGGTGAGGTGGTAGAGGACCACGCGGAAGAGGGCCAGGGCCCGCAGGAAGTCGAAGTAGCGGTCGCGGGTGGGCGCGGGCGGCGGTGCCTGCGGGGTCTCTTCCCCGGACGTCCGTGTCAGGGTGCTCATCCGACCGGGCTCCCTTCGCGCGGCTGCGTCCCGGCGTCGGGGGTGCCCGCGCCGCCGGTCCCTCCGGGATCACCCGGAAGTCCCACCGCGCCCGTCCGTCGCAGCTTCTGCCAGCGCAGCCGGCCGCCGGTCAGGGCGGTGATCCAGGACTGGAGCAGGACGACGTACATCAGCTGCCGGTAGAGGAGTTGCTGGAGCGGCAGGGAGATCAGATGGGTCAGGCGTTCCTTGTCGAGGTGGAACGCGTAGGCCGCGCACACCGCCTGGACGGCCAGGACGCCGAACCACGCGCCGATCGTCTGCTCGGTGGGCCCGAACACCAGCCCGTACAGCAGGAACACGTCGATGAGCGGGGCCAGCAGGGGCGCGACCACCATGAACAGCGACACCAGCGGCAGGCCCACCCGCCCGAAGCGGCCCGAGGGCCCCCGTTCGAAGAGCGCCCCGCGGTGCTTCCAGATCGCCTGCATGGTGCCGTAGCACCAGCGGTAGCGCTGCGACCACAACTGCTGCACGGACTCCGGTGCCTCGGTCCAGGCGCGGGCCTTCTCCGCGTAGACGACGTGCCAGCCGTCGCGGTGCATGGCCATGGTGATGTCGGTGTCCTCGGCGAGGGTGTCCTCGCTCATCCCGCCGACTCGTTCGAGGGCCTCGCGTCGGAAGGCCCCGACCGCGCCGGGGATGGTGGGCATGCAGCGCAGGACGTCGTACATACGGCGGTCGAGGTTGAAGCCCATCACGTACTCGATGTGCTGCCAGGCGCCGATCAGGGTGTCCCGGTTGCCGACCTTGGCGTTCCCGGCGACCGCGCCGACGCGCGGGTCGGCGAAGGGCTGGACCAGTTCGCGGACGGTGGACGGTTCGAAGACGGTGTCGCCGTCCATCATCACGATGAGGTCGTGCCGGGCGTTGGCGATGCCCCGGTTGAGGGCTGCGGGCTTGCCCGCGTTGAGCTGCCGTACGACCCGGACGTCCGGCAGGTCCCGGCTCAGCTCCTCGACGATCCGGGCGGTGCCGTCGCTGGAGCCGTCGTCGATGACGAGGACCTCGATGGGATGGTCACTGGCCACCAGCGACCGGACGGTCTTCTCGATGCACTTGGCCTCGTTGTACGCCGGGACGAGGACGGACACCGGTTCGGTGACGGGGCCGTCCGGTCCCCAGCGGAAGTTCCGCCTGCGGACCTTGCGGGCGTGGCAGACCGAAAGGATCAGCATCAGACCGAAGCGGGCGAGGACGAGGACGCCGACGACCGCGAGGGCCACGACGAGGATGCCCGTGATCCGCTCCGAGGCCTGGACGAGCGCCACCCATGCCTTGCCCTTCCACAGGCCGACGCCGGTGACCCCGGTGTGCGCGCTGGGTGCGTTCAGCGCCCCGGTCAGGTTGGGGAACTCGTAGCCCTGGTCGCGCAGTTGGACGATGAACCGGTCGAGCGCGGCGAGGGTCTGCGAGCGGTCGCCGCCGGAGTCGTGCATCAACACGATCGCGCCCTTGCCGTCCTCGGGCGTGGCGCGGCGGATGATCTCGTCGACGCCGGGCCTGCTCCAGTCCTCGCTGTCGGTGTCGCTGACGACGGTGATGTAGCCGCGGCTGCCGATGTACTTCGTCACAGGCCAGGACCGGTTGTCCATACGGCCCGAGAACGACGAGTACGGCGGCCGGAACAGCGAGGTCCGGATGCCCGCGGCGCCCGCGAGCGCGAGCTGGTTCTGGGACAGCTCCCAGTCGATACGGCGCTTGGACTGGAGCGAGAGGTCGGGGTGGTTGAAGGTGTGCAGCCCGATCTCGTGGCCCTCGTCGACCATGCGCCGCACCAGGTCCGGGTAGCGGGAGGCCATGGTGCCGGTGATGAAGAAGACGGCCCGCGCGTCGTGCTTCTTCAGCACGTCGAGAACCTTGGGCGTCCACGTGGGGTCCGGGCCGTCGTCGAAGGTGAGGACCACTTCGCGGTCGGGCACGTCGAGGCTCGTCTCACGGCCCGAGCGGGTGTCGATCACCGGTCCGCCGTCGAGGATCTGCTTCGGCACCCGGTCGTTCGACACGGGCGGCCGGACCCGGTGGTCGGCGAGGATCTCGCTGTGCACGTACCCGCGCAGCATCAGCATCGCCATCAGGGCGACGAGGACGAAGCAGGGCAGGATGTGGCGCAGCGGCAGCCGCACGGTCCGGCGCCCGGGTGTGCCCTTCGGGCGGTTCCCGGCCCTGCCGTCGGCGGCCTCGGACGAACGTGATGTGCGGGTACGTCGCTTGGCGGCGGCACGCCGAAGCGTGCCGCCGCGCGGGGAGCGGGTCATCAGGCGGGGTTCTCCGGGGTCTGCGGGTCCTGCGGGTTCTCCGGCGCCGCGGGGCCGGGCTCGACCGGTGCCGGGGTCGGCGGGCCGTCGGCGACGGTGTCCGTGTCGGATCCCGGGCCGGGAGCGGCGCCGCCGGACTCGGAGGGCGTGGGCGACGGGGTGGGCGAGGGGCTGGAGCCGCCGCCCGACGGCTGGGACGCGGAGACCGAGGGCTCGGGCTCCTGCACGCCGCTGCTCGGCTTCGGCTGCGGCCCGGCGCTCGCGCCGGCCGTGGGCCCGGCGCTGGCGGAGGCCTCCGGGGACTCCTCGTTCCCGTCCCGGCGGGCGCCGCCGCGCGAACCGCCGCGGCCCGGTGGGAGTGTCGCTCCCGGCGACACCGATCCCGCGCTCGGCGGCGGTACGGCGCCGTCCGCCGTGTCGGCGACGTCGGCCGACTCGGCCGGCAGCGGCGGGGAGTCCACCTTGTCCGCCGGCGCCTCGTCCTTCTGCATGGGCATCGGCAGCCAGGGTGCGTCCGAGTTGCCCGACACCAGCGTGCCGACGATGACCACGGCGTACGCCGCGCAGGTCGTGCCGACCGCGATGCCGAGCTTGCGGTACCGGTTGCGCCGGCGCCCCGACTCGTCCACGAAGACCGGCCCGTCCGGCTGAGCCCCGGCCGTCTTGTCCGCGTCCTTGCCGGCGTGCTTGCCCGGCCCGTCCAGTTCCCTTCCGACGCCGTCCAGTTGGACGGTCACCTCGTGCGGGTCGTGGTTGCGGCCGGGCTGGTCGGGCTGCTCCCAGGGGTCCGCCACGGCGGTGGGCCGCCCGGCCTCGCGCCCGTCGGGCTGCCGGGGCACACCGGCGAAGGCGCTCGGCTGCCGGGGCACGGACCCCGCTCTGTCGGCGGCCCTGGGCCGGACCACCTCGTCTCCGGCAGAGATGCCGGTCCGGGCGAACGGGTCGGCACCGATGCCGCCCCCTGGTCCACCACGGTGTTCGTCACGGCGTTCGCCGTCGGACCGCTCCGGCTGGACGCCCTGCGGCCACTTCTCCACGTGCACGCGCTTCCCCCCACGGGTTGCGGATGCATGTTCGATGCCGGACTCTCGCACTTTCCTGTACCGGACCGGGCCCCCACCCGATCCGGGGCGCCCCGCCCATCACACGCACCCGGAGGCCCGAATGTAGAGGTGGGAGAGATGTACATGTGTGTGCTGTCAGGGGAAACTCATCATGATGAGTGCATCTGTGGCCGGAATCCACCCGTCCTGGGGATGTGAGAGCCATACTTCCGCCCCCGCTCGTTCGGCCGCGGCCCGCCGCAGCGCGTCGAGTCCCGGATGCGTGAACCCCTTCCGCCACACCAGCGAGACGGGTGACAGCGGTACGGGGTCGACGAGCGGCCGCAGCACACTGTGCGGCATGGGCGGGAAGTCCACCACCGCCAGCACGGGGGTCCGCGTCTTGGCCATGACCCGCGCGAACTCCTCCTCCCCCACCACGAGCGGAGCCGCGGGCGCGATCTCGATCCCCCGCCCCTCGAACAACTGCCGGGCCAGCTCCGTCCACTCCGGTGTACGGGGGTTGCCGGCGCCCGCGTACACGGACTCGCCCTTCAGCTCCGCCAGCGGCACGGCGTCCAGCGCGGCCAGCCGGTGGTCCTCGGGCAGGATCACCGCCATCGGCTCGTACCGCACGGGCTGCTGCTCCAGCCGCGCCCGCACCGCCGGGGCCAGCCCCGCGAACCTCCCGAACGACACATCCAGCCGCCCGGCGAGGATCTCGGCCGCGGCATACGTCAGCCCGCTCTCGTAGCGCGCCAGCAACTCCACGTCGGGCACCAGCTCACGGGCCCGCCGCAGCACCCGTACGCCCGTGGCGAGCCCCGGCGAGTTCAGGTCCACCAGCAAGGGCCGGGCCTGCCGAAACGCCCCCACCAACGCGTCCTGCGCCTCCAGCACCCGCCGCGCGTACGGCACCAGCCGCTCCCCGTCGGGCGTGAGCACCACCTGCCGGGTCGTCCGCACGAACAACTCCGCCCCCAGCTCCCGCTCCAGTCGCCGCACGTCCCGGCTCAACGCCTGCTGCGCGACATAGAGCCGAGCGGCGGCCCGGGTGAAGTGCAGCTCGTCGACCACTGCGAGAAAGGCACGCAGAAGCCGCGGCGCGACGGCATCGGGAGCGATGGACATCCGCCGAACTTACAACCGGGGTGCGTGAATCACCACGGAGTAGGTGTTGGACGGTGGATCATGGACCGGGCGACGGTAGGACGCATGCCGCAACGCTCGACACCTCTGCTGACCGTGACCGCCGACCAGCTCGTGGCAGCCGACTTCACCCCCCGCCGGCCCAAGGGATACGAAAGAGCCGACCCGGGCCCCGGCCGACCTCAGGGGCGCGGGGAACCGCGCGACCGGCCCCGACGAACCGGCACCCGCACCCGCACGAGCACCCCCGATCCCTCGGGCGCACCCAGCCCCTCGGTCACCGCCTCCTACCGCCACCTCTTCCAACGCCCCGCCACCCGCGCCTTCACCATCGGCGCCCTCCTCGCCCGCCTCCCCATGGGCATGTTCAGCGTGAGCGCGATCCTGATGATCGCCCCCGCCCGCGACTCCTACGCCCTCGCCGGCGCCGTCCTCGCCACCGGACTCGCCGCGACCGCCCTGGTCGCCCCCTACACCGCCCGCCTCGTCGACCGCCACGGCCAGGCCCGCGTCGCCGTCCCCGCCACCGCCCTCGCCCTCCTCGGCGGTCTCTCCCTGATCGCCTGCGTCCACTGGAACGCCCCCGCCTGGACACTGTTCGCCTCCTACGCGGCCACCGCGACCGCCCCCAACACCGGCGGCATGGCCCGCGCCCGCTGGGCCCACCTCCTGAAGGACGACCCGGCGGCCCTGCACACCGCGAACTCCTTCGAACAGGCCGCGGACGAACTGTGCTTCATGGTCGGCCCCGTCATCGCCGCCTTCCTCTGCACCTCCCTGTTCCCCGAGGCGGGCACCCTGATCGGCGGTCTCGTCCTCCTGACCGGCGTCCTGGTCTTCGCCGCCCAGCGCGCCACCGAGCCGCCACCGAGCGGCCGTACGACCGCGAAGTCCCCCGTCCGCGCCCCCGGCGTCCCCGCCCTCCTCGCCGTCTTCCTCGCCATGGGCGCCGTCTTCGGCTCCCTGGAGGTCGTCACGATCGCCCATGCCGACGCGCGGGGCGACGCCTCCGCGGCGGGGCTGATCCTCGGCCTCCAGGCGGCGGGCTCCTGCGCCGCGGGCCTGGCGTACGGCGCGATACGGGTGACCCGATCCGCCGAGCGCCGGTTCCCCCTCTGCCTGGCGGCCATGGCGGCCCTGATGACCCTGCCCTGGCTCACCGCCTCGGCCACCGGCTCCCTCCTCCCCCTCGCCCCGGCCCTCCTCGTGGCCGGCATGGCCACCGCCCCCACCATGGTCACGGCGATGTCCCTGATCCAGGAGCGCACTCCCGAGGGCCAGTTGAACGAGGGCATGACCCTCGCCGTCACCGGCCTCCTCGGCGGTATCGCGGGCGGTTCCGCGCTCGGCGGCTGGATGGTGGACCACGGCCCGGGCCCGGTCACCACCGGCTTCGCCGTGCCGGTGGCAGCCGCCACGCTGGCCCTGCTGCTCTCCCTGGCCGCGTCGAAACGGCGCCCGGCCGATTTCCCCGCGCCCCATTGACGTGTCTACGCCCCACCCTTACCGTCGCCCGTCGAAGCGCTTCGACGTGCGTCGTCGAAACGATTCGACTGCGCAACGCCCCGAAACCCATCCGACTCCCCCGGAGGCACTGGATGTTGACGGCACGACGGCGTGGGACAGCGGCAGCACGGCGCGGAGCGAAGGCCCAAGGACACGGAACAACCCCCGCCACGGCGGCGGGACGACGCCGCACGGCGGTGGCGGGGACAGCCCGTAGCGGCGCGCTGCTCCTCGCCTCCTGCGGCGGCGCGGACGGCGGCGCCGCCGACGGCAGGACCCTCCACCTGTGGCACGGCCTGGACGTACGGCGCCAGGACCTTCGCCGAGTGGGTGGACAAGGGGTACATCGACGGGAAGTCCAGCGGGACGAAGTCCGAGGACGCCGGCGTCTCCTTCATCCGGGGCAAGGCACCGATCCCTGATGGACGCCACGATGACCAATGCCGCCGCCCTTCTCTGTGTCCTGCCCGCGCTCGTCTTCTTTCTCGTCTTCTTCCTCGTCTTCCAGCGCACCCTCACCCGCGGTATCGCCGTGGGAGCCGGGAAGCAGGCCGTGACGTAAGGAGAGTCCCCCTCACATGAAGTTCACCGACGGCTACTGGCTGCTGCGGGAGGGCGTCACCGCGGCCCACCCGGCCCAGGTCCTCGACGTCACCGCCACCGACGCGGGCGCCCTGGAGATCCATGCCCCCACCCAACCCGTCCGCCACCGCGGTGACCTGCTGAAGGGACCGGTCGTGACGATCAGCGCCCACGCCCCGATGCCCGATGTCATCGGAGTCACCCTCACCCACTTCGAGGGCGAGCGGCCCCGCGGCCCCGAGTTCGAGCTCACCGCCGAGGAGTTCACCCCGCACACCTCGTACGACGACGAACACGCCACCCTCACCGCCGGTGCCCTCTCCGTCCGGGTGGCCCGCACCGGCCCCTGGCGCGTCGACTTCCTCGCCCACGGCCGCACCCTCACCACCAGCGGCCCCAAGTCCATGGGCATCATGCGGGACGGATCCGGCGCCCACCATCTGCGCGAGCAACTGAACCTCGGCGTCGGCACCTCCGTGTACGGCCTCGGCGAACGTTTCGGCCCGCTCGTGAAGAACGGCCAGGTCGTCGACGTCTGGAACGCGGACGGCGGCACGGCCACCGAACAGGCCTACAAGAACGTGCCGTTCTATCTGACGGACGCGGGTTACGGCGTCTTCGTCGACCACCCCGGCAAGGTGTCCTTCGAGGTCGCCTCAGAGGTGGTCTCCAGGGTCCAGTTCAGCGCCGAGACCCAGCGGCTGACGTACTACGTCGTCTACGGCCCCACCCCGAAGGAGATCCTCCGCAAGTACACGGCCCTCACCGGCCGCCCGGCCCTGCCCCCCGCCTGGTCGTTCGGCCTGTGGCTGTCGACCTCCTTCACCACCTCCTACGACGAGGAGACGGTGACCTCCTTCATCGAGGGCATGCGGGAGCGCCGGCTGCCCCTGTCCGTGTTCCACTTCGACTGCTTCTGGATGCGCGAGTTCCAGTGGTGCGACTTCGCGTGGGACCCGAGGGTCTTCCCCGACCCGGAGGGCATGCTGGCCCGCCTCAAACGCCGGGGCCTGCGGATCTGCGTCTGGATCAACCCGTACATCGCCCAGCGCTCCCCGCTGTTCGCCGAGGGCAGGGCGCTCGGCCATCTGCTCCGCAGACCCGACGGCGACGTCTGGCAGTGGGACCTGTGGCAGCCCGGCATGGCCCTCGTCGACTTCACCAGCCCGGCCGCCCGCCAGTGGTACGCGTCGAAACTCCAGACGCTGCTCGCCCAGGGCGTCGACTGCTTCAAGACCGACTTCGGCGAGCGGATCCCACTGGACGTGACCTGGTCCGACGGCACGGACCCGGAGCGGATGCACAACTACTACACCTACCTCTACAACCGCACCGTCTTCGACGTCCTGCGCAAGCACCGCGGCGAGGGCGAGGCGGTCCTCTTCGCCCGCTCCGCGACCACCGGCAGCCAGCGCTTCCCCGTCCACTGGGGCGGCGACTGCGAGTCGACGTACGAGGCGATGGCCGAGTCGCTGCGGGGCGGGCTGTCGCTGGGGCTGTCGGGCTTCGGGTACTGGAGCCATGACATCGGCGGCTTCGAGGGCACCCCGACGCCCGCCCTGTTCAAGCGGTGGATCGCCTTCGGCCTGCTCTCCTCCCACAGCCGGCTGCACGGCTCGTCGTCGTACCGCGTCCCCTGGCTCTTCGACGACGAATCGGTGGACGTCCTGCGGACGTTCACCCACCTCAAGCTCGGCCTGATGCCCTACCTGTACGAGGCCGCGCGCGCCGCCCACGAGGAGGGCGTGCCCATGATGCGCGCGATGGTCCTGGAGTTCCCCGACGACCCGGGCTGCGCCCATCTGGAACGCCAGTACATGCTCGGCCCCGACCTCCTGGTGGCGCCGGTCTTCAACGACGAGGGGGACGTTTCGTACTACGTCCCCGAAGGCACCTGGACCCACTACCTCACCGGCGGGACGGTCACCGGCCCCCGCTGGGTCCGCGAACGGCACGGCTTCCTGAGCCTGCCGCTGCTGGTGCGTCCGGGCGCGGTGATCCCGGTGGGCGCGGTGACGGACCGACCGGACTACGACCACGCCGCCGGAGTCACCCTGCACGCGTACGGCCTCGCTCACGGCGCCCAGGTCACCGTCCCGGTGGGTGACGTGACCTTCACCGTCGCACGGGAGGGGCATGCCCTGCGGGCCTCGTGCAGCGACCCGAGGGCGGCGTGGGGCCTGGCGGTGGACGGCCGAGAGGTCCGGGCGGAGTCCGGCACGGGCTTCCTGACGATGGACGGGGAGCCCGACCCGGAAGGCAGGGGATCGCGGTGACGGTCAAGATCACGGATGTGGCGCGGCACGCGGGCGTCTCCCCCAGCACCGTGTCGTACGCGCTGAGCGGCAAGCGCCCGATCTCTGCGGAGACCAGGGCGCGGGTGGAGGCGTCCATCCGTGAGCTGGGCTACCGCCCGCACGCGGGTGCCCGCGCCCTGGCCAGCAGCAAGTCGAACGTGCTGGCGATGGTGGTGCCTTTGCGGGCCGGGATCCATGTGCCGGTGATGATGGGCTTCGCGGTGTCGGTGGTGACGTCGGCCCGCGCCCACGACCACGATGTGCTCCTGCTGACGCAGGAGGAGGGCGAGGAGGGGCTGCGACGGGTCGCGGACACCGCCCTCGTCGACGCGTTGATCGTGATGGACGTCCAACTCCACGATCCCAGACTGCCGTTGCTGCGCATGCTGGACCGGCCCTCGGTGCTGATCGGCTTCCCCGCCTCGGCGGACGGCCTGACCTGCATCGACCTGGACTTCAGGGCGGCGGCCGAGCTGTGCGTGGACCACCTGGCCCGTCTGGGCCACCGTGTCGTGGGCCTGATCGGCTCGCCGCCCGAGGTGTACGTCCGCCAGACCTCGTTCGCGCAGCGGGTCCTCCAGGGCTTCACCGCCGCCGCCACCCGGCACGGCATGACGTCCACGGTCCACCCCTGCGACGCCACGCCCGCCGCGGCCCGCGAGGTCGCCGAGCGGCTGCTGCGCGAACACCCCGCCCTCACCGGCGTGGTGGTCCACAACGAAGCCGTCCTGGATCCCCTGCTGGACGCCTTCGAGCACCTCGGCCTCCGGATCCCGGCCGACCTCTCGGTCACGGCCCTCTGCCCCGACGACCTCGCCCTGTCCCTCCGGGTCCCTCTCACGTCGATCGCCATCCCGTCGACGGAGCTGGGCGAGCAGGCCGTGGATCTCCTGATGAGGAAGCTGACCGGCACCCCCGCCCCCCAGGCCACCTTGCTCCCGCCCCGTCTGACGCCGCGAGCGAGCACGGCCCGCCGGCTGTCAGGTTGAGGGCGGAAGACGGAGGACGGAGCGCTGAGGCACAACACAGCGGGGCCCGGTGGTCTGGTCGACCACCGGGCCCCGCTGTTCATGCGTCACATGGGAATTGTGGAGATGGCGGGAATCGAACCCGCGTCCAACGGTGCGGAACCAGGGCTTCTCCGTGTGCAGTTCGCTATGAGTTTCTCAGCCCCGGCGATCACGCGAACAAGTCGCCGACGGGCTCAGTCACTGTTTGATTTCCCTCTTCACCCCGTGACCGGGATCGAGGTTTAGTCCCCTAGCTGATGCCAGGATCCGGGTCGGGAACAGCCCCGGGCTGACACTCCCTTTAAATGAGAGGCTCGGTCTCGCTACCTGAGATCAGGCGGCGAGAGCGAAGCGCTGCTCGGGAGAATCGCTCTTAACAGTGGCGATTATTTTTTTCGGCCTGTGGTTTACGAGATCATGGCCGCTTCCTCGACACGCTTCCCCTGCTTCGACATCCGCTGTCGAAACCGATCATCCCCATGTTGTGTTTTCAACCCCTCCGGAGAGGGCGCTCGCACCCGCTGTGAGGTGCGGATGCCATCGTACGTGACCAACGCGAGCGCATGCCACTGTATTCCCGGCGGCGACGCGCACGTCACCTCGGCTAGGGCGTGTTGTGAAAGTCCAGTGCGGTGCCTGCGGTGTGCGGCGAGGGTGCGTGCCGGGCGCCGCGGGTGCTGTGCGGGACTTTCACGACACCCCCTACGCGCGCTGCCTCCGCTTCGCCGCCGCGATCGCGCGGTCCGACTCCCGCCGGTCCTGCTTCTCCCGCAGGGTCTGCCGCTTGTCGTACTCCTTCTTGCCTCGCGCGAGCGCGATCTCCGCCTTGGCGCGGCCGTCCTTGAAGTACAGGGCGAGGGGCACGATCGTGTGACCCGTCTCCTGGGCCTTGGCCTCCAGCTTGTCGATCTCCTCGCGGTGCAGCAGCAGCTTCCGCTTGCGGCGCGCGGAGTGGTTGGTCCAGCTGCCCTGGTGGTACTCGGGGATGTGCGCGTTGTGCAGCCACGCCTCTCCCCGGTCGATCTGGACGAAGCCGTCGGTCAGCGAGGTCCGTCCCTCACGCAGCGACTTGACCTCGGTACCGGTGAGGACGAGCCCGGCCTCGTAGGTGTCGATGATCGCGTAGTCGTGGCGGGCCTTCTTGTTCTGGGCGACGATCTTGCGCTTGCCGCCCTTCTCGCCGTCCCTCGCCTTGGCGGCCGCCCCGCCCTGCTTGGGCTGGGACTCCTTGGGTACGTACATTCCCTTGCTCATAGTGCCGTCCATTTTCGCACTACGGAGGGGTGGCGGGGAAAGCCGATTACTCGTACTCGCCGAGCCCGCTCAGCACCGTCTCGGCCCGCTGCAGGGCGTCGTCGCCGGCGTCCAGGTCGGGGGTGATGCCCCGGCCGTCGACGCCGCGGCCGGACGGGGTGCGGTAGTGACCGACGGTCAGCTCGGCGACGGACCCGTCGGGGAGGCGGCTCGGCATCTGCACGGAGCCCTTGCCGAAGGTGCGGGAGCCCACGACCACCGCCCGGCCCCGGTCCTGGAGCGCTCCGGTGAGCAGCTCGGCCGCGCTCATCGTGCCCCCGTCGACGAGCGCGACCAGGGGTCTGGTGCTGTCGCCGCCGGCTTCGGCGTGCAGGGCGCGCTGCTCTCCGTTGACGTCGTAGGTGGCGACGAGGCCACCGTCGAGGAAGGCGGAGGAGGCGGTGACGGCCTCGGTGACCAGGCCACCGGAGTTGCCACGGAGGTCGAGCACGAACCCGGTCGCGTCGGCGGCCTGCTCGACGGCCGCGCGCACCATGTCACCGGAGCCCTTGGTGAACGCGTCGACCTTGATCACGGTGATCCCGCCGGCGAGACGGCTGACGGTGACGTCCTCGGTGGACAGGCGGGCCCTGCGCAGCGTCTCCTGCCATGTCCGGGTGCCGCGCCGCAGGCCCAGCGACACCTTCGTACCGGCGGCGGCGTCCTCGGCGGTCTCGTCCGCCCCGCCGAGCGCGTCGCCGCGCAGTAAGGACATGACGTCCGTGACGGGGCGGCCGTCGACCTTCTCGCCGTCGACACTGACGAGCCGGTCCCCGGCACGGATGCCTACGGCGGCGGCGGGCGAGCCGTCCTGGACCCGGGTGATCTCGACCCGGCCGTCGCGCTCCAGCCGTGCCCACAGCCCGACACCGGTGTACTCGCCGTCGAGGGCCTCCTCGAACTCCTCGTACTCGCCCTCGGAGTAGACCGCGCCCCAGCGGTCGCCGCTGCGGCTGACGGCGCGCTCGGCGGCCTCCACGGGGGACTTGCCCTCGGCCATGGCGTCGGCGGCGGCCTCGGCGACGTCCTGCTGCTGGGCGGCCGGGACGGGGCGGGGTGCGCCGGAGGCGCTCTCCTTGCGGTACAGGTCGTCGAAGGAGCCGGTCGCGGCGCCCGTGGCGAGCACGCTCGCGAAGACCAATGTCAGGGCCGCCCCGCGGCGGATGCGGCGGGGCTGGGAGAACAGGTCGCGGCCTGACATGTCGGCGAGTCTAGGACAACG
Source organism: Streptomyces sp. NPDC030814 (assembly GCF_055572155.1). NCBI lineage: Bacteria > Bacillati > Actinomycetota > Actinomycetes > Kitasatosporales > Streptomycetaceae > Streptomyces > Streptomyces sp. NPDC030814. The sequence continues at coordinate 341,528 of NZ_JBVIDX010000007.1, forward strand.
GGAGGGGCCGTACCGGCCCTTGCCGGTACGGCCCCCGTTGGCGTGCGTCACACCATCAGACATGCCGTGACGTGCGGCACATTCTCTTCCCGGCCGGTCACACCAGGTTGTACTCGGCGGCCTTGGCCAGGTTCACCGCGTACGCGCCCCACATGCCCCTGGCGAAGAGCCGGTTGGACTTGTCGGTGGTGGGGTGCTTCTGCCAGACGGCCTTGGGGCCGTGGGCCGACACGTCGAGGACGAGGTAGCCGTTCTTCTTCACCAGCTTGAAGGTGATGATCTTGCCGGCCCCCTCCAGATGCCCGGGGAGGGACTTCAGCGTGAAGTAGGTCTTGCCGACCGCGGTGACGCGCACCGGGTTGCAGTCCTTGACCATCTTCAGACAGATCTTCTGATTCTTCTTGACCGTCTTCGGCATGCCCTTGATCGGGAACACACCGTTCATGATCTTGTTCATCTTCTTGAACGACACCTCGGCGGGCGTCGTCTTACGGATGACCCGGTACGTGTAGTGGTACTTGTACTCGCCGCCCTTCGCCGCCACGGCCGAAGCCGCCGGCGCCTGGGCCGCCTGGGCGGCAGCCGCGCTCCCGGCACCGGCGGCCGAGGCGGGCACGGCGGGCAGCAGCAGGGCCGCCCCGATGGCGGCCGTCACCGCCGTACCGGCCATCCGCTTCCCTGCTCCCCCGTTGAGTGCATGCATGATCGCTTGTTCCCCTCGTTCACAGTCGTTGCCCCGGGAAACTCGTGGCCCACCGGGAGCGCGATCGGTCGAGAAGAGCTTAACGATCAAGGATCGCGCAGGTAATCGCTGTTGTGTCCCTAGATCGTCATGATCACGCAACGAGCGTCAGACCCTGAGGTACTTCCGCAACGCAACGAACGCGGCCATGGCCGGCATGAGCAGCCCGATCGCCAGGACCAGCGGCAGCTTGGTCAGCACGACGTCCCAGCCGATGAAGTTGACCAGCGGGATCTTCTCCGCGAGCCACTGGTCGACCAGGAAGTACTTGCCGCCGACGATCAGCGTCCCGGCGAAGCCCGCGCCGATCAGGCCCGCGATCGCGGCCTCCATGATGAACGGCGCCTGGATGTAGAAGCCGGACGCGCCCACCAGTCGCATGATGCCGATCTCCCGCCGCCGGCTGAACGCCGAGACACGCACCGTGTTGACGATCAGCAGCAGCGCCACGACCAGCATCAGGCCCATCACACCGAGCGCCGCGACGTTCATGCCGCCGAGCAGGTTGAACAGGTTCTCCAGCACGTCCCGCTGGTCCTCGACCGACTGGACACCGGCCCGCCCGGAGAACGCGGTGTCGATGACCTTGTACTTCTCCGGGTCCTTGAGCTTGATCCGGTACGACTCCTGCATCTGGTCCGGGGTGAGGGAGGCGGCCAGCGGGGAGTCCTTGAACTGCTCCTTGTAGTGCTTGTAGGCCTCGTCCGCCGACTCGTAGTAGACCTCCTCCACGATGTCGAGCTTGCCCAGGTCGCTCTTGATCTGCCGCTTCTGCTCCGAGGTGACGGCACCCTTGGAGCAGTTGGCGTCCGCCTCCGCGTCCGCCTTGTTGCACAGGAAGATCGACACCTGGACCTTGTCGTACCAGTAGCCCTTCATCGAGCTCACCTGGTCCCGCATGAGCAGGGAGCCGCCGAACAGGGCGAGGGACAGGGCCACCGAGATGACGACCGCGAAAGTCATCGTGAGATTGCGGCGGAGACCCACACCGATCTCCGACAGGACGAACTGCGCGCGCATGGCGTCTGGTCAAGCCTTTCCGTGGACGGTCGTCGAGCAGTGGTCAGTGCTGGTAGCCGTAGACGCCGCGCGCCTGGTCGCGGACGAGACGGCCCTTCTCCAGCTCGATGACGCGCTTGCGCATCTGGTCCACGATGTTCTGGTCGTGGGTGGCCATGACCACGGTCGTACCCGTCCGGTTGATCCGGTCGAGCAGCTTCATGATGCCGACGGAGGTCTGCGGGTCGAGGTTGCCCGTGGGCTCGTCGGCGATCAGCAGCTTGGGCCGGTTCACGAAGGCCCGGGCGATGGCGACGCGCTGCTGCTCACCGCCGGACAGCTCGCCCGGCATCCGGTCCTCCTTGCCGCCGAGGCCGACCAGCTCCAGCACCTGCGGGACTGACTTGCGGATCTCACCGCGCGACTTCCCGATGACCTCCTGCGCGAAGGCGACGTTCTCGCCGACGGTCTTGTTCGGCAGCAGCCGGAAGTCCTGGAACACCGTCCCGAGCTGGCGGCGCATCTGCGGCACCTTCCAGTTGGACAGGCGGGCGAGATCCTTGCCCAGCACATGCACCTGCCCCTGACTGCACCGCTCCTCCCGGAGGATCAGCCGCAGGAAGGTGGACTTTCCGGAGCCGGAGGACCCCACGAGGAACACGAACTCGCCCTTCTCGACCTCCAGGGACACATCCCTGAGGGCGGGGCGGGTCTGCTTCGGGTAGACCTTGGACACGTTGTCGAATCGGATCACGGATGCACCACAGGCCGTCGGGGAATGGATGGTCGAGACTGTACCGCTACCCGTCCTCGTCAGGGGCGCGGGGAAGTGCGTCGGTGACCTCGCCGGGGATTGCGGGACAGCCCTTACGGCACCCGCCCCTTTCTCGGGCGCCCGCGCACGCTCCGGAGGAACCTGGCACAGTGGAGGAGGAGGGGACCGGCGAATCAGCGGAACGCACCGGTTCCGCGAAGCGTTGAGGTGTGTGTGAGGCCATTGCAAGGAGGGCGAGGCGCATGACGTACGACCGGTTGGTGTGCGCGAACTGCGCGTCGCCCGTCGCCGAGGGCCGCTGCCATGTGTGCCGGGCCAGTCGCGAGCGGCTCCAGCAGGAGAACCCGTTCGCGGGCCTGAGCCCGATGACCCTGATCGCCCTCCTGGCGATCCTGATAACGGCTCTGGCGCTGCTGGCGCACCAGACGACCGCATAGGGCGACAGAGCGCCGGCAGCGGACGCATGAGCGACCGGCGGTCACCACCCGCCGGCGCGACGGACACGACGAAGGCCCGGGGCCGGCTGCCCCGGGCCTTCATCCGTGTGCGTCGCCGTGCGTGACCGTCTGGGATCAGGCGGCGGCGCCGCGGCCGGCCATCAGGCGCGGCAGCAGCCGGAAGCCGATACCACCGACGATCATCGTGGCGGCGCCGACCAGCAGGAACGTGGTCTCGGCGGCACCCGTCTCGGCCAGCTCACCGGTACCGGAGCCCTGAGCCTCGGTCTCGGAACCGGTGTCGGTCAGCTGCGAGGAGCCCTCTTCCTGGACGACCTCGTCGTTGCCGCCGTCGGGCTCGGTGCCGCCGGAGGTGGCGTCACCGCCACCGGTGGTGGAGGAGCCGCCGCCGGTGGCGGAGCCGCCGCCCGTCGAGGAGTCGCCGCCGGTGGAGCTGTTGCCGCCGGAGTTGCCGTTGCCACCCGTGGAGCTGTTGCCACCCGAGTTGCCGTTGCCACCCGTGGAGCTGTTGCCACCCGAGTTGCCATTGCCACCCGTGGAGCTGTTGCCACCCGAGTTGCCATTGCCACCCGTGGTGCCGGTCGTACCCGTGGTGCCGGTCGTGCCAGTGGTACCGGTGGTGCCCGTGGTACCAGTGGTACCGGTGGTGCCAGTCGTGCCAGTCGTACCCGTGTCACCCGTGGTGCCGGTGGTACCAGTGTCACCCGTCGTGCCGGTGGTACCGGTCGTACCCGTGGTGCCCGTCGTACCGGCGGTGCCGGTGGTGCCCTGTGTGGCACCGATGGACGTGCCGTCCGTGTCACCCTCCGTGTCGACCGAGACGCCGACATCGGCGGAGACACCGTTGCCGGTGTTGACACCGATACCGACACCGAGGTCCAGCGCGGAAGCGGCACCCGCGGCGGTCAGCGACGCGCCGGCGGCGATCACGGCACCCGCGGCGATTCGCGCCACGCGGATCCGCGTCTTCTTCGTCATATGGCTGCTACCCCCAGTAGCTCATCAGTAAATGGAGCAGCGCCCGGGGCCGCGATCAACGGGGGCAGTCGGTAGCTTGCGAAGTCCCCCGGTTCACATGCGTCCCAGTAATGCGCATGCCATCCGCCAGCCTTCCCAGTTTTCGATGCAACGTCAAGGTCGTTGCGTACGCGATGTCCTGTTCATCGGATTTGACCGCGGTAACGTCGTGTGAGTGTGACGTAAAACCCAGACATCCCCCCACAGACAAGGCAACTGCCGTCCGATGGACGGCAGTTGCCTTGTCGATAAAGCGCTGAAATTGTCCGGGGTTCTGCGACAGGGTCGCTCCCCTTACTTCTCCTGCTGCTTGCGCCAGCGAATTCCGGCCTCCAGGAAGCCGTCGATCTCGCCGTTGAACACGGCCTCGGGGTTGCCGACTTCGTAGTTGTTCCGCAGGTCCTTGACCATCTGGTACGGGTGCAGGACGTACGAACGCATCTGGTTGCCCCAGGAGTTGCCGCCGTCGCCCTTGAGTGCGTCCATCTTGGCCTGCTCCTCCTGGCGGCGCCGCTCGAGCAGCTTCGCCTGGAGGACGTTCATGGCCGTGGCCCTGTTCTGGATCTGCGAGCGCTCGTTCTGGCAGGAGACGACGATGCCGGTCGGCAGGTGCGTGATGCGGACGGCGGAGTCGGTGGTGTTGACACCCTGGCCGCCGGGGCCGGAGGAGCGATAGACGTCGACGCGCAGCTCGGACTCGTCGATCTCGACGTGGTCGGACTGCTCGACGACGGGGAGCACCTCGACACCGGCGAAGGAGGTCTGGCGGCGCCCCTGGTTGTCGTAGGGCGAGATCCGGACGAGGCGGTGCGTGCCCTGCTCGACGGAGAGGGTGCCGTACGCGTACGGCGACTGCACGGCGAAGGTGGTCGACTTGATGCCGGCCTCTTCCGCGTACGACGTCTCGTAGATCTCGGTCTTGTAGCCGTGCTGCTCGGCCCAGCGCAGATACATCCGCTGGAGCTTCTCCGCGAAGTCGGCGGCGTCGACACCACCGGCCTCGGCGCGGATGTTGACGAGCGCCTCACGGGAGTCGTACTCGCCGGAGAGGAGCGTGCGGACCTCCATCTCGTCGAGGGCCTTCTTCACGGAGGCGAGCTCCGCCTCGGCCTCGGCGCGGGTGTCCGGGTCGTCCTCCTCCTCGGCCATCTCGAAGAGCACGGCGAGGTCGTCGATACGACCGCGCAGCGCCTCCGCCTTCCTGACCTCGGCCTGGAGGTGGCTCAGCTTGCTGGTGATCTTCTGCGCCTCGTCGGGGTTGTCCCACAGGGACGGCGCGGCCGCCTGCTCCTCGAGCACGGCGATCTCTGCCCTCAGCTTGTCGAGGTCCAAAACGGCCTCGATCGACTCCATGGTCGACGAGAGGGACTTCAGCTCTTCGGATACATCGACGACTGCCACGCCCCCAGCGTAACGGCTACGGCAACGTATCCCTCCCGGGTGGTTGCGAGCGCCTCATGGCTCGGGGGTACGGGTGGTTCTGGCGGGTGCGGGTGAGTGGGGGCTGGTCGCGCAGTTCCCCGCGCCCCTGAAAAGCGGCCGGGGCTGCGCCCCGTGCTTTTCAGGGGCGCCACCTGATGAAGGCCGGGCCGCAGGCCCAAGCCTTCAGGGGCGCGGGGAACTGCGCGAGAAACCACACACCACCCGCACCCGCCGACGACCCGCGCACCCCCGAGCTGTGAGGCGCCCCGTCAAGGAGAACCCGGCGCTGAGTTCTTCGTGTCGGACGGCGCCCCGCCCTCCTCGTCCCCGGAGGTGACCGCCCACGTCCCCAGCCCCACCACGGCGATCAGCGCGACAGCCGCCGCACCCAGCGTGATCCGGCGGCGGCGGGCGGTCGCCCGGTTCCGCGCGGACCCCGGCCGGGGCGCCCCCGCCGCCCGGGGCGCCCGCGCGGTCCCCCGCGCACCCCCGGCCAGCTCGTCGGGCCCCGGCACCCGCATCGACGTGTGGGTGTCCCGGTTGGAGTCCGGCTTGGCCCCCGGCACCAGCGGTACGGCACCGCGCCGTACCCGCTCCCGCGGGGCGGCGGCTTCCGCCGGCGTCTCCTCGTACGCGTCCTGCGTCTCCGTCCCGGGCTCGTCGACGTCCAGCGGCGGCATCCCGGCCAGCAGCGGCAGCTGCTCCCGCAACCGTGCCGCCAGCTCCGAGGCCCGCAGCCGTGAGGCCGGGGCCTTCGCCAGACACTGCACGAGAAGCTGCCACAGCTCCTCGGGGATGCCGGGCAGGGGGACGACCGTCTCGGTCACATGACGGCGCAGCACCGCGCCCGGGTGGCCCCCGCCGAACGGGGTGAAGCCCGCCAGCAGCTCGTACAGGACCGTCGCGAGGGCGTAGATGTCCACGGCCGCCCTCGGCGGCAGGCCCTCCACTATCTCGGGCGCGAGATAGTCCGGCGTCCCGATGATCTTCGTCGCGCGGGTCCGCCGCGGGGAATCGATCAGCTTCGCGACGCCGAAGTCGGTCAGCAGGGCCGGGTGGGAGCCGCCGGGGCCGAGCGGGCCCTGCATGTCCAGCAGCACGTTCTCCGGCTTGACGTCCCGGTGCACGATCCCGGCGGCGTGGGCCGCCGCGAGGCCGTCCGCGATGTCGGCCACGATGGCGACCGCCGCCTCGGGGGCCATACGGCGCTCCCGGTCCAGCCGGGTGCGCAGGTCGGTGCCCCGGACGAGGTCCATGACGAGGGCGAGGTCGTTGCCGTCGACGACGAGGTCGCGCACGGACACCACGTTCGGGTGGTCGAGACCCAGCAGCGCCGTGCGCTCCTGGACGAAGCGGCCGACGAGCTCCTGGTCGGACGAGAGGTCCTCGCGCAGCAGCTTGATGGCGACGGGACCCTCCGGGCCCTCACCCAGCCACACCGTGCCGGCGCTGCCCCGCCCCAGGATCTGGTTCGCGGTGTACCGGCTTCCGATCTTCCGTCCCAAGACTGCTCCTACAGGCCGCGTGTTGGCGACAAAGCTACGCGCCCGAAGAGCCAACCTTCCCCGCCGAGGCGGAAATCACCCCTCAGATGTCGACAAATCCCCAACCTCGGCATGATGCCGGGCAGTGGTCGCTGTCACGGTCGTCACTGACCGGAACCGGAACCTCCGGAGCCCGAGTCGGCGAGGTCGCCGATCCACTTGGTCGCCGTGTCGAACCAGTCCGTCAACTGCTCCCAGTAGCCCTTGCCGGTGCCGATCCACTGCTGGACCGGGGTGAACTCCCAGATCAGCCAGCCACCGACGAAGAGCAGGACGATCATGAAGAGACAGCCCTTGAGGCAGCCGAGCCCCGGGATCTTCATGGGGTTGGCGCTGCGGCGGCGCGGCTCGCGCGGCGGCCTCGGCTCGCGCTGCGGTCGCGGCGCGGGCTGCTGGGGCTGCGGCGCGGGCGCGTACCGCTGCGGCTGCTGGTGCTGCGGGGCGGGGGCGTACGGCTGCTGCTGCTGCGGCTGGCCGTAGCCGGGGCCGGGCTGCTGGGGCCGGCGCTGAGGGGGCTGCTGCCCGCGGGGCGGCTGTTGCGGCTGCGGGGGCTGCTGCGGCCGCTGGGCCTGCCGCTGGGGGCGGCGGCGCAGCGGGTCGTCGCCGGGGTCGAGGTACTGGATCTGGGTCTGCTCGTTGCGGTCGCGGGCCGCGCGCAGCTGGTTCTGCCAGGGGTGCGGCTGCTCCGGCCCGGCCGGGTCGTGCGGCGGCACGGGCGGCATGACGGAGGTCGGGTCGGCGCCGCCGGTCTGCGGGAGGACCGCGGTGGGGTCGGCCGCGCCCGCGGGCTGGTTCCCGGGCCCGGAGGTGTGCGGGAGCACGCTGGTCGCCGCGTTCGGGTCGTAGGAGCCGGCGCCGTGCGGCAGCACCTGGGTCGCGTCGGAGGAGCCGAACGGCTCGGGGGCGCCTCCCGGCACCGGTGCGGGGGCCGCATCGGGGGCGAGGAGGTGGCCCACTCCCTCGGCGGCGGCGATCTGCATCGAGTTGGCGTGCACACCGATGCCCTCGGCGACGACGCGGAGCGCGCGGGCGAGGTTGACGGCGCTCGGCCGTTCGTCCGGGTTCTTCCGCAGACAGCGCTCGATGACCGTCCACAGCGGGTCGGGGACGGTGGACGGGCGGCGCGGCTCGGCACTGAGGTGCTGGTGCAGCACTTCGAGGGCGCTCTGGCCGGCGAACGGCGGGCGTCCGGTGACCAGTTCGTACAGCAGGATGCCGGCGCCGTAGATGTCGACGGCGGAGGTCTGCGGCCGGCCCTCGGCGGACTCGGGGGCGATGTACGCGGGCGTGCCGACGAACTCGCTGGTCCGGGTCAGGCCCGGGGAGTCGGCGAGGCGGGCGATGCCGAAGTCGGTCAGCATCGGGTGCATCTGCCCTGCGTCCTGCTGGAGCAGCACGTTGGCGGGCTTGAGGTCGCGGTGGACGACGCCGTCGGCGTGGCTGGCGGCGAGCGCGTCGGCGATCTGCGCGGTGAGCAGCGCGGCGGCGACGGGGGTGAAGGGGCCGTTCTCGCGCAGGTAGCGGTGCAGGTCCGGGCCGTCGATCAGGTCCATGACGAGGGCCAGCAGATCGCCCTCGACGACGAGGTCGCGCACCCGCACGATGTTCGGGTGGGTGAGCCTGAGGAGGACGGAGCGCTCCCGAAGGAACCGCATCACGATGTCCGCGTCGCCGGCGAGCTCCTCCTTGAGGACCTTGATCGCCACGGTCTCCCCGGGGTGGCCCGGCACGGCCGCCTCGGCGCCCGCCGTCTCCCGCTGGCTGGCACGCCAGACAGTGCCTGTGGCGCCGCGTCCCAGCGGCTCCTCAAGGAGGTACTTGCTCCCTACCGGCCGCACGTCATGCGCTCCCTGCTGCTTGCTTGCCCGACCCTGTCCCGCGGGTGTTCCGACCCACTGTAGTGCGGCCGTCCCCGGGACCAGGGGTCCTGTCGTCCTGCGCCTGCTGTGGCTTGCCGTGTGTTCCCTGTCGGCCCCGCTTACGCGGATACGTACGGGTTCCCCCGTGCGTTCGATGGAAAGACGCTCTTCCCCGGGCGCTCGGTTGCCCGGAACGGACGCGACGCGGACGTGACCGATCTCAAGTGATCGATTGACGGGCACTGGTCAGGCACTTTTGGGGGCAGAGCCGACCAATCAAGATCACTTGACGGTGGGCGGCGGGCGTGTTGTCGGCGGCAGGTGCGAGGATGCCTCCAGTACTGGCCGACGTGCCCGTGAGCGGTGGGGGAAGTCTGCGGTGGGGACCGCGCAGTCTCGTCCTCGTCGTCGCGGGTGCCCGCGCGGAAGGGACCGCTGACGGCGATGCAGATCCGGCTGACCGTCGTAGACCCGCTGGGACCGACCTCGGAGCCGCGAGGGCGTGCCACGGCCTGCGACGTGCTGGTCACGGCGCCCGCCGGGACGGCTCTCGCGGCGGTGGCGTCGGGCCTGGCCTCCGCGGTCGGTGACGGCGGCGCCGCGCAGCCGGAGCGCGGCCGGGAGGCCGGCGGCCAGGTCGTGCTGTACGCGGGTGCCGAGCGCCTCGACGCCCAGCGCTGCACCCTCGGCGAGCCACCCCTGATCGACGGCGCCGTGCTCAGTCTGGGCGCCCCCTCCGAGCCGGGCCCCGAGGTCGACGAGGCCGCCGCCCAGCTGCATGTCGTGGCCGGTCCCGACGCCGGCGGCGTCCATCTGCTGCACGGCGGCAAGATCCACATCGGGCGCTCCGCCGACGCGGACGTACCCCTGGACGACCCCGACGTCTCCCGCCTGCACTGCGCGGTCACCCTCACCTCGGACGGCCGCGTCACGGTGGTCGACCTCGGCTCCACCAACGGCACCACGCTCGACGGCGAACCCGTCGGCGACCACCCGGTCCGCCTGGCGCCGGGCGCGCTGCTGCGGATCGGCGAGTCGGCACTCCGCCTGGCCTCCTCGTCCGGCACACGCGGCGTCGCGACGACCCCCGACGGCGAGGGCCACGTCCGGGTGACCGCGCGGGCCGGAGGCGGCACGGGCCCCGTGGGCTCGGCGGCGTCCGCGGGCGCGTCCGGCGGCACGGCCTCGGGGGCGAGCTGGGCGGGCGGCACGGTCTCAGGGACCGGCACCGGCTTCGCGGGCGGCTTCGAGGGCCTGTCCGAAGACCGTTCCGGGGGCTTTTCCCGGGGTGACGGAGCGGGGGGAGCGGCGCGGGACGCGGTGCAGGAGCGCACGGGGCACAGGACGGTGCCCGGCCAGGGCGGGGCACCGGGCATCGAGCGGGTCGCGGGGAGCGCCGGGCCGGGGACCCCCGGGTTCGGGCGCGAGGCGACGGCGGCAGGCGGGACCGGGTCCGGCGGCCGGGGTCCGGGGACTGAGGTCTTCGGCGGTGCCGACGGCCCCAGCGGCTCCCGCGCCTCGGACAGCGCCGCCGGCCCCGACCGGTACGACGGCTCCGCCGACGGCCTCGGCGGTCCCGGCGGATCCGGGCACCACGGTGATGACGCCGACATCCCCGGTTCCAGCAGCCGCAAAGGCACGCCCCTGCGGGGGACGGACGTGCCGCGCGGGGTGCGCAAGCGGGGTGGGTTCGGGGCATGGGCGCGTCGGCTGACCGGAGGGCGCGGGCAGACGGGAGCAGAGCACGACCCGTACGAGTACGACACGGAGTACGACGAGGACGAGCGCGGCGCGGCGGCGTCGGTGCTCCCCACCGGGGGCGAGCGGCTGCCCGAGACCTGGCCGGATCCGGCCGCGCTCCTGCTCACCGCGCTGGGCCCCGGCCCCCGGCTGTGGGAGCGGGGACCGGGCCACCCGGAGGCGCTGTCGGTGCGGCTGGGCACGGCCGACCGGGCGACGCCGGACGGTTCGGGACTGCTGCCGGCGGTGCCCGTGACCACCGGGCTGCGTGAGGTCGGCGCACTGGGCCTGGCCGGGCCGCGCCCGCGCCTGATGGGGCTGGCCCGTGCCGTCGTGGCCCAGCTCGCCGCGCTGCACTCCCCCGAGACTCTCGAACTGGTCCTGATCAGTGCCGACCGCTCCCGCCCCGCGGAGGAGCGCACCGCCGACTGGTCCTGGCTCGGCTGGCTCCCCCATCTGCGCCCCGGCCACGGCCAGGACTGCCGGCTCCTCCTCGCCTACGACCGCGAACAGGCCACGGCCCGTGTGGACGAGCTGCTCCGCCGCCTGGCGGACCACGTGGCGGACACGGCGGACACGGCGGACACGGCGGTTCCCGGCGCCGAGGACCTCCCTCGCGGACGACCCGCCCGGCGGCCGTCGTGGGCCAGGGAGGACCGGGCGGCCGGCGGCTTCCCGGGGCCGTACACGGTGGTGATCGTGGACGGGGACCCCGGCGGTGCCGATGTGCGGGAGGCCGTGGTGCGGCTGGCGCAGGACGGGCCGGTCGCCGGGATCCATGTCGTGTGCCTCGCCGAGGCCGAGGCCGCGTCGCCCGCCTCGCCGGTGGCGGAGACGTACGCGGCGGCCTGCGCGATCTCACCGGCGTTCCGGGCGTGCGGGGCCGTCGCCCTGCTGAGCGGTGACGTCGCCACGGCGCTGCGGCTGCTGCGCGTCGCACCCGGACACATGCCGGCGAGCGGCGCCGTACGAGGCGAGGCCGAGCGCCTCGGCCCCGTCGACCACGCGCGCGGGAGCGGACCGGCTCACCCCGGCTCCGAGGCCGTGCCCAGCCGGCCGCGCTCCGACCGCCCCGGTGTCCCGGGCCAGGCCGCCCGCCCGGCTCGCCCCGAACACTCCGGCCGTAGCGGCGGGCCGGACTCCGGTTCCGCGGGTCGCACCCACCCGCACATCGACCTCACGGGGGCCGTGCGGTCCGGCGCGCACGACCTGCCCTCGCCCGACCCGAACCCGCCCGGGCTGCTGAACCACGGCACGGTCGCCACGCTGGACGCGGTGTCGGCGGCGTGGGCGGAGCGGTTCGCCCGGGCGCTGGCGCCCTTGCGTACGGACGGTTCGGCCGGGGACCGGCAGGCGCGGGTGTCGGCGCCGTTGCCGCAGTCGGCCCGGCTGCTGGACGAGTTGGGGCTGGCGCGGGCCACCCCCGCCTCGCTGATGGCACGTTGGGCGGACGCCGCCGACGACACGACGGCGCTCGGCGGCCGGGTCTGCGCCGTGCTCGGCGCGGGACCACGCGGTCCCGTGTCCGTGGATCTCGTGGCCGAGGGCCCGCATCTGCTGATCGAGGGGCCTTCGGGCAGCGGGCGTACGGAGTTGCTGCGCTCCGTCGCCGCGTCCCTCGCCGCCGCCGAGCGGCCCGACCGGCTCGGCATCGCCCTGGTGGACGGGCGGGACGGGGGCGCGAGCGCGGGCGGTGGCCCCGGCGGGGCGGCGGGGCGCTCCGGGGACGGGCTGGGTGTCTGCACCGACCTGCCCCACGTGGGCACGCATCTCATGGCCAACGACCCCGTCCGGATGCGCGAGTTCGCGCAGTCGCTGAGCGCCGAGCTGAAACGGCGGGCGGAGTTGCTGGGCGGGCTCGGGCTCGGGTTCGCGGAGTGGCACGCGCGGCGTGAGGTGTCGGGCCGGATCGTCCCCCAGCGCTCGGCGGGATCGGTGTCCCGGTTCGGGGCGGGCTCGACGGGTTCCGCGGCGGCGGGCGCCAGGTCGGCGGTCGGCGGACCGGAGGGCGCCGGCCCCACTGCGGGCGGTCCGGCCGGGAGCGGTGGTCCGGCGGGTGGGGGGGCCGCCGACCTCGACTCGTCCTCCAGTTCCACGCTGCGGCTCAGGCCGGGTGCGGGGCGCAGGGCCGCCGAGCAAGCCGGGCAGACGGGCGGCAGGGGCTCCGAACTGCCGCGGCTCGTTGTGATCGTCGACGACCTCGACGCACTGCTGTCGCCACCGCTGGGTTCCACGGGCCGCCCGGCCGCCGGGTCGGTCGTACGGGCGTTGGAGGCCGTGGCACGGGAGGGCGAGCAGCTCGGTGTGCATCTCGTGGCCGCCGGTGCGGGGGGCCGGGTCGGCGAGAGTGAGCTGGGGCGGGCGGCCGGAGGTCGGATCGTCCTCAGCGCGCCGGTGTCGGGGCCGGACGAACCGGCGCCCGGCCGGGGCGAGCTGGCCATCCAGGGCCGTACCACACCCACGCCGTTCCAGGCGGGCCGGGTGACGGGGCGTATCCCCCGCACGGCCACCCTGCGGCCCACCGTCGTCCCCGTCGACTGGGCCCGTATGGGCGACCCACCGGCCCGGCGTCAGGTCCGCGAACTGGGCAACGGCCCCACGGACCTGGCCCTGCTCGCGAGCGCGCTCGACCGTGCGGCGAGAGAGGTGTCGGCAGCGGGGGTGCCGTCCCTGCTGTAGGCCAGCGACGGGGCGGCACGGACGGACGCGGCGAGTGGAAGGTCCACTGTCGAGGACGCGCCCCGATGGGCGCGGGGGCCGCGCGAGCGACCGCGTACGACCCGCAGTCGCCCCCCCCTGACAAGCCACCCCATGGCGCACAGGCGCCCGGCGCCGCCCCCGACCCCCACGCCGAGCCCACTCATGGTCACGACGCGGTCACGATCGCGGAGTTGAGGGTGCAGGCGCTCTTGCCGCCCCAAGGCGCGCGGCGTAGACCAGAGCGCACGGGACAGCGCCTCTACGTTCGACGACGCACGGAGAACGGGGTCAGTGATGCGCAGCATGCTTCGTACACGCAACGCGAGCACCGAGCACAATCCCTCACCCACCGCCAGGTCGAGATCGACGACCAAGGCCCTCGCCGCCCTCGCCGCGGGTCTCCTCGCCGTCTCCCTGTCCGCGTGCGGCGGGGACGACGGCGGTGACGACGGCGACAACGGGACCGGTGGCAACGGCGGCGGCAAACCCACTGTCCAACTCCCCAAGCTCGACGGCCAGAAGCTGGAGGTCGCTGCGGTCTTCACGGGCCCGGAGCTGGACAACTTCCAGAAGGTGCTGGACGAGTTCGAGAAGCGCACCGGCGCCACGGTGAGCTTCGTGCCGACCGGCAACAACACCTCCACCTTCCTCGGTACGAAGATCGAGGGCGGCAAGCCGCCGGACGTGGCGTTCCTGCCCCAGGTCGGTGTCCTGCACCAGTTCGCCGAGAAGGGCTGGATCAAACCGCTCGGCAGTGAGGCCCTGGCCCAGCTCGACAAGAACTTCTCGGACGGCTGGAAGGACCTGGGCGCGTACGAGGGCAAGCAGTACGGCGTCTACGCGAAGGCCGCCAACAAGTCCCTCGTCTGGTACAACAGCGCGGCCTTCGAGGCGGCGGGCATCACCGAGGAGCCGAAGACCTGGGACGAGTTCCTCCGGACGGCGCAGACGCTGTCCGACGCCGGCTCCCCGGCCGTCTCCATCGGCGGCGCCGACGGCTGGACCCTCACCGACTGGTTCGAGAACGTCTATCTCTCGCAGGCCGGCCCCGAGAAGTACGACCAGCTCGCCAAGCACGAGATCAAGTGGACGGACCCCTCCGTCAAGGAGGCCCTCACCACGCTCGCCGAGCTCTGGGGCAAGGACGAGCTGATCGCGGGCGGGGCCTCCGGCGCACTGCGGACGGAGTACCCGAAGTCGATCACGCAGACGTTCAGCGGTGACACCCCGGCCGGCATGGTCTTCGAGGGCGACTTCGTGGCCGTCACCATCAACGGCGACACGGACGCGAAGATCGGCTCGGAAGCGAAGGTCTTCCCGTTCCCGGCGGTCGGCGACGACTCCCCGGTGGTCACCGGCGGCGACGCGGCCGTGGCACTCAAGGACGGCAAGGGCGCGCAGGCGCTGCTCACCTTCCTCGCCTCGACCGACGCGGCGGAGATCTGGGCGGCGCAGGGCGGCTTCCTCTCCCCCAACAAGGAGATGGACCAGGCGACCTACAAGGACGATGTCACCCGGGAGATCGCCAAGGCGCTGCTCGCGGCGGGCGACGACTTCCGCTTCGACATGTCCGACCAGGCGCCGGCGGCGTTCGGCGGCACGCAGGGCGTCGGTGAGTGGAAGGACCTCCAGGACTTCCTGAAGAACCCCGACGACGTCGCCGGCGCCCAGAAGCGGCTGGAGACGGACGCGGCCAAGGCCTACGGGAACGGCTGACGTCAGCCATGTCGTCCGCCGTGGCGAAGACGGCGGGGGGCGCCGGCGCACTGCCGACACCCCCCGCCGCACCGCGCAAGAGCGTGACGGGTACCCGGCTGTGGGTGGCGGCGCTGTTCCTGCTGCCCGCGCTGGTGCTGCTCGGCGCGCTCGTGGTCTACCCGATCGGGTACTCGATCTGGCGGAGCCTGTTCGACGCGAGCGGCTCGGGCTTCGTCGGCCTCGACAACTACGCGGAGATCTTCACCGACGACGCCACCCTCGTCGCCGTGCGCAACACCGCGATCTGGGTCGCGGTGGCCCCGGCCCTCGTCACCGCGCTCGGTCTGATCTTCGCGGTGCTGACGGAACGGGTGCGCTGGGGAACGGCGTTCAAGCTGATCGTCTTCATGCCGATGGCGATCTCGATGCTCGCCGCGGGCATCATCTTCCGGCTGGTCTACGAGCAGGACCCGGACCAGGGCGTCGCGAACGCGGTCGTGACGTCCGTGCACGACGTGTTCGCGGACGAGTCCGTGTATCCGAAGGCACGCCCCAACGCCCAGGTCAGCGATCTACGCCCGTCCGGCGGCGGGTCGTTCACCACGGAGGGCACCGTCCGCGCGGGCTCCCCGGCGCTGCTGCCACTCGTCGGTATCGCGCCGAACCGGCTGCCGGGCGACCCGGAGGACGCGAAGGCGCCCACCGGAAACGGCGTCACCGGCACCGTCTGGCTGGACTTCAAGCTCGGCGGCGGCGGAGAGAAGGGTGCCGTCGACCCGGGGGAGAAGGCGCTGGAGGGCGTCAGGGTGGAGGCGGTGCGGGACGGCGAGGTCGTCGCCACCGCGACCAGCGGCGCCGACGGCACGTTCCGTCTGCCCGAGTCGGCCGACGGGGCCCGACTGCGGCTGCCGGGCTCGAACTTCGCGGCGCCGTACAACGGCGTCGACTGGCTCGGCCCGACCCTGGTGACACCGGCCGTCATCGGCTCGTACGTCTGGATGTGGGCCGGGTTCGCGATGGTGCTGATCGCGGCCGGGCTGGCCGGGGTCGACCGGAACCTGCTGGAGGCGGCCCGGGTGGACGGGGCGGGCGAGTGGCAGGTGTTCCGCCGCATCACGGTGCCGCTGCTCGCGCCGGTCCTGGTCGTCGTCCTCGTCACTCTCATGATCAACGTGATGAAGATCTTCGACCTCGTCTACATCATCGCGCCCCAGCCGACCCAGGACGAGGCCAACGTCCTCGCCCTGCAGCTCTACTTGGCGTCGTACGGCGGCGGGGGCGACTTCGGGCTGGGCAGCGCGATCGGTGTGGTGCTGCTGTTGCTCGTGCTGCCGGTGATGTGGGTCAACATCCGGCGACTGCGGAAGGAGCGCCAGCGGTGACCGCCCTCGAAAACCCGGCCCCGGCCCCGGAGAACCCCGCACGCGAGACGCACGTACAGGCCAGGCGCTCGGTCGCCGGCCGGATGGCGAGCGGTGTGGCGGGCGGCGCGCTGCGGATGTTCCTGCTGCTGGTGGCGTTGTTCTGGCTGGTGCCGACGTTCGGTCTGCTGGTGTCGTCGTTCCGTGACCCGACCGACATCGCCACGTCCGGCTGGTGGAAGGTGTTCTCGGCACCCGCCCAGCTCACCACGGAGAGTTACCAGTCGCTCCTGGAGAACGACGGGATCACCGACGCCCTGTTCAACACGGTCTGGATCACGCTCCCGGCCACGCTGCTGGTCGTCCTGATCGGCGCGATGGCCGGATACGCCTTCGCGTGGATGGACTTCAAGGGCCGGGACTGGTGGTTCATGGTCGTGGTGGGGCTGCTGGTGGTGCCGGTGCAGGTGGCGCTGATCCCGCTGTCGGGGCTCTTCCGGGACCTCGGGATCTTCGGCGACATCATCGGTGTGGTCCTCTTCCACGTCGGCTTCGGACTGCCGTTCGCGATCTTCCTGCTGCGGAACTTCTTCGCGGAGATCCCGCGCGAACTGCTGGAGGCGGCGCGGCTGGACGGGGCGGGCGAGGTGCGGCTGTTCGTGACGGTCGTCCTGCCGCTGGCCGCGCCGGCGCTCGCGTCCCTCGGGATCTTCCAGTTCCTGTGGGTGTGGAACGACATGCTGGTCGCGCTGGTCTTCTCCAGCTCCGGCTCCCAGCCGCTGACGGTCGCGCTCCAGCAGCAGGTACGGCAGTTCGGCAGCAACATCGAGGTCCTCGCGCCCGGGGCGTTCATCTCGATGGTGATCCCGCTGGCCGTGTTCTTCGCTTTCCAGCGGCAGTTCGTGTCCGGGGTGATGGCGGGGGCGGTGAAGTAGACGTCGGGCGCGTTCCAGTTCGTGGGCGGGGGGGTCCACCCCGCGCTTTCAGGAAAGGCCGGGCCGCCAGGCCCATGCCTTCGGGGGCGCGGGGAACTGCGCGAACACCCCCCGCTCACCCGCAGCCAAAAGACGAACGCACCACCCAGTTCGCACCGACGCGCCCCCTCCCCCCGCAGATTCCCCCGTATGGAACACGGACCGTAACCAAATCATCCCATCGGCCGTTTCCGGGCAGTATGCCCGCGCCGACCCATGGATGTCCCCCTTGCCCAGGTTCAGTGTCATCGTTCCCGTGTACAAGGTTCAGGCGTACCTGCACGCATGCCTGGATTCGGTGCTGTCCCAGTCCTTCACCGATCTCGAACTGATCGTCGTGGACGACGCCTCCCCCGACGGCTGCGGGGCGATCTCCGACGAGGTCGCGGCCCGCGATCCCCGCGTACGACACCCCGTGCGGCTGCGGGAGAACGCGGGGCCCGGCGCCGCCCGCAACAAGGGGATGGAGCTGGCGAGGGGCGACTACCTCCTCTTCCTCGACGGCGATGACACGCTCGCGCCGGACGCGCTCCAGGCGATCGCCGACCGTGTCAAGGAGACCGGCGAACCGGACGTCCTCGTCCATGACTTCGCCGGGACCACCTGGGCGGGCGAGCCCGTCCGCGGCCCACGCGACCGCCGGCTCACCGAAGCGGGTGCGGCCCCCTTCCGTCTCCACGACCGCCCCGGTCTGCTGGGTGTCCGCCCGGCCGCGTGGAACAAGGCGTACCGGCGGGAGTTCGTGGAGCACCACGGCTTCCGTTTCCCGCCAGGTGTCCACGAGGGAGTGGCCTGGACGTACCCGGTGCTGATGAGCGCCGAGTCCGTCGCCACGCTCGACCGGGTCTGCGTCCACCTCCGCAGGCGCCGCCACGGTGGTCTGCTCGACCGGCCCACACGGGCGCACTTCGACGTGTTCGAGCAGTACGACCGGCTGTTCGCGTACGTCGACGAGCGCCCGGAGCTGGCCGAGTGGCGTCCGCAGCTGTTCGGTCACATGGTCGACCACCTCGGCGCCGTGTACTCCCGGCGCGACTGGCTCCCGCGCGCCGCGCGCGCCGAGTTCCTGCGCACCGTCCGCGCGTACTGCACCCGCTATCGCACCCCGGGCGCCCCTCTCCGCGCCCGCGCCCGGCTCCGGCACGCGCTGCTGCGGCTGGGCAGCCACCATCTGTACGGCGCGCTGCGGGCGACGGCACGCGCGGGCCGGGGCGCGGGCCGCCTGGTGCGGGGCCTGGGCCGGCTGGTGCGTGGCGCGGGGCTCCGCCTGCACTACCGCGTTCAGCGCCTGCTCCCGCTGCGGGCCGACCGGGCGGTGTTCGCCGCGTACGACGGCCACGGCTATGTCTGCAACCCGGCCGCGCTGGAGAGGGCGTTCCGCAGCTACGTGCCGGGCATGCGCACCTCCTGGGTCGCCCGGCCGGAGCACCACCACACACTTCCGGTGCCCACCCGACGGGTGCTGCCCGGCTCGATGGCGTACTGGACGGCGCTCGCCCGCTCCAAGTACCTCATCAGCAATGTCGACTTCGACCGGCGGCTGGTCAGACGCGGCGGCCAGGTGCTGGTGCAGACCCGGCACGGCACCCCGCTCAAGCGCATGGGGCTCGACCTCCAGGACCGTCCGGCCGCCGCGCGCGGCACGGACTTCGACGCGGCACTGCGAAGCAGCGACCAGTGGGACTACGTCCTGTCCGGCAACCGCCACTCCACGCTCGTCTGGGAGCGCGTCCACCCGTCCCCGTACACGACCCTCGAATACGGTTCGCCGCGCAACGACGTGCTGGTGCGGGCCACCGCGGCGGATGTCGCGCGGATCCGCGAGCACCTCGGGATCCCCGAGGGCGCGGTCGCCGTGCTGTACGCCCCCACGTACCGCGACTACCGCCACTCCCAGCGCCCCCATCTGGACCTGGAGCGGGTGCTGCGCAAGCTCGGGCCGCGCTTCGTCGTCCTCGCCCGGGCGCACCACGCGTACGACGCGCCGCTGACGGATCTCGCCCATGGCCGGCTGCTGGACGTCACCGGGTGTCCGAGCGTCGAGAGCCTGTGTCTGGCGTCCGACGCGCTCGTCACCGACTACTCGTCCCTGATGTTCGACTACGCCAACCTCGACCGGCCGATCGTGATCCACGCGGAGGACTGGGAGGCGTACGAGGCGGCGCGGGGGACGTACTTCGACGTGCGGTCCTTTGCGCCGGGCGCGGTGGCACGCAGCGAGGACGAACTGATCGACATCTTCGCGACGGGGCACTGGCGGGGGTCGCGGTCGACGCAGCTGCGGGCGGCGTTCCGGGAGCGCTTCTGTCAGTTCGACGACGGGAGGGCCGCGGAGCGGGTGGTGCGGCGGGTGGTGTTCGGGGAGGCGGGGGTGCCGGCGGTCGTTCCGCTGGCCGAGCGTCGGCCCGTGCCGTCGGCCGCGGCGGGGCGGGCGTCCTTGCCGCTGACGTCGGTGCCGGGGCAGCCGTATCCGGGGCTGGACCTTCCGTTGCGCACGTAACCGCCGGGGTCTTCCGCGCCCCCGCCGCCCCTTCCCGTGCCCATCCCCAGGGGCTGCCGCCCCTGCGACCCCGCTTCGGCGCCTCATGGCTCGGGGGTGCGGGTTTCGTCGGCGGGTGCGGGTGGGTGGGGGCTGGTCGCGCAGTTCTCCGCGCCCCTGGAAAAGCAGGGGCCCAAGGCCCCGTGCTCTTCCGAGGAAGGGCGGGCCGCAGGCCCGTCCCTTCGGGGGCGCGGGGAACTGCGCGCGACACCCCGAACCACCCGCACCCGCCGACCCACCCGAACCCCCGAGCCACCAGGCGCCCCGAAAGGACAGAATGCCCCGCTTCAGCGTCATCGTCCCCACGCACGGTGTCGAAGGGCGCCTCCCCCTCGCCCTGGACTCGGTGCTGACCCAACCCTTCGGCGACTTCGAGCTGATCCCGGTGTACGACACCGAGGACTCCCCCGCGGGCACCGTCACCGCGGCCTACTCCGGGCGGGACACCCGGGTCGCCCCCGCGGAGTCACCCCCGGCCGCCGGGCTCGACGGCGCCCGCAACACCGGACTGGCCTCCGCCCACGGCACCTACGTCCTGTTCCTCGACGGCGACGACACCCTCGCGCCGGGCGCCCTCCAGCGGATCGCGGACCGGCTGCGGGAGACGGCCGACCCGGACGTGCTGTATCTGTCGCACGAGCGGGCCCCCTGGTGGGAGGGCGGTACGACCGTGGTCGGCCCCTCCGGTGTCCTGACGCCGGCGTGGAGCGCCGCCTACCGCCGGGACTTCCTCACGGAGCACCGGCTCGCCTTCCCGTCCGGTCACTTCACGGACCTCGGCTGGAGCGGCCTGGTCGCCCTCGCCGCCGACCGCACGGCGGAACTGCGCGGCACGGTCTGCGTACGCCATCTGCTGCGCCGCCAGGGCAGCCGGCTCCACGCACCCGGCGAGCACCAGCTCGACCTCCTCGACCAGGTCGAGCTGGTGCTGGCCCGGGCCACCGCCGAGCGCGGCCTTTCGGAGGCGATGTTCGAGCAGCTGTTCGCTGTCGTGCTGCGGACCGCGGCGCACCCGGAGCGGCTGCCGGCGCGCCTGCGACGCGGCTTCTTCCGCCGGGCCACCCATCTCTACCGCCACTACCGCCCGACCGGTTTCCGCCCGCCCTCCGGGAGTATCGGCGTGCAGCACCTTCTGCTGGCGACCGGCTCGTACGCCGTCTTCAGGGCGCTGCGCGCCGCGCGCCGGGCGGCGGCGCGGGCCATGGCGGCGGTCCCCCGTCCCCACGGGTCCCTGACCCGCGCCCTCTACGCGGTCCGGCGCCGCCTCCCGCTGGACGAGAACCTCGCCGTGTACTGCGCGTACCGGGGGCGCGGCCACACCTGCAATCCGGCCGCCATCCACCTGAAGGTCCGTGAACTGGCGCCGCACATCCGCTCGGTGTTCCTCGTGGAGCCCGACGCGGTGGCCCGGCTGCCGGAGGACGTCGAGTACGCCGTCATCGGCAGTCGGCGGTACTGGCAGGTGCTGGCCCGCGCCAAGTACCTCGTGGACAACGCCGGCTTCGCGGACCCGGTCGTCAAGCGCCCCGGCAGCGTTCATCTGCAGACCCGGCACGGCACCCCGCTGAAGGCCATGGGTGCGGACCAGTCCCCCTACCCGGTGGCGGCCGCCACGTCCGGCGGCTTCGCGGGTCTCCTCGCGTGCGTGGACCGCTGGGACTTCAGCCTCTCCGCCAACCGGCACTCGACGGAGACCTGGGAGCGGGCGTTCCCCGGCGCGTACGAGCAGCTGGAGTACGGCTTTCCGCGCAACGACGTCTACTACACGGCGACGGCCGCCGAGGTGGCCCGTGCCCGGCGGGAGCTGGGCGTCCCCGAGGGCAAGACGGCCCTGCTGTACGCCCCCGCCCACCGCGACGACGCCTGCGGCCACGAGGCGCGGCTCGACCTGGAGGCGTTGTGCAGGGCGATGGGCGAGCAGTTCGTGGTGCTGCTGCGGGCGCACTCCTTCCACGGCCTGGACCGCGGCCTCGCCGAGGACGCGGTGCGCGGCCGTGACTGCCGGGTCATCGACGTCACCGGGCACCGCTCGGTCGAGGACCTCTGTCTCGCCTCCGACGCCCTGATCACCGACTACTCGTCCCTCATGTTCGACTACGCCAACCTCGACCGGCCCATCGTGATCCACGCCGACGACTGGGACGTCCACCGCGAGACTCGGGGCGTCTGCTTCGACCTGCCGGCCGCGCCGCCCGGCCATGTGGCCCGTGACCGGCGAGAGCTGGCCAACCTTTTTCGCGACGGTGCGTACGCCGACGCGGCGGCGGACGCGCTGCGGGCCGCCTTCCGTGAGCGGTTCTGCCAGTTCGACGACGGGAGGGCCGCCGAGCGGGTCGTACGGCGGGTGTTCCTCGGCGAGCCTGCGGAGGCTCTGCCGCCCGTCACCCCGCTCGCCGATCGCACCCCGGCCCCCCGCCCCACGGTCACCCTCGTTAGGAGCTGACGGACGTGCCCCGCTTCAGTGTCATCGTCCCCGTGTTCAAGGTCCGGGGCTTCCTGCGCGAGTGCCTCGACTCGGTGCTGGAGCAGTCGTACCGGGACCTGGAGGTCATCGCCGTCGACGACTGCTCGCCCGACGGCAGCGGCGAGATCCTCGACGCGTACGCCGCCCGCGATCCGCGGGTCCGGGTGCTGCACCTGCCGGCGAACGTGGGCCCCGGCCACGCCCGCAACGCCGGGCTGCCGCACGCCACCGGGGACTTCGTCCTCTTCCTCGACGGCGACGACACCTTCACCCCGGGCGCCCTGCGCGCGCTGGCCGACCGGCTGGACGAGGCCGGCGACCCCGATGTGCTGGTCTTCGACTACGCCCGCACGTACCTGTGGGGCGGCACCCGCCGCAACTCCCTCGCTCATGTGCTGAAGGACGTCGGCGCCGGCACCTTCACGGTCGCCGAGCACCCGGAGATCCTCGAACTGCTGACGGTGGCGTGGAACAAGGCGTACCGGCGGGAGTTCGTCGAGGCGCACGGCTTCCGGTTCCCGCAGGGCTGCTACGAGGGCACGCCGTGGACGTTCCCGGTGCTGCTGAGCGCGGAGCGCATCGCGACCCTGGACCGGATCTGTGTGGCGTACCGGCAGCGGCGCCAGGGCAGCGTCCTGTCCACCACGAGCCGCCGGCACTTCGATGTGCACGACCAGTACGAGCGGGTCTTCACCTTCCTGGACTCACGGCCGGAGCCGGCACGCTGGCGCCCGTACCTGCGGCACAAGATGGCGGAGCACTGCCTGGGCATCCTCGCCGAGCCGGACCGGGTGCCGTCGCGGGACAAGGGCGAGTTCTTCCGGCGGACGGCGGGCCTCTACCAGAAGTACCGCAGGCCGGACGAGGTGCCGGTGGCACCCGAGTTCCGTGCTCTGGAGGGTGGTTGGGCCGCGTTTCGGGCCCGTCGGCAGGCGGCCCGGCTCCGGGCGGCGCTCACCGCGCGCGGCGAGCGGGTGCGGGCGGCGGGTGCGGAGCGGATCCGGCGGAGCTGGTCGCTGGTGCACGAGCGGCTGCCGCTGGACCCGCGACTCGCGGTGTACTCGGCGTTCTCGCACCGGGGCATGCTCGGCGACCCGGCGGCGATCTACCGGGCCGCGCGGGATCTCGCGCCGCACATCCGGGGCGTGTGGGTGGTGCGGCCCGAGCTGGTGGGGACGCTGCCGGTGGACGTGGAGTACGTGACGCCTGGCTCGCCCGAGTTCCAGCGGGTGGCCGCGCGGGCCACGTACTTCGTCAACAACGTGAACTGCCCGGGCACCCCGGGCCGGCGTCCGGGCAGCGTGCACATCCACACCCATCAGGGCACGCCCCTGAAGTTCATGGCCGCCGATCTGCTGCGCAAGCCGGGCGCGCGGCTCGGTGTGGACGTGCCGCGGATGCTGCGGCGGGCCGACCGCTGGGACTACAGCCTGGTGGCCAACCGGCACTCGGAGCTGGTGTGGAGCAGGGCGTACCCGTGCGGGTTCGTCTCGCTGCGCACCGGCAGCCCGCGCAACGACGTGCTGGTGAACGCCAAGCCGGACAGCGGCGCGGCGGTCCGGGAGCGGCTCGGCATCCCGGCGGACCACACGGTCGTGCTGTACGCGCCCTCGCCGCGCGACTACCGGCGGGGTGGGCACGTCGAGCGTTTCGACCTGGCCCGGTTCGCCGAGGATCTGCGCCGCAGCCTGGGCGAGCGCCACACCCTCGTCGTGCGGCTGCATCCGTCGCTCGCGCACGGGCCGGCGCGTGGGTTCGGGCTCGCCGAGCTGCACCGGCGGGGCGTGCTGGTGGACGCGACGGACGAGCCGCATGTCGAGGAGGTGATGCTCGCCTCGGACGTCCTGGTCACGGACTACTCGGCCCTCATGTTCGACTACGCCAACCTCGACCGGCCGATCGTGATCCACGCGGACGACTGGGGCGCGTTCACCGCCAGCCGGGGCGCGTACCTCGACATCACCGCCGAGGGCCCCGGCCATGTGTCCCGCTCGTCCCGTGAGCTTGCCTGGCTGTTCGAATCGGGGCAGTGGCGGGACGCGGAGTCGGCGCGGCTGCGGGCGGCGTTCCGCGAGCGGTACTGCGAGTTCGACGACGGGAGGGCCGCCGAGCGGGTCGTCCGGACGCTGATGTTGAGGGAGGCGGTGCCGGAAGTGCCCACCCCGGGCGCTCAGCGCGCCTCGTTCCTCGTCTCGTCATGAGGGAGCGCGCGTTCACGATCGGGGGGCGCGCGTTCGCGGTGAGGGCGCGTACCTGGGTGGTGGTGCTGGCCGTGGGTTTCGCTCTGTGCCAGTTCGCGGGTGTCACCGGGCGTGCCACCCCCGACACCAAGAACTACGTCTCGTACGCCCTCACCCTCGGCGGGGCGGGCGTGCGGGAGTCGGCCGCAGGGGCCATCGACCACTACTGCGAGAGCCGGGCGGCCACCGCGGAGCGGAACCGGCGCGTGGACGTGGTGCGCTTCCGGGCGGCCGGCCCGGCCGGGCGGGTGGCCGAGGAGTGCCGCCGGGAGCTGTGGCGGAAGGTGGACCGGCGGCTGGCGGCCGGGCAGGGCGACGGCCCGATCGCGCCGTTCACCTCGGAGCGGTTCCAGCGGATCTTCGAGGTGCGGCCCGGCTATCCGGTGCTGCTGGTGCCGTTCGTCACGGTGTTCGGGGTGACGTGGGGGGTGTGGCTGGCGAGCGTGCTGATCGCGGCGGCCGGGGGCGTACTCGCCTTCCTGGTGCTGCGGGCGGTGCGCGCGCCGGTTCCCGTGGCCCTCACCGGTCAGGCCCTGTATCACGTCCTGCCGTGCGGGGCGACCGCCATGCGCCCCATGACCGAGGGAACGCTGCTGGCCCTGACGCTCGCGGCGCTGTGGGGGTGCGCTCTGGCCGCGCGGGGGCGGGTGCGGGCGGGGGCGCTGCTGGTGGGCGGTGCCTCGGCGGCGTTGTTCACGGTGAAGCACTCCCAGGCGCTGTTCCTCGGGGTGTGTCTGGCGGGGGCGTGCGCGGTGGTCGCCGTACGGGGTGCGCGGCGCGCACGGCGGGCGGGCGGGCCGGGCGACGGCGCCGCGGTCAGTGACGCCTCGGCGGAGCATGGTCCCGGGGCCGAGCCGTGGGTGCGGGTGATCGGGGCGCTGTCGGCGGGCGTGGTGGTGTGCACGCTGCTGGCGGCCCGGCTGCTGCACTACCCGACCGCCACCGAGAGCCTCCAGGACCTGCTCACCGACCACTTCACCCGGCCGGACCGGGCCCGTCCGTGGCCGGAGTTCCTGCGGCTGGAGGTCGACTTCTGGGTGGAGTGGGGCCGTCGTCAGCTGACGCAGCCGTTGTTCCCGGCCGCGCTGGCGGCGGGGGCGTGGGGGGCGCTGCGGCAGCGGCCGGAGTACGGCTGGTTCGTGCTCGCCGGTGCCGGCACGGGCATCCTCAACCAGGCGGGTCATCCCGACATCACCATCTGGGGGGACCGGCTGATCGTGGTGGCGTGGCTGTTGCCGGTGCTGGGACTGCCGCTGCTGCTGGAACGGGTCACCACCACCCGGGCTTCACTCGATGTGGTGACGGCCAGCTAAGCAGATGACCTGATCCGGGAAGGGACGGCAAATGCCCTGCACCGGATCTGGTTCCGTCCCCCTGGACGGCGGCGCCCGCCCCCGACGCCGCCCGCGCGGCGCACTCGGCGCCACCGCGCTCCGCGGCGGCCGTACCCGGCTGACCCGACGGCCGAGCCCGTACGTCGTGGTGGGCGGGCTGTTCTGGCTGGTGATGACACTCGCGTACTGGCGGGTGTCGCTGTGCTGCGACGCCGGCCGGCACGCGGCGGTGATCGAACGCCTCCGCTGGGACCTGTGGCACCCGGCGCATCCGACGGCGGACCTGCCGGGCGCGGGCAGCCCGTACTACTCCCCCTACACGGTCACCCAGGGTGCCCTCGCCCGGCTGACCGGTCTGGGCGGGTGGGCGCTGCTGAAGCTGGCCGGGCCGCTGAACCTGCTGGTGCTGCTCACCGGGATCGGCCGCTTCGTCCGGGTGCTGACGGCCCGACCGTGGGCGCCGGTCCTCGCGCTGCTGTCCGTGACGCTGCTGTGGGGCACCGAACCGATCCTGTGGAGCGGCCACCTCGGGCTGATGTCGATGACGACGACCCTCGGCTATCCGTCGGCGTTCGCCATCGGTCTGACGTTCTGGGCGTGGGCGTGGACGGGTGCACGCGCGCGTGGCGGCGGTCTGCCGCGCGGGGTGCGGTACGTCGGGCCGAGCGGTCTGGGGAGTGTCTGGGCGTACGCCGGACTGGGGGCCCTGTACGGGCTGATCGTGCTGGCACACCCGATCACGGCCGTGGCGGCGCTGGCCGGGGCCGTCGCCGTGGTGGCGGGCTGGCAGCGCGGGTGGCGGGGACCGGTGGTGGGGCGTTGGGCGCTGGCGGGCGCGGTCGCCCTGACGGTCGGGGTCTCGTGGCCGTACTACAGCGTCCTGTCGCTGGCCGGGAACACCAGCGTGGACGGCACGCACCGGCTCCTGTACGAGCACATGGGCGGGTATCTGTGGCTGACGCTGCTGGGGCTGCCGGCGCTGTGGGCGCGGGCGCGCAGGTCACCACGGGATCCGTTGGTGCTGGTGTTCGCGGCGGAGTGCCTGGTGGTGGCGTACGGCTGGGTCAGCGGCCACTACACGTACGGCCGGGCCCTGGGGCTCGCCGCCGTGCCGGCGCAGTTCGCCCTGGCGGTCGAGCTGGCGGCGCCCCGGCCGTGGCGGTGGGGACGGCGGGCACTGGGCGCAGTCGCCGCCGCGGGGGCCTGCACGGGCTTGCTGACGGTGCAGGCGGGGGCGGTCGTGCCCCGGTCGCTGGACCCGGTCGGCTTCGAGCAGCCGCCGCGCTGGCCCGCGTACGCGTGGGCGGCGCGGCATGTGGCGGCGGGCGAGGTGCTGATCACCGACGGGTACTTCGCGGGGCGCGCGATCGCCGGGTACGGGGTGAACATGGCCGCGCCGCCCTGGCCCGATCCGGCGCTGGACGAGGCGGAGCGGAGGCGGCGGCAGGCGGATGTCCGGGCGTATCTGGATCCGGCGGCCACGCGCGCGGAGCGGGCGGGCATCGCCCGGCGGTACGGGGTGAAGTGGCTGCTGCTCACCCGATGGCGCGAGGCGCCGGAGGAAGCGGTGGTCGTGGACTGGAGTCCGCGGACCGGGGAGGTGCTGGCGCGGATCGCTCCGTAGGGGTGAGGTGGAGCGATCCGCGTCCGACGGCCGGTGGCGCCCGCAGCGGGGCCACGCTTCGGACTGCCGCGCACGCAAGGGCGGACCCTTCCGGGACCGGGTGACTACTCGATGACGAGCTCGACCGGGATGTTGTTGCGCGTGGCGTTGGAGTAGGGGCAGACCTGGTGGGCCTGCTCGACGAGCTTGCGGCCGGTGGCCTCGTCGACGGTTTCGGGGAGCTCGACGCGCAGGGTGGCCTTGAGGGCGAAGCCCTCGCCCTGCTTGCCTATGCCGACCTCGGCGGTCACCGCGGCCTCGCTGACGTCGACCTTGGCGGCGCGGCCGACCAGGCCGAGGGCGCTGGCGAAGCAGGCGGCGTAGCCCGCGGCGAACAGCTGCTCCGGGTTGGTGCCCTGGCCGTTGCCGCCCAGCTCCACCGGGAGGGCCAGGTCGAGGTCGAGCTTGCCGTCGCTGGTGACGGCGCGGCCCTCGCGACCGTGGGTGGCGGTGGCGACAGCGGTGTAGAGCGCGTCCATGGGAAACCCATCCCTTTCACAGTTCACGTCACGTCCGGCGATCCGTCCGACCGCCGTTCACGGGCCTTAGTAGAGCACACAATTCAATTGGACACAACTAAATGGCGAGCGGCGCGGTACTCTGGGGGCATGACCAGCGCCATCCCATTGCCCGAGGGGGTCTCCGAGGAGGAGTTCCTCCGCCTGGACCGGCAGATCTGCTTCTCCCTGCACGCCGCCTCGCGCGCGTTCAACAGCGTCTACCGGGTGGTCCTCAAGGAGCTGGGGATCACCTATCCGCAGTACCTGGTGATGCTGGTGCTGTGGGAGCAGGGCGAGCTGCCCGTGAAGAAGCTGGGCGAGTATCTGCGGCTCGACTCCGGGACCCTGTCCCCGCTGCTGAAGCGCCTGGAGGCCGCAGGTCTGGTCCGGCGCGAGCGCAGCGCGCGCGACGAGCGGTCGGTCGAGGTGCGGCTGACGGAGGAGGGCACCGCCCTGCGGGAGCGCGCCCTGGCCGTGCCGCGCCGGATCGTCTCCGCGACCACCTTCGACGTCGACGAGATCCGTGACCTGCGCGACCGCCTGGACCGCCTCACGGCCGCCCTGGACGAGGCGGCGCTCCAGGACCCCGCGGGCCACTGAGGCACCTCCCGTCAACAGCCGGAAGACCCGATCAGGTCCATGGCATGCTGCCCATCGGTCCGCCTCGACCACTCTTGACGCCATGTGACGGCGTAGCGCCGCTTCCACGGCTTTCGATCACCTTACGATCCGGCCGATGAGACCTCTCACCGTCGGCCGGCCCACCGCCCGCGCCCTGCTGCTGCGGCTGCTCGCACACCACTACCTCGGCCCGCCACCCGGCGCGGGCGGCGGGCCTGCCGTTCGCCCGGCTTTGGCGAGGTACCACCGGGAATCCACACCCGTCCGACACGAACGACGCCGACGATCCGACGGAATCCCCCACACCCGAACGGAACCCCGATTCAGTGCGGGCCATCTTCCCCACGGGGCCGCGAAGTCCCTCTTAAGGGAAGATTGCACACAAACCTCTCATAGGTCCGGGGCAACCATGCTTCTTCAGCAGGCACAGGTCACCGTCGTCGTCATCGGGTACGACGACGCCGCTCATGTGGCGGACGCGGTGCGCTCGGCCCTCGCTCAGGGGCCGGCCGTCCGTGAGGTGATCGCGGTCGACGACTGCTCGACCGACGGCAGCGGCGAACTGCTGGAGGAGCTGGCCGCCGCCGAACCCCGCCTGAAGGTCGTCCGGCGCCGGACCAACAGCGGCGGCTGCGGCACCCCGCGCAACGACGGGCTGGACGCCGCGACCGCCCCGTACGTGATGTTCCTGGACAGCGACGACGTGCTGCCGCCGGGTGCCGTTGACGCGCTGCTCGACGCGGCCGTGGAGCACGACGCGCCGGTGGCGGCCGGGCTGTGCGTCCGCGAGGAGCTGCCCTCCGGGCGCGAGACCCCCTGGCAGCCCGAGGTGTACGCCCAGCGCATGCTGGTCACCCATCCGGCCCTGCGCGAGCGCCTCGTCCACGACACGCTCTGCGTCAACAAGCTCTACCGGACCACGTTCCTGCGCGACCACGGCATCCGCTTCCCCGAGGGGCGCTTCCCGTACGAGGATTTCGTGTTCGTCGCACGCGTGCTGGCCGCCGGGCCACGCATCGCGCTCGTCCCCGACCCCGTATACGTCTGGCGGGTACGCCGTTCGGCGGCCCGGCTCTCGCTCTCCCTCGACCGCGCCGACATCGCCAACTGGCGGGCCCGTATCGAGGCGGACCGCCTGTCGTGCGACATCCTCCTCGGCGCCGGGGAGAAACGGCTGGCGCGGGCGACGCGGACCCGCTTCCTCGACCACTCGCTGCGTATGTACGCACGCGAGCTGGACCTGCGCGGCGCGCACTACCGGCGCGAGTGGTGGACTCTCACCCGCGCGTACCTGCACTCCTTCGACGAGGGCGACTTCACACCGGCACCCGCTCCCGGCCGGATCGTCGCCCGGGTGATCCTCGCCGCCGAGGAACCGCGCGACCTGGGCCGCCTCAAGGAGATGGCGGCCCGGCCGGCCCGGCTGAACCCGCCGTACGCGCGCGCGGACGACGGCACGCCCGTCTGGTCGGCGGACCT
This sequence comes from Streptomyces sp. NPDC030814, assembly GCF_055572155.1. Classification (NCBI taxonomy): domain Bacteria; kingdom Bacillati; phylum Actinomycetota; class Actinomycetes; order Kitasatosporales; family Streptomycetaceae; genus Streptomyces; species Streptomyces sp. NPDC030814. The sequence continues at coordinate 371,657 of NZ_JBVIDX010000007.1, forward strand.
GCCGCAGGTGGAGCTGGAGCACCTCCTCGTCCGCCCCGTCCATCTGCTGCCGGCCGCCGTCGACGCGGAACTGCGGCCACGCGCGCGGGGCACCGTCCTGCGGCTGCGCCTGCACGAGCTGTACGGGCGGATGGCGGACGCGGGCCCCGAGACGGTGGAGGTCGAGTTCACCGAGCGGAACGACGGGCGCGTGGGCTTCGCGTGCACGGCGCCCTTAGCCGCCTGCCCCGGGTTCGAGCACTGGGCGGCCGAGGTCCCGCTGGACCTGGCGGCACTCGGCAGCGGCACCTGGGACCTGCGGCTGAGGCTGCTCTTCCAGGACGGCAGCCGGCGCGAGACCACCGCCCACGCGGTCGCGGGCGCCGGTCTGCTGCGCCGTCGCGCCCTCCTGAGCACACGGCACGGGGTGCTCCTGGTGCAGCCGTACGCGACCCACGCAGGGGCGCTCGCACTGCGCCTCGCGCCCGGTTTGCGCGGTTTGACCGAAGTGATACGCCGTCGCCTCAAACGCCTGCTTCACTGAGGGCCGACCCGGTCACGCCCTCGCCCGTCACCGAACCCGCGCGGGCACGCCACGAAAGGGGCCCACGGGCCCACCGAAGGGACACGCGGGCTCCCGAGGGGCTCGGGGGCCCACCGACAGGACCCACGGGTCCATCGACGAGGGGACGGTCGTCCATGACCTGGCTGATCACCGGTGGCGCCGGCTACATCGGAGCCCATGTGGTGCGCGCGATGCTCGACGCGGGCGAGGAGGCCGTCGTCTACGACGACCTGTCCACGGGGATCGCCGAACGGGTGCCCGACGGCGTGCCGTTGGAAGTCGGCTCGATCCTCGACGGTGAGCTGCTGGCACGGGTGATCCGCAGCCACGGCGTCACCGGGGTCGTCCATCTGGCGGCGAAGAAGCAGGTCGGCGAGTCGGTCGAACTGCCCCTGCACTACTACCGGGAGAACGTCGAGGGCCTGCGCACCCTGCTCTGCGCCGTCACGGACGCCGGTGTCCCCTCGTTCGTCTTCTCGTCCTCGGCGGCCGTGTACGGGATGCCGGACGTGGACCTGGTCACGGAGGAGACGCCGTGCGTGCCGATGAGCCCGTACGGCGAGACCAAGCTGGCCGGGGAGTGGCTGGTGCGGGCCACGGGCCGTGCGACGGGCCTGTCGACGGCGTCACTGCGGTACTTCAACGTGGCCGGGGCGGCGGCGCCCGAACTGGCCGACACCGGCGTCTTCAACCTCGTACCCATGGTGTTCGAGAAGCTCACCGGGGCGGCCCCGCCGCGGATCTTCGGCGCCGACTACCCCACCCCCGACGGCACCTGCGTCCGCGACTACATCCACGTCGTCGACCTGGCCGAGGCCCATGTCGCCGCCGCCCGGCGCCTGCGCGAGGCCCCCGGCACCGACCTCACCCTCAACATCGGCCGCGGCGAGGGCGTCTCGGTCCGGGAGATGATCGACCGCATCACCACCCACACCGGCCACGCGCTGCCCCCGGTCGTCGTGGAACGGCGACCGGGCGACCCCGCCCGGGTCGTCGCCTCCGCGGACCGCATCGCCACCACGCTGGGCTGGAAGGCCAGGCACGGTGTCGACGAGATGATCGCGTCGGCGTGGGAGGGCTGGAGACACCACCGCGCCGTGCGGTGAGGATCGCGGACCACCCCGGCCGGCCCTGCCCGTGAGTCACCCCCACATTGCCGTTGCGCCCGTAACCACCCCTTTGGTAGCAACGATTGACGTGCGCGCCCGTGCGACGGTCGTGAAGTCCCGCTGCCCGGCGGGAACCGAACGGTGCCGGTTGCGCGTGTGTACTGAGGGAAGCGAACGTTACGGGGGTAACGACGATGCCGGCTTGGGACATCGATCCGGTCAACGTGCAGAGCACGCTGAACTCGACCGGTGAAGCGGCGGGCGGTCTGGAGAAGGCCGCCAACTCACTGGTGACGAACATGGCGAGCGCGGCCGAATCGGCCGGTACGGCCGTGCCCGGTGGGCAGTTCAGCGGCCCCATGATCGGGCCGGTCGCCGCCGGTACCCCGCGCGTGCCGGTCGGCCCGGTGGCGGCGGCGCTGAGCAAGTACCTGGAGGAGCGCCAGAACAAGCTGGCGTTCATGGCGCAGCGCACCATCGACTCCGTACAGGGCGCCGCCAAGGCCACCACCGCGTACGTCACCGGTGACCTGGACATGGCCGCCCAGCACCAGGCCAACGCGCTCAAGGCGACGGTGGTGCCCCCGCCGCCGGGCGTGGGCGGCAACGGCGGGCAGGGGCCGAAGTGAGCGACGACATCCCCGTCATCCCGGAGGAGGTCCCCGAGTTCACCGGCAACCTGGAGCTGCTGGACCAGCACATCAGCGGCATCCGGTCGGCCGGGACCTCACTGAAGGACTCGGGCTCGGCGATCCACACCCGCTTCGGTGGTCTGTCGGCGTACTACAAGGCGCCGGAGGCCGACCAGTTGTTCGCGACGACGGCGCCGGTCGCGGCGAAGGGCGAGGAGTTCTCCACCGAGCTGGGGACCGTGGCTTCCGCCCTCGACGACTACGCGGCGGCGGTCGGCCCGCTCAAGCAGAAGTTCGAGCAGCTCCGCCGGGACGCCATCGCCTTCCGCGAGAAGATCGCGGACGATGACGAATGGCGTGCCGACGGCGACCTCGTCGAGGAGAACAACAACCGCCGTTCCGACATCAATGCCGCGTACGCCGCGTTCCAGGCGGCCGAACGGGACTGCTACAACAAGATCGTCGCCCTGGTCGGCGGAGAGCCGCTGATCGTCAACGACGGCTCCGACAAAGAGAACATGTACGGCTACCGCGGCGAGGACCTGAACAACGCCGGCGGACTGCCCTGGGGCGACCCCGTCGAGGAGTCCAACCCCTGGTACTACATCCACGAACACGTCTGGGACTTCGCGGTCGGCTTCGTCGTGGACGGCGTGTGGGGCACCATCAAGGGCCTCGGCACACTGGTCGGCTTCAACGGCTGGGACGCGGCCGGGCAGGCCTGGACGGGCCTGGGCAAGCTCCTGACCGGCATCGCCATCACCGCGACCCCGCTGGGCGCAGCGTACTGGCTGACCCCGGCGGACAAGCTCCCCTCCTGGCTGCGTGACTCCCGCACGGCCGTCGTCGAGACCGGCAAGGCACTCATCGCCTACGACGAGTGGGGCAAGAACCCCTCCCGCGCCGCCGGCGCCGTCACCTTCAACGTCGTCACCACCATCTTCACGGGCGGCGCCGGCGGCGCGGTCTCCGGCGCCGGCAAGGCCGGAGCCATCGCCAGGGCCATCTCCTTCGCCGGCAAGGCCGGACGCATCGTCGACCCGATGACGTACATCACCAAGGGCGTCGGCGCGACCGCCGTGAAGATCAGCGACGTCATGGCCGGCCTGCGCGGCATCACCGACGGCACCCACATCCGCCTCGGCGAGGGCACCTACCGCATCGCCGACACCCCGAACCTGACGGACGAACTCCCCGCCGGCCTCACGCCCGAGAACAGCGTCCGCATGGAAACCCCCCAGGGCGACGTCGTCTACCTCGACACCAAGACCCTGGTCATGCACAACGCCGACGGCACCGTCCGCGAATCCCTCGACGGCATCAAGCACGAAGGGACGGCGGCGGAGCGGGGCGCCGACGTCCACCAGCCGCAGCCCGACCTGGTGGGCGCGGGCGCGAGGACGAGCGACGGTGCGGGGGCTGTGGGGCGGGTCGGGGACAACGGTCTGCCGTCCGCCACCCACGAGACGCCGGGCGGCACCGGAGGGACGCACGGCGGCAGCCACACCGAGACACCGGGCAGCGGCCGCACGGACACCACCGGCGGCGGGCACACGGACACCCCGGGCGGCCACCACGAGACGTCCTCGGGTGGGCACGGTGGAACGGGTGGCGGGCACGGTGGCACGCCCGGTGGCGGCCACCACGAGACTCCTACGGGCGGCCACGGCGACACCCCGGACGACGGCGGTGGGTCGCCCCGTGATCCCTCGGAGGGGACGACGGCACCGGAGCGGGTCAACGAGCCACGGCCGGAGCTTTCCCCCGAGGAGAAGGCGGCGCACTGGGGCCACCTCGACGAGGTCGAGGCCCGGAGCCCCGAGGAGTTCGACCACCTCCAGCGGGACCCCGACAAGAACGGCGGCATCTCCGAGCCGTCCAAGGACGAGGCCCGGGTGGGTCTCGACCTCAGCGAACAGGGCCGTCTCCCGGATGACATCCAACGTCCCACGGAGGCGGACCGCGGCGAGTTCTACTCACCGAGCACGGGGCGGTACTACGACATCAAGGGCGTCCATTCCGACTGGCCTCCCTTCAACAACGTGCGCGACAAATCCCAGCCGTTCAAGGGGGCTTACAACCCGGCGAACAACGGCCGCTGGGTGAAGAAGCTGTCGGAGCAGATCGTCGAGAAGCAGCGCATCGTTATCCTGGACATGAGGAATGCGAATCAGGCGGCGATCGACGACATCAAGTCCATCGTCGAGAAGAACGGCTGGGAAGACGATGTCATCTGGTACCCGTAAGAACTGGGCGCCCCGCGCGTTTCCCACGGACCCACGGGCAACGGCCCGTCTGCGGGAATGGCTGGAGTCCGGAGCAGAGGGAAAGCTCGACGTCATCGGGCTCGATCTGAGCGACGCCGATCTGTCCGGTGGGGACTTCTCGGAATCCTGGTTCAGCGACTCGAAGCTCCGCAACGCGAAACTGGTGGGGGCGGAGTTCTACCGCTCGGACGCGGAAGGCGCCGATTTCTCCGGGGCCGATCTGACGCAGGCGTCACTGGTGCGCGGAAACTTCGACGACGCCGTCTTCCGCGGAGCCGTTCTCGACGGTGCTGACATGGTCAAGGCCTCGTTCTACGACGTCGACGCCTCACACGCGTCCCTGCGCGGAGCGCGCATCATGGGCGCCTCACTGGTCGACGTCGATCTCCGTGGCGCGGACCTCTCCCATGCCGTTCTCCGGGAGAACTCCTTCAAGGTGACGGTCGATCACCGCACAAAGGTCGAGGGGCTTTCGGGAACCGTCTTCGGCCCGGTGCAGGTGATCGACGACCAGGCCCTGAGGCATGAGATCGGCGGCACGGAACTGGAGCGCTGGGTGCGCGAACGCGGCGGTTCCATCGAGGTGCTTCCCCTCGCCGACGGACAGCGCGAGACATAGAAGTTCACGGGCACCCCGCCGACCGATGACAACTGGATCCCGCAATGACGCCGGTACCACGAATCGACATCGACGACCCCGAGGTCGATATGGATGACGAGCAACGTCTGCTGTATCGGGGGCGCCCCATCACCGGAGAAGTCGAAGAGCGCTCAGGCGGTGTTGTCATCAGTCTGGACTCGTACGTCGACGGCCTCCAGGACGGTCGCAGCCGCGAGTGGTACAAGGACGGCACCCTCCGCTCCGAGGCGACGGTACGCAAGGGGCGCCCGGTCGGAGTCGCCAGGGAATGGCACCCCAACGGCACGCTCGCCTCGGAACAGGTTTTCGCCGAGAACGGCCTGACCATGCTGCAGGACTTTCACTGGGACGAGAACGGGCAGCCCGCCAAGATGTGACGCAAGGAATCCGAATGACCCTTCCGGGCATCGGCGTCGATGGCTCCGAGGTGCGTTCTGACCACGAAGAGCGCCAGACCGACCTCAAGGACATGCTGTGAGCGAGCACATGCACGCCGGCATGACCGTCGACCCGCAGCGCGCCCTCGGCACGGTCCTCGGCTCCGCCGTGGGCGACGCCCTGGGCGCCCCCTTCGAGTTCGGGCCCGAAGGCGCGTTCTCGGCGCGGTTCCCCGTGGCAGGGTGCGGCGGTGAGATGTGCGGGGGCGGCGGCTGGGACCCCGGCGAGGGGACCGACGACACACAGATGGCCGTGCTCGTCGGGGAGTCACTCGTCGAGTGCGACGGACTCGAACCGCCCGACGTGTTCCGGCGGTTCCAGCGGTGGGCCGCCGCCGACCCAAAGGACATCGGGCTCCAGACCGAGGACGTCCTCACCAACGGCGAGCCCTGGGACCGTGCCGCCGGCGCCCACTTCGAGGTCAACCTCCGGGCCGCCGGCAACGGCGCGCTGATGCGGGCGTCCACCTCCGCCTTGTACTTCGCGCGGCAGGGTCGGGAGGCGACGATGGACGCCGGGCGGTGGCTGTCCGCGCTCACGCACGGGGACCCGGCGGCGTGGGAGGGCACGGCCGTCCTCCACGAGCTGGTACGGGTCGCGCTGGGCGGCGGCGACCCCCTTGCCGCCCTTCCCCGGACGCTGGAGGAGGTGACCACCGCGCACCGGCCCCGGTACGCCACCGTCCTCTCTCCCGACTGGCACCCCGACCTGGCCACCGAGTTCAACGGTGCCGTCTGGCCCTGCTTTGGCTCCGCCGTGTGGGCGGTGCGCACGACCGACTCGTACGAGGACGCCGTACGGGCCGCCGTCGACCTCGGCGGCGACACGGACACCGTCGCCGCCGTGACGGGAGCGCTCGCGGGCGCGGTGTACGGCGTCGACGGCATCCCACAACGCTGGCTCGACCCGCTCCACGTACCGCTGCCGGGCTTCGGCGGGCGGGTGCTGCGCGCGGCGCAGCTGGCGGAACTCGCCATGCGGTTGGCTGGGTAGAGCTGCTCGGTGAGCCGTGTCCGGCGATATTCGCTTGCGCGGGCCTCCCGGTCGGGGAACCGTCGACGGCGACCGAGCAGGGCGGAGAAGAGGACCATGCACACCGACGACGTCGACCACGAACTGATCCGGGCGGCGGCGCACGTCGCGCGCACTCGCTGCCGGGGCGACAACCACACCATGGCAGCGGCGGCCCGCGCCCGGGACGGCCGGATCGTCACCGCGGTGAACGCCTACCACTTCACCGGCGGCCCCTGCGCCGAGCTGGTCCTCATCGGCGCGGCGGCCTCCCAGGGCGCCTACGAGCTGGACACGATCGTCGCCGTCGGCGACCGCGACCGCGGGGTCGTGCCGCCGTGCGGCCGGTGCCGTCAGGTCCTGCTCGACTACTTCCCCACACTCAAGGTCATCGTCGGTCAGGGCGACCGCGTCCGCGCCGTCCCCATCACCGACCTGCTCCCGGTGAGCTACGTCTGGGCCGACCACCAGCTCGACACCTACTAGGGCCCGCGGGCCTTCCGGGGCGCGGGGAACCGCGCGACCCAGCCCCACTCAGCCGCAGAAAACCACGCGCCGGAGCCACCCCTCACCCGGCCGGCCGACCGCCTACAACGCCCGCAGCGCCGCCGCCGTCGCCCGCGTCAGCCCCTCCAGATACCCCTTCGGCAGCTTCGGCGTGCGGACCACCACCGACCGCCAGTACAGCGGCCCGGAGATCAGGTCCAGCGCGAGGTCCTCGTCGACGCCCTCGCGCACCTCGCCCCGCGCGACCGCCGCCCCGACGATGCCCATGGCGACGCTCTGCTGACCCTCCCGCAGCGCCTTCTGCATGGCCTCGGCGATGTCGGGATTGCGGGCGGCCTCGGCTTGGAGGTCGGGGATGATCTGGCCGGCCACCGGGTGGCGCAGGGCCCGGGACGTGACCTCGTAGAGCAGCCTGAGGTCGCCCTCCAGCGACCCGGTGTCCGGGGTCGGCAGCCCCTGGACCGCCACGGCCGAGACGAGGTCCAGCACGAGGTGCAGCTTGGAGCGCCAGCGGCGGTACACCGCCGTCTTGCCGACACCCGCCCGCCGCGCGATCCCCTCGATGGACATCCGGGCGTAGCCGACGGCCGCCAGCTCCTCGAAGACCGCCGCGCGGATCGCCTCGGTCACGTCCTCGCGGAGCACGGCCGCCCCTGCGGGCGCCCGGCGGCGCGGCCGGGGCGGCGGCCCGGCCGCGGAGGGGTCGGCGTTCGTCGTCATGCGGACCAGCATAGGGGCGTCACGACGAAACGGTTGCGTTGCGACGTCCGGTCGGCTTACGCTCACGTAACGACGATACGGTTCCGTCCCGACGTACAAGCGGGGCAGGAAGCGCTCGGCCGCAAGGCCTGCGTCGCCCCCGCCGCCCCATGGCCCCCACCTACCGAAAGCAGCGGATGTGAGCCAGGTCCTCGACACACCGCCCCCGACCGCCACCGGCACCCGGCCCCTTGCCGAGTCCCCGGCGCAGCTCGCCGCGCGCCACGGCCTCAGCGTCAGCGGGGCCCGCCCCTCCCTGGGCGCGTACGTGCGGCAGCTGTGGGCGCGGCGGCACTTCATCACGGCCTTCGCCACGGCGAAGCTCACCGCGCAGTACAGCCAGGCGAAGCTCGGGCAGCTCTGGCAGATCGCCAACCCGCTGCTCAACGCGGCGGTGTACTACTTCATCTTCGGCGTGCTGATGAACACGAAGCACGGTGTCCCGGACTACGTGCCGTTCCTCGTGACCGGCGTGTTCGTGTGGACGTTCACCCAGAGCTCGATCATGGCCGGCACCCGGGCGATATCCGGCAGCATCGGCCTCGTCCGCGCCCTGCACTTCCCCCGGGCCTCGCTCCCGGTGTCCTACTGCCTCCAGCAGCTCCAGCAACTGCTGTTCTCCATGGCGGCGCTGGTCGTGATCCTGCTGGCCTTCGGGGTGCCGGTCGCCCCCTCCTGGCTGCTGATCGTGCCCGCCCTGGTCCTGCAGTTCGTGTTCAACACCGGCGTCGCGATGGTCATGGCCCGGATCGGCGCCAAGACCCCCGACATCTCCCAGCTGATGCCGTTCGTGCTGCGCACGTGGATGTACGCGTCGGGCGTGATGTTCAGCATCGGCGACAAGCTCGCCAACCGCGATGTGCCGTATGCCCTGCGCCTGTTGCTGGAGTACAACCCGGCGGCGCTCTACATCGACCTCATGCGGTTCGCGCTCATCGACAGCTTCGAGGGCGGCCAACTCCCCCACCACGTCTGGGCGGTCGCGGTGGGCTGGGCGCTCCTCGCGGGCGTCGGCGGATTCATCTACTTCTGGAAGGCTGAGGAGACCTACGGCCGTGGCTGACACCACCATCCTCCCGGGCGCCCGGCGGGACACCCCGGACGCCACCGACGCGTCCGCCCCCGCCGCCGAGCACGAGCACGCTCCGGCCGTCCAGGACGAGCCCGTACCCACCGTCGTCGTCGACGGCGTCGACATCGTCTACCGGGTCAACGGCACGGGAGCCGGGCGCGGCAGCGCCACGGCCGCGCTGAACCGCATACTCCGGCGGAAGAAGAGCGAGAGGGCGGCCGGTGTGCGCACGGTGCACGCCGTGCGGAACGTGTCCTTCACCGCGTACCGGGGCGAGGCCATCGGGCTCATCGGCACCAACGGATCCGGCAAGTCGACGCTGCTCAAGGCGGTGGCGGGTCTGCTGCCGGTGGAGAACGGCCGGATCTACACCGACGGCCAGCCCTCCCTGCTCGGGGTGAACGCGGCACTCATGAACGACCTCACCGGAGAGCGCAACGTGCACCTCGGCGGGCTCGCGATGGGGATGTCCCGTGAGCAGGTCCGTGAGCGGTACCAGGAGATCGTCGACTTCTCCGGCATCAACGAGAAGGGCGACTTCATCACGCTGCCGATGCGGACGTACTCCTCCGGCATGGCGGCGCGGCTCCGGTTCTCCATCGCCGCGGCCAAGGACCACGACGTGCTGCTGATCGACGAGGCGCTGGCGACGGGGGACAGGTCCTTCCAGAAGCGGTCCGAGGCACGCATCCGCGAGCTGCGCAAACACGCCGGGACCGTGTTCCTCGTCAGCCACAACAACAAGTCGATCCGCGACACGTGCGACCGGGTGCTGTGGCTGGAGCGCGGCGAGCTGCGGATGGACGGCCCGACCGACGAGGTGCTGAAGGAGTACGAGAAGTTCACGGGCGGGAAGAAGTAACCGCCTGACCGCCGCCTCTTCGGGCCCGGGCCCTCAACTGCCCGGGCCCCTCCGGCCCGCCCGCCGTCACCTCTCCAGGAACGCGAAGAGGTTCTCCCACCTGTCCACGATCGCGTCCGTCCCGTAGCGCCGAATGTTCTCCCTCGCCCTGTCGCCCATGCGGTCCCTCAGTGCCTTGTCCGACATCAGCAGGTCCAGCTTGCGGGCCAGGTCGGCGGTGTTGCCGGGTGGTGCGAGCAGGCCGTCCTCACTGTCCGCGACGATCTCGTGGACGCCGGGCGCACAGTCGAACGCGGCACATGGGACCGCCATCGCCATCGCCTCCATGAGGGCGAGCGGGAAGCCCTCGCCCCGCGAGGAGAGCGCGAACACGGAAGCCTCTCGGAGGGCGCCCGGGACGTCGGCCGTACGGCCCATCCAGGCCACCGAGTCGTCGAGGCCGAGTGCCGTGCACTGCTTGCGCAGGATCTCCTCGTCCTCACCGGACCCGTAGATCCGCAGGGTCCAGTCGGGGTGGGCCGGAGCGACCTCCGCCCAGGTGTCGAGGAGCATGTCGACCCCCTTCTCGTCGCTCAGCCGGCCGATGCTGACGACGGCCTTCCCGGTGCGCGGGGAGGGGACGTCCGGCAGCCAGGGCACGGCGTTCGGCATGAACGAGGCGTTGTTGAGGCCCTCGCCGATCCACAGGTCGGCGTCCTCGCGGGTGAGGACGAGCATGCGGTCGACGTCCCGGTAGTACTTCAGGACGCGGCGGAAACGGGAACTGGCCTTCGCCGTCTCGTACGACTCGTGGCTCATGCCGATGACGGTCAGTCCACGGGTGACGGCGTGCCGCACCCACTCCATCGCCCACACCTGCGTCACGATGACGACCCCTCCGGGTCGTGCGGCGCCGAAGAGCCGCGTCAGCCGGGCGGCCCGGTCCCGCATGCTCGCCTCCCGCGCCCGACCGGGGGCCGGCGGCTGACCGTCGTACAGCCTGGTCGTCGGGTAGGGGAGTTCGCCGAGGTCGTGCGGGTCCTCGGGCGTGGTGATGCCGATGACGTGGACGCGGTGGCCGCGCTCGGTGAAGAGCCGGGCCATCTGGTGGGTCCAACTGGTCACCCCGCCCAACTCGTCGACACTGTTGGCGACGAGGAAGATGTCGCGCTGCCCGGTCACTTGTGCCTCCACTCGGAGAAGAACTCGTCGACGATCCGCCGCGCCGCCGTGCCCTTGTCGTACTCGCCGAAGTCGGACACGAACCGCTCCCGCGCGGCCGCGTACTTGACGGACTGCTCCTCCAGCGAGGAGCCGGCGAGGACCGCGTGCAGTTCGTCCTCCGTGCGGACCACCGGGCCCGGCGCCCGTTCCAGCAGGTCGAAGTAGGTGCCCCGGCCCTCGTGCACGTACGCGTCGTAGTCGTACGTGAAGAAGAGCATCGGCCGGTCCAGGAGCGCGTAGTCGAACATCACCGACGAGTAGTCCGTGATCAACGCGTCCGCGAGGGCGAGGACGGGCGTCACGTCGTGGTGGTCGGAGACGTCGATGACGCGGCCCCGCACGGAGGGCGGGAGCACGACGTGGTTGAGGTAGTGGGCGCGGACGAGGAGGACGTACTCGTCGCCGAAGGTGTCCGCGAAGCGCTCCACGTCGAAGGGCAACGCGAACCGCTTCTGCCCGGACTGACGGAACGTCGGCGCGTACAGCAGGACCTTCTTGTCGGCCGGGATGCCCAAGTCGGCGGCCAGCGGCGGGCGTTCGGTGGCGCCTCGGGCCTGGACGAGTACGTCGTTGCGCGGGTAGCCCACCCTCAGGAGCGCCTTCTCACGCAGCCGGAAGGCCTTGGCGAGGGTGCGGACGTCGTGCTCGGAGCGGATCAGGAAGCGGTCGAAGCGGTCCAGGGTGCGCTGCTGCTCCGCCTGCGCGGCACGGGACTTGAGCTTCCAGCTCGGCTCGTCGAAGCCCATGCGCTTGAGGGCGGAGCCGTGCCAGGTCTGGAGGTACGTCGTACCGGGCCGCTTGGTGAGTTTCAGCGGATAGCTCTGGTTGTCGATCCAGAACTCGGCGCGGGCCAGCGCCTTGAGGTAGGGCAGTGACCAGCGGCGTACGAGAGTGGCGTCCGAGGGGAATCCGTCCGGGCGGCCCGCGTACGACCACACCGCCTCGAAGTCGAGGCCCTGCCGGCGCATCTCCTCGTAGATCGCCCGGGGGCTGTCGCTGTACTGCCGGCCGAGGTGGCTCTCGAAGACCACCAGCCGCCGACGCACAGGCAGCCGCAGGAACGCCTCGTGATAAAGGCGGATTTTCGTGTCTCCGGAAGTTGCCTTCTTGCGCAGCGCCTTGGCCTTGCGATAGCCGGTCTTGGCCAGTCGCCCGGGAGTGCCGCGCAGACCGCGGACGACGAGCTCGTTGGCCTTCTTGTCCGGGACCAGCCGGAAGGCGAGGTGCCCGCGGGCGGAGATGTGCGGCTCGACGCGGTCGGCGACCAGGCGGGTCAGGCGGGGGCGGACCGGCAGTTCCCCGGCCGCGAGGCCCGGTTCGGCGGCGGTCAGCCGTGTCGTCGTCCGCTCGCCGTCGACGCCGAGATGGAGGCGGACGTCCCACACCGCGTCCACGATGCCGAGCGGCCGGAGGACCTTCGCGATGTCGGCCGTGGCCTCCCACGACACGTACGGGCCCGTGTGCCGTACGGCGGTCACCGGCACACGATACGTCCGAAAACGCACGCCGGGGCGGCGGGCGTAGAACTCCAGCTCGGCGGTGAGCCGGGCGGAGGGCGGGATCACACCGAGGGGGTTGGTGACGCGGCCCGCGAGCCGGACGACTCCGGCGCGCCCCGGCTGTGCGTACTCCGTCAGCTCGTTGCGCAGGAACATCTTCCCGACCGGGCGGGCGTGGTAGCCGAGCTCGGTGACGTCCAGGATCCGGCGCGCGAAGGGGTCCTCGTCGATGTGTTCGGCGCACCAGTAGATCCGCCCGTCGCGCTCGACCATCGGGGCGGACACCTTGTCGCGGTTGGTGAGGGTGTCCACGGCGGGCAGCAGGTTCTCCCAGTCGCCCTCGCGCAGCAGATAGGCGCAGATCGCGTGGACGGGCTCGACCTCGTCGTACGCGGCCGGGTCGATCGACGCCAGATAGGCGTTGGCCAGCGCGGCGAACTCCCGGCGGTAGGAGGCCTCCCGGAAGGGCAGGTCGCGCAGATGCAGCACCAGGTCGTGCTTGAGGAACTTGACGTCCTTGGCGAACTTCAGCTCCAGCAGACCCTGGTCGGCGAGGAGCCGGTCGACCCGGCGGTGGATCTCCATGCGGTGCGCGAAGTTGGCGATCTCGGCCCGCCGGTTGCTGATCGACTTGGCCTCGGACCGCTCGACGACGTTCCAGTCGTAGACCCGGTTGGGGATGAGGGTGATCCGGCGGGCGGCCGCGTACACCTGGGCGGAGAAGAACAGGTCCTCGTAGTGGATGCCCACGGGGAACTCCAGGCCGCGCTCGACCAGGAAGTCACGCCGGTAGCACTTGTTGGTCGACAGGGTGTCGTAGACCAGCAGGTCGGGCAGCTCGCGGACGGAGTCGAGGGTGCGCGTGCGGGTGTACAGCCACGGGTACCACTTGACCTCCTTCCTCGTACGGGTGTCCACGTGGACGCGGACGCAGAGCCCGGAGACGAGGTCGGCGCCGGTGTTCTCGGCCGCCTCCAGCATGTTGCGGCAGGCGTTGCGCTCCAGGACGTCGTCGCTGTCGAGGAACAGGACGTAGTCGCCGCGGGCCCGCCGGATCCCCTCGTTGCGGGGCGCGCCGCAGCCGCCGCTGTTCTCGGGGAGCCGGTAGGCCCGTACGCGGTCGGGGTGGCGGGCGGCGAGCCGGGCGGCCACCTCGTACGAGCCGTCCGTGCTGTGGTCGTCGACGATCACGACCTCGGCGCTCCGCAGCGTCTGTTCCAGGACCGAACGCACGGCCGTGGGCAGTCTGGCCTCGTCGTTGTAGACGATGACGACGACGGACACGGCCGGCCGGGCGGGCACGGCCGGCCCGGCTGTCGCTGGTTGCGGCTGCTGCTCCACGTTCACCCCAAACATCATGCTTTGTTCCCTCTATAAGGCATCCCGCCGTTGAGGGCCACTCAGGTAGAGGTCGTGGGAGGTGCCCGGGTTGCGTCCGGGACGGGGTGGGGCCGCGTCCCCCGCGATACCCTCCGAGGGGGACTCGGGAGCGGGAGCAGAGGGGGCCGGTCGATGCGCGGGGTGGTGCCTGGGCCGCTGCGGGCGGATGATCCGCGGGAGATCTCCGGTTATCCGCTGTACGCCAGGATCGGCGAGGGCGGCATGGGCACCGTGTACCTCTCCCGCAGCCGGGGCGGCCAGCCCGTCGCGCTGAAGTTGGTCCGTCCGGAGTACGCCGACAGCCCGGCCTTCCGTGAACGCTTCGCCCGCGAGGTGGCCGCCGGCCGCCGGGTCTCCGGCTACCACCTGGTGCCGATCGTCGACCACGACGCGGGAGCGGAGCGCCCCTGGCTGGCCACGCGGTACATCCCCGGCGTCCCGCTCGGCGAGGCCCTTCAGACGCACGGGCCGCTGCCCATGCCGACTGTCCTGCAGCTGCTGGCCTGCGCCGCCCACGCGCTGGACGCCGTGCACACCGCCGGGGTGATCCACCGCGACATCAAGCCCGCCAACCTGCTGCTCGCCACCGACGGGCCCTGGCTGCTCGACTTCGGCATCGCCCGTGCCGCGGGCGCCGCCACGCTCACCACCGCCGGCCGTCTCCTCGGCACTCCGCGCTACATGTCCCCCGAGCACGCGCTGGGCCGCCGGGTCACCTCCGCGTCGGACGTGTTCGCCCTCGGTCTGGTCGCCGCGGTCGCCGCCACCGGACGGCACCCGTACGGCCGGGGCAATCCCCTCGCCATCGCGACGCGCATCGCCGCCACCGACGTCGACCCGCCCGCCCTCGACGGCATCGACCGCCCCCTGCTCGACGTCATCCGCCGCTGCCTCACCGCCGACCCCGTCACCCGCCCCTCGGCCGCCGACATCGCCGAACACTCGGCGGGAGCGGCCCGCCGGGAGGTCCGCGACTTCACCGGATGGCTCCCGGCCCCTTTCGCGACCTCGGTGGCCATCATCGAGGCGGCCTTCCACACCCTGTCGCTCACCGAGGCCCCGACGGCTCCGGTGCCGCCGCGCCTGGCGGAGGCACCGACGGTCCGCAGGCTTCCGGCGACGGCGCCGATCACGGTGCGGGACGAGGAGTGGCAGCGGCGAGTGCGGCGCGAACCGTAGGCCCACTACAGCACCACGTACCGGTACCCACACGGAACCGTAACGCCAGCTCCACGTGTCGTAAGTGCCGTATAAGCTTCGGAACCGCTTCAAGTGCCCGCTCGCGGCACAGGAGTTCGGCACCGTACCGGGGGAGGCTCCCATTACCACCAGCACTGGCGACATCCTGAGCCCTCTGGGACCGCAGGACCCACGAGAGACCGCCGGCTACCACCTGCAGGCCCGCATCGGTGAGGGCGGCATGGGCACGGTCTACCTGTCGCACACCCGCGGCGGCCAGCCGGTCGCCCTGAAGGTCATCCGCCGGGAGTACGGCCAGGACGCGGACTTCCGCCGCCGCTTCGAGCAGGAGGTCCAGGCCGCCCGCCGCGTCCAGGGCTACCACATCGTCCCGGTTGTCGACCACGACACGACCGGCGAACTCCCCTGGCTGGCCTCGGCGTTCATCGCAGGTATCCCCCTGCACGACGCCCTCGTCGCGTTCGGGCCGCTGCCACTGCCCGCCGTCTTCCAGCTGGTCGGCTGCGCGGCCCGCGCCCTGACGTCGATCCACGCGGCCGGCGTCATCCACCGCGACCTCAAGCCCAGCAACATCCTGCTGGGCACCCAGGGCCCGTACGTCATCGACTTCGGTATCGCCCGTGCCGCCGACGCCACCCAACTCACCCAGTCGGGCGGCCTGATCGGCACCCCGCAGTACATGTCCCCCGAGCACGCGCTCGGCGAGCGGGTCACCCCGGCGACCGATGTCTTCTCCCTGGGCCTGATCGCGGCGGTCGCCGCCACCGGCCGCCACCCGTACGGCGACGGCGGCGCCATCACGATCGCCGCCCAGATCGCCAACACGGCCCAGCGCCCACCGCAACTCGACGGGTATGACGAGCAGTTGCGGCCCCTGCTGGAGCGATGCCTGACCGCCGACCCGGCCGAACGCATCGGCACCGAGGAACTGGCGGCGCTCTGCCAGGAGTTGACGGGCCGCGGCCTCAGCGACTTCAACGGCTGGCTGCCGGAGCCGCTCACCGCCGAGATCGCCCGGCGCGAGCAGTCCGCGCAGACCCCGCCCCAGCCGACGGCCCCCCAGATGCCGCCCGCGCCCCCTGCCACCGCTCCCCCGACGGCGCCCCCGACCACGGCTCCGGCCGCCGCTGTGACGCCCCCGCCGCACGACCCGGCGCCGGGCACCACCCAGGGCGTACCGCAGGCGACCCCGATGACCGGCTTCGGCCCCGCCGCCCAGGGCCCGGCCCCGGGCTACGGCTACCCGCAGCCCGCCGCCCAGACGTACAACCTCACCCCGCAGGCCCCCGCGCCCGCCCCGACGCCGCCCAGGAAGAGCCGCCGCGGCCTGAAGGCCGGCCTCATCGCCCTCGTCCTCGTCCTCGCGGTCGGCTCGGGCGCGGCGGCCGCCGTGTACCTGATGGGCGGGAAGGACGACGACAAGAGCGCCAGCAACACGGCGGACGGCGACAAGAGCAAGAACGAGGGGAAGGACAAGGCGAGCCCGGCACCGACCGAGTCGGAGACGGGAACGGACGACGGCCAGGGCTCCGGAGACACCACCGGGGGCACCGGTACCACCCCCACCGGCTCCGCCCCGCCCGCCGAGGGCGCCAAGTACACGAAGATCGTGGACAGTGTGCCGATCACCGTCCGGGGCCCGGACTCGGGTCTGGACACCACGTACGTGGACCTCGACCAGCCGCTGGTGGACCCCACCAGCTCCCAGATGGACTACGAGGACGCGGAGCTGCGCATCGACGGCTCGGCGGTGTCGTTCGGCACCTCCGTGGGCGAGGCCGACGGATCCGGTGAGCAGGCGTGCCGCGCGGGAGCCGACCAGAACCCCTACACCGACAGCCTGTCCGCCGAGTCCATCAACCGGGACGAGCAGATCGCCAAGGGCGACTACCTCTGCACGATCACGAGTGACGGCAACCTCGCCCTGTGGGAGATCACCGAGGTGAAGTCGCCCCAGGACCAGGACTACATGCCCGACATCCGCGGCACCGTCACGGTGTGGAAGATCACCACCTGACCAGTCCGGCAGAAGGGGGCGCCCCCGGGTTCCGATGAACCCGGGGGCGCCCCCTTTCTGCCGTATCCCTACGAGTGGCTGCGCAGCAGCGTCCTCATCGTGCGCATGGCCACCGACAGGTTGGCCAGGTCGAACGCGTCGGAGCCCTGGATCTCCTCCAGAGTCGTCCGTGCCCGGCCCAGGATCGCCGCGTTCTTCTGCTCCCACACCTTGAACCGCTGCTCCGGCGTGGACGTGCCGTTCCCGGCGGACAGGACGTCCGCGGTGAGGGAGGCGTGCGCCGCGTACAGGTCCTCGCGGATCGCCGCGCGGGCCATGGACTGCCAGCGGTCGGCGCGCGGCAGCTCGATGATGCGGTCCATGAGCTGGGTGATGCGCAGCCGGTCGGCGAGGTCGTAGTACACCTCGGCGACCTCCATCGGCGTCCGGCCGACCCGGTCGGCGACGGCGACGATGTCGAGCGTCGGGAACGCCGAGGAGAAGCCCGCGACTCGGGTGGCGAGTTCCTCCGGGACCCCGGCGCCGGCCAGCTCGTCGTAGATCTGCTGGTACCACTCCAGGTCCGCGCCGCGCAGCAGCTTGGGCAGCTCGCCCCAGACGAGCTCCACACCGTCCTTGAAGAAAGCGATGGTCTCGCTCAGCTGCAGCGGCTGCGGCCGGTTGTTGAGCAGCCAGCGCGTACCGCGTTCGACGAGGCGGCGGGAGTGGAGGCGGATCCGGGTCTGGACCTCCGCGTCGACCTTGTTGTCCAGACCCTCGACCGCGTCCCACACCGCGCCCGACCCGAAGATCGCGCGGGACGCGGTCTGCGCCCGGACGACCTCCTCCAGCGAGGCTCCGGTCTCCTCCCGCAGCCGGTGCAGGAAGCTCGTACCGCCCGTGTTGACGGTGTCGTTGACGAGCAGGGTGGTGATGATCTCCCGGCTCAGCGGGTGGCTGTCGATGTGCTCGGAGAACTCCTGGCGCAGCGCGGTCGGGAAGTACGTGTGCAGCAGGGTGCGCAGGTAGGGGTCGTCCGGCAGCGAGGTGTGCAGCAGTTCCTCGGCGACGGTGATCTTCGTGTACGCGAGGAGGACGGCCGTCTCGGGGCCGGTGAGGCCGTGCCCGCTGTTCAGCCGCTCACGGATCTGCCGGTCGGAGGGCAGGAACTCCAACGCCCGGTCGAGGTGGCCCTCCCTGACCAGGTGGCGCATGAAGCGCTGCTGGGCGTGGAGCATGTCCTTGGACTGGGCGAGCGCGTTGGCGATGGCCGTGTTCTGCGCGTAGTTGTTGCGCAGGACCAGCCGGCCGACCTCGTCGGTCATCTCGGCGAGCAGCTTGTTGCGCTGCTTGACGGTCATGTCGCCCTCGGCGACCAGGCCGTTGAGCAGGATCTTGATGTTCACCTCGTGGTCGGAGGTGTCCACGCCCGCGCTGTTGTCGATGGCGTCGGTGTTGACCCGTCCGCCGTTCTGCGCGAACTCGATCCGGCCCAGCTGGGTCAGGCCGAGGTTGCCGCCCTCACCGACGACCTGGACGCGCAGGTCCCGTCCGTCGACGCGGATGGCGTCGTTGGCCTTGTCGCCGACGTCGGCGTGCGACTCGGCACTCGACTTGACGTACGTCCCGATGCCGCCGTTCCACAGCAGGTCGACCGGTGCCTTGAGGATCGCCTTCATCAGGTCGGCCGGGGTCATCTTGGAGATCTTCTCCTCGATGCCCAGGGCGTCCCGGATGTGGCCGTTGACCGGGATGGCCTTGGCGGTGCGCGGGAAGACGCCGCCGCCGGTGGAGATCAGCTCGGCGTTGTAGTCCTCCCAGCTGGAGCGCGGGAGTTCGAAGATGCGGCGCCGCTCGGCGTACGAGGTGGCCGCGTCCGGGTTGGGGTCGATGAAGATGTGCCGGTGGTCGAAGGCGGCGACCAGCCGGATGTGCTCGCTGAGCAGCATGCCGTTGCCGAACACGTCTCCGGACATGTCGCCGATGCCGACGACCGTGAAGTCCTCGGTCTGGGTGTCGACGCCCAGCTCCCGGAAGTGCCGTTTGACCGACTCCCAGGCGCCCCGGGCGGTGATGCCCATGCCCTTGTGGTCGTAGCCGGCGCTGCCGCCGGAGGCGAAGGCGTCACCGAGCCAGAAGTTGTACGACTCGGCGACTTCGTTGGCGATGTCGGAGAAGGTGGCGGTGCCCTTGTCCGCGGCGACGACGAGGTAGGTGTCGTCCTCGTCGTGGCGGACGACGTCGGCGGGCGGGACGACCTCTCCGGCGACCATGTTGTCGGTGATGTCGAGCAGCGCGGAGATGAAGGTCCGGTAGCTGCGGATGCCCTCGGCCATCCAGGCGTCGCGGTCCACCGACGGGTCGGGCAGCTGCTTGGCGACGAAACCGCCCTTGGCGCCGACCGGCACGATCACGGTGTTCTTGACCATCTGCGCCTTGACCAGGCCCAGGATCTCCGTGCGGAAGTCCTCACGCCGGTCGGACCAGCGCAGACCACCGCGGGCGACCTTCCCGAACCGCAGGTGCACGCCCTCGACGCGCGGCGAGTACACCCAGATCTCGAACGCCGGGCGCGGGGCCGGCAGGTCGGGGATCGCCTGCGGGTCGAACTTCATGGAGACGTAGTCGTGCGGCTTGCCGCCGACCGCCTCCTGGAAGAAGTTGGTGCGCAGCGTCGCCTTGATGACGGTGAGGAAGGACCGCAGGATGCGGTCCTCGTCGAGCGAGGCCACCTGGTCGAGCGCGGCGTCGACCTCTTCGAGGAGCGCGTCGACGATCTCCCGGCCGGCCCGCTGCCGGTCCGGCGACATCCGCGCCTCGAACAGCGACACGAGCAACCGGGTGGTGTGGACGTTGTTGCGGAGGGTGTCCTCCATGTAGTCCTGGCTGAAGGTGGACCCGGCCTGCCGCAGGTACTTGGCGTACGCGCGCAGCACCATGGCCTGCCGCCAGGTGAGCCCGGCGCTCAGCACCAGGGCGTTGAACCCGTCGTTCTCGGCCTGCCCGGTCCAGGTGGCGGCGAACGCCTCCTGCACCCGCTCCCGGGCGTCGTCCGCGAGGAAGTCACCGGCCGCCGACCGGGGCATGCGCAGCCCGAAGTCGTAGATCCACGCGGTCGTACGGTCCGCGCAGCGCAGTTCGTAGGGCCGTTCGTCGATGACCTCGACGCCGAGCCGGTTGAGGACGGGCAGCACCGCGGAGAGCGAGACCGACCCGCCCTTGCGGTAGATCTTGAACCGCCGCTCGTCGGGCGCGGCGCCCACGGGCTCGTACAGACTGAGCGCGAAGTCCTGCGCCTCGTCGAGCTGCTCGAGGTTGACGAGGTCGGCGACGGCGGCACGGGGGTTGTGGTCGGCCTTGTAGCCCTCGGGGAAGGCGTTGTTGTACCGGCGCAGCAGCTCGGCGGCGCGCTCCTCGCCCAGTTCCGCGTTGAGCGCCTCGCCGAAGCCGTCGGCCCAGGAGCGGGCGGCCTCCACCAGGCGTGCCTCGACGCGCTCCTTGTCGGCGTCGGTCAGCTGCGGCAGTTCGGTGCCCTGCGGGACCCGGACCACGAAGTGCAGCCGGGAGAGGATCGATTCGGTGTTCCAGGCGGTGAAGTCGACGCTGATACCGCCGAGTTCCTCCTTGAGGATGTCGATGATCCGCAGCCGTACGCCGGTGGTGTACCGGTCGCGGGGCAGGTAGACGAGGGCGGAGTAGTAGCGCCCGTACTCGTCCTGCCGCAGGTAGAGCCGCAGCCGCCGGCGCTCCTGGAGGTAGAGCACGGAGGTGACGATGGACCGCAGCTCGTCGGCGGGCGTCTGGAACAGCTCGTCGCGCGGGTAGGTCTCCAGGATCTGGAGCAGGTCGCGTCCGTCGTGGCTGTTGGGCGAGAATCCGGCGCCCTTGAGGACCTCGTCGACCTTGCGCCGGATGACGGGGACGCGGCGGACGGACTCGGTGTAGGCGGCCGAGGAGAACAGCCCCAGGAACCGCCGCTCACCGACGACGTTCCCCTCGGTGTCGAACTTCTTCACGCCCACGTAGTCGAGGTAGGACGGCCGGTGGACGGTGGCGCGGCTGTTGGCCTTGGTGAGGACCAGGAGCTTGTGCTCGCGGGCCTTGGCGCGGGCGTCCGCGGGCAGCCGCTCGAAGGAGGGGCTGACGGGGTGGTCGTCGGGTCCGGTGTGGTGCGGGTCGGACCGCAGTATCCCGAGCCCGGTGCCGGCCACGGCGGCGAGCGTGTCGTCGGAGCGCAGTTCGTACTCGCGGTATCCGAGGAAGGTGAAGTGGTCGTCGGCGAGCCAGCGCAGCAGCTCGCGGGCCTCCTCGACCTCCTGGTCACGCAGATCGTCGGCGGTGGGTTCGGTCGGCAGTCCATCGGCGATCCGCAGCGCCGCGTCCCGCATCTTCTCCCAGTCCTCGACGGCTTCCCGCACGTCGGACAGCACGCGCAGCAGATCGTTGGTGATCTGCTTCAGGTCGGCCCGGTCGGTCTCGCGGTCGATCTCGACGTGGATCCACGACTCGATGTGCGCGTCGTGCGGAAGCGTCTCGCCCGCGGCCACGGCCGCCGCGGCGGCGGCGACGGCGGTCGGCTCACTGACCAGCTCGACCAGCTTGCCGGTCACATCGCGGCGGACGACGACCTGCGGGTGGATGACGACATGGATGCCCCGCCCCTGCCGGGACAGCTCGTTGGTCACGGAGTCGACGAGGAAGGGCATGTCGTCGGTGACGACCTCGACGACGGAGTGGCTGCAGGTCCAGCCGTTCTCCTCGACGGTCGGGGTGTGGACCCGTACGTTGGCCGTGCCCTGAGGGCGGTTCTCGGCCAGTCGGTAGTGCGAGTAGGCGGCTCCGAAGACGTCGACCGGGTCGCGGCCGCTCAGGTCCTCCGGGGCGGTGTGCAGGTAGTAGCGCTGGAGGAACGCGAGCACGGTGTCATGGTCCGGGGTGTCCGGGGCACCCGCGGCACTCTCGCTCGTCGTCCCAGTCGGTAGGTGCCCCCCGACCGGGCTGTTCTCAGCTACCCGGGCGGCCCTCTCGAGCAACTCGGCCTTGGCTTCGTCCAGCTTGGTCTGCATTGTCCTCTGGCTCCTGTCGCGCGCCGTTGCGTGACGTAGAAGGAAGTACGGCCTCGTTCCCACCGACGCGACGCCACGACACGGGGTGTCCGGTCTGCTTCGACGCTATGCCGCGGGGTGAGGTGAGCGGGGGGTAATCGGCCATTCCGGCCATGGAACAGGCGTGTGACGCTGCTCTCGGCGCCGCCGGCCCACTGGCTTCACTCGGCACCTCGGGGGCTTTCAGAGCCCCCACCCGCCCGCAAGGACCAGCGACCGCCACCCGGTCACGGATGTCGTCCGTGCTCACCGGGCGCGGGGCAGGGACGACGGCGTCCCCGCGAGCTATCGCGCTGATCACGCCACCAAGGCTATCGCTCCTTACAGGCCCCCCGTCATGAGCCGTATGTGTACAAAACCAGGGCCAGAACTTTGACATTCCACACAGAGACAACTGCCCGACCTTCACACTCACCCCGCCCACCCGAGCATACTCCCGCTCAACTGTGCCGCTCGGGCAGTGGCACGCGTAGGGTTTTGCGCTGAACGGACCGTCTCGCCAGAGCCGGTGCACCCGACGAGTGACCGGAATGCACCGGAATACTCACCGGAAGCGGCAAACAAAGGATGAGGCTGCCGCCAAGCAGGTGGCGACACGCCCGCGTCGGCACCGCATCACCGCACACCCCCTTGGCAAACCCCCACCCTGGATGCACGTTGTTGCCCAGGACGCCCCGACGAGACGAACCCGACCACGACGCCGAGGGGAACCCGCCATGACAGTCAAGATCCTCATCATCACCGGTGACGCGGCCGAGTCACTGGAGGTCCTGTACCCCTACCAGCGGCTGCGGGAAGAGGGCTACGAGGTCCACATCGCCGCCCCGTCCCGCAAGCAGCTCCGCTTCGTCGTCCACGATTTCGAACCCGGTTTCGATACCTACACGGAGAAACCCGGGTACACCTGGCCCGCGGACCTCGCCTTCTCCGAGGTCGACCCGGGCCAGTACGCGGCCCTGGTCATCCCCGGCGGCCGGGCCCCGGAGTACCTCCGCAACGACCCTGAGCTCCGCAAGATCCTCAAGTCGTTCTTCGACACCGACAAGCCGGTCGCCCAGATCTGCCACGGGCCGCTGCTCACCGCCGCCGTGGACGGGCTCCACGGCCGCCGCGTGACGGCGTACCCCGCCCTGGAACTCGACATGCAGTCCGCCGGCGCGACCTTCCAGGACGCCGAGACCGTGGTCGACGGCACCCTCGTGTCGGCGCGCGCCTGGCCGGACCACCCCCGCTGGATGCGCGAGTTCCTGAAGGTACTGCGGGCGAAGGCACCAGCGACCTGACCGCTTCCTTGCTCAGAAGCGGGCGCCGTCGGGCCCGGCCCTTCCGTCCGGGCCCGGCTCCCCCGCGTCGGCGACCGCTAGAACTAAGGGCTGTCCCGTAATCCCCGGCGGGCGCACGACGCCGGCTACGGCACCTCGCCGCGTTGTCGGAACGCCCGCATACATCCAGTATGCGGACGCCCCTCCGCCTTGCGATGCTCCCCCACTGCCTGAACGGCCTGGGAGGTGCCCCCAGCATCCGACGCCGTGCGCTGATCCACCGCGGATTACGGGACAGCCCTTAGGCCGCCAGCCGCTCGGCCTCCACGACCGCCTCCTCCAGGGTGTCCACCACGGGCACCCCGGGCACGCTCTCCAGACTGGCCCGGCTGTGGGACCCCCCGGTGTAGAGCACGGCCCGCGCCCCGACGTGCCGGGCGGCGACGGCGTCATCCGCGGCATCCCCGATCACCACCGTCCGCTCCGGCTCCACCCCCACGAGCCGGCGCAGATGCCGCACCATGTGCTCGGCCTTGCTGCCCCCGGACGGCCCCCTCCGCCCGTCGACCCGTATGAAGTGCGGCTCGATCCCGAACCCCCGTACCAGCGGCACGAGTTCCTCATGCACGTACATGCTGAGGATCGACTGGCTGTGCCCCTCGGACCGCCAGTCGGCGAGCAGCGTGGGCACCCCGTCGGTGAGCCCGCACGCGACCCGGTGCTCCGCGTAGTACCGATGGAAGACGGCGTCCATGGCGTCCCACTCCTCATCGGTGGGCAGCCGCCCGATCAACCGCTCGTAGAACTTCGGCACCGGCACGCAGTACAGCTCCCGGTACCGCTCCAAGGTGAGCGGCTCGATCCCCAGCTCCGCGAACGCCGCGTTCGTCGCCCCGATGATCGCCTCGTTGTCGTGGAACAGCGTGCCGTTCCAGTCCCAGACGATGTGCGCCCCAGCGCCCTGCTTCCCCATACCGAGAAAACTACCCCTCACCACTGACAACGCACCGTGACCCTGAGTACGCACCCCGCACGCACGTACGACTCGCTGACTGGGGCCGGGCCACGGGCCGCCCGGACACCGGACCACCGGACCACCGGACCACCGGACCCTGGTAACGGTCACCGGTCACCTGCCACGCGCCGCGGACGTCACTCCCCGAGCCCCACCAGGTTCGGGATCTCCTGCGTCGCGTACCACAGCAGCTCGTGGTCGTCCGCCCCGTCGACGATGAACTGGGCGTCGTCGTCCCCCTGGTCCGCCGCACCGAGCGCGTCCGCCGCCTCACCCACCTCGGCCTCGGCCTCCGCCGAGTCGACGTGCACGGCCGCCGCCTTGGTGAGGGGCACCGGCCCGGCGACCCGCACCTCGCCGAGCGCCGCCGGGTCGAGCCCCCGGTCGGGATCGGCGACGGCGTCCCGGTCGGCCACGTCCACGGCCACGACGACCCGGCGCCGGGCCGCCCCCGGCTCCACGGCGACCAGCCGCAACGAGGCGAGCGCGGCCCGGTTCAGCGCGGCGTACTCCAACTCCTCGATGTCGTCGGACAGGTACCACTCGCGCAGCGCCGGCGTCACGGCGTACGCGACGAGCGGACCCTCTCCCAACTGCCCCGTCTTGTACGCCTCGGCGAGCCCGGGAAGGGTCAGGGGGACGTAGACGCGCATGGCAGGCCGCTTTCGTAGTCGTGTTCGCTGTCAAGGCTCCGCGGAGGGCTCCGGCGAGGACGGTCCGCCCCGCCGGGAACGATCCGTACCCCGACGGGAACGCTCCCGCACCCCGGAAGGGGCCCGAGGCCGTTCGAGGAGTCCCGACGGGCCTTCAGGATACGTGCGGGCGTCCCCTTTCGAGCCCCCGCCCGACCCTCCGGTCCCGTCCACCCCATGACCACCGCCTCACCCGGTACAGCCCCGCCACACCGGCCCGGAGCCCCGTCCCCGCCACCCTGATAGGTGAACATTCCGGGCCCTGCTCCGAGCGCCGCCCCTCCTTGCGAGGCCCGCCCCCCGCCTCGTACAAGATCCCCAACAAGAAGTTACCGACTGGTACCAACGGCTCACCGACACCGACGAACGGGGACCCCGATGAACAAGGTCATGACCAGGACCCAGCGCCGTCCCGGCACCCGCCCGCCCGTCCGCCACGACACGCGCCGCCCCGGCCGTACCCCCGCCCGCACCACGCCCGGTGGCGGCCGCTCGTCGGCCACCGCCCGGAGCAGGGCCGCCACCCTCCTCACCGGGATCCTCACCGCGCCGGCCCCGCAGCCCCGCCCCACCGACCGCTTCGCGGACCTCCTCCTGGCGGTCCTGAGCGGCCGCCGCCCGGTCCACAGCATGCTGCGCCACACCGCGGGCCGGGCCTACGACGAACTGGCCTGGCTCGCCGAGCGAGGCCCCCTGCGCCCCCTCCAGGACACCGACCCGGTCATCCGCGACATCGGCTACTACGTGGCCGCCCCGGGCGCCCTGGAGGTCTTCGCCCGAATCGGCGCGGGCGACCGTCTCAGCGCCATGGCCTTCCGCCTGGAACACGGCTCCGACCACCGCTGGCGCTGCACAGCGGTGGAACTGGGCGGCCCGAGGCGCCCCCACACGGACGACGACTGAAGCACCCCGGCACACCTGGCCGTACGCCCCCGATCCGGCCCGTACGCCCCCTTCCGCATCCCGGCCGACCGCCGGACCGCCGGACCGCCGGAGCAGCCGTACCTGGCACACAGAAGGGCCGGGCACCCGAAGATGCCCGGCCCATCCCTGTCTCACGGCCCACGGCCGCACAGCCCTCGGTGCCGGCGCTGCGGGCCAACCACGCCCGCTCGCCGGTACGCCGGACAGCTCGGCGACCCTACGGCCCCTCGCCGCCCCGCTTCGCGCGGAGCGGCGAGCGACCTCACTTCTTGCGGCGACGGCCGCCCGCCCGGCCCTGCTGCTTGCGGCGCTCCGCGCGGGTGAGGCCGTCGGCCTCGGAGCGGATCGGCTCGTCCTCGGGGAGGTCGCCCTCGACGATGCCGCCCTCGCCGTCGACGGTCGGCGCGGAGAAGTGCAGGCGGTCCCGGCGCTGCGGGGCCTCCAGTCCCTTCGCCCGGATCTCCGGCCGCGAGGCACCCGCCTGGGCGGGAACCGCGTCGCCCTTGTCCAGGGTCGGCCTGGCGTCCTCGACCGGAACCTCCTCGACCTGCTGCTCGACCTGGACCTCCAGGTTGAACAGGTAGCCGACGGACTCCTCCTTGATGCCCTCCATCATGGCGGTGAACATGTCGAAGCCCTCGCGCTGGTACTCGACCAGCGGGTCCTTCTGGGCCATGGCGCGCAGGCCGATGCCCTCCTGGAGGTAGTCCATCTCGTAGAGGTGCTCACGCCACTTGCGGTCCAGGACGGACAGGACGACCCGGCGCTCCAGCTCACGCATGATCTCGGAGCCGAGCTGCGCCTCACGCGCCTCGTACTGCTCGTGGATGTCGTCCTTGATGGACTCGGCGATGAACTCCGGGGTCAGCCCGGCCCGGTCGCCGGCCGCCTCCTCCAGCTCCTCGATGGTGACCTTCACCGGGTAGAGCTGCTTGAAGGCGCCCCACAGCCGGTCGAGGTCCCACTCCTCGGCGAAGCCCTCGGCGGTCTCGGCGGCGATGTACGCGTCGATGGTGTCGTCCATGAAGTGCTGGATCTGCTCGTGCAGGTCCTCGCCCTCCAGGACGCGGCGGCGCTCGCCGTAGATGACCTCGCGCTGGCGGTTGAGGACCTCGTCGTACTTCAGGACGTTCTTGCGCGTCTCGAAGTTCTGCTGCTCGACCTGCGACTGGGCGGACGCGATCGCACGGGTGACCATCTTGTTCTCGATCGGCACGTCGTCCGGCACGTTCGCCATGGACATCACTCGCTCGACCATCTGGGCCTTGAACAGGCGCATCAGGTCGTCACCGAGGGAGAGGTAGAAGCGGGACTCGCCCGGGTCGCCCTGACGGCCGGAACGACCGCGCAGCTGGTTGTCGATACGGCGGGACTCGTGCCGCTCGGTGCCGAGGACGTAGAGACCGCCGAGGGCCTCGACCTCCTCCTTCTCGGCCTTGACCGCCGCCTCGGCCTTCGCGAGGGCCTCGGGCAGGGCCGAGGCCCACTCCTCGATGTGCTCCTCGGGGTCGAGCCCGCGCTGGCGCAGCTCCGCCTCGGCGAGGTCCTCCGGGTTGCCGCCGAGCTTGATGTCCGTACCGCGGCCGGCCATGTTGGTGGCGACCGTCACGGCGCCCTTGCGGCCGGCCTGGGCGACGATGATCGCCTCACGGTCGTGCTGCTTGGCGTTCAGCACCTCGTGCTGGACACCGCGCTTGCTCAGCTGCTGGGACAGGTACTCGGACTTCTCGACCGACGTCGTACCGACGAGGATCGGCTGACCCTTCTCGTGCTTCTCGACGATGTCGTCGACGACCGCCTCGAACTTCGCGACCTCGGTGCGGTAGATCAGGTCCGACTGGTCCTTGCGGATCATCGGCTTGTTGGTGGGGATGGGGACCACGCCGAGCTTGTAGATCTGGTGGAACTCCGCGGCCTCGGTCATGGCCGTACCGGTCATGCCGGACAGGCCCGGGATCTCCTTGCCGTTGTGGTCCCGGCGCTTGTAGAGGCGGAAGAAGTTCTGCAGGGTGATCGTGGCGAGCGTCTGGTTCTCGTCCTTGATCGGCACCCCTTCCTTCGCCTCGATCGCCTGGTGCATGCCCTCGTTGTAGCGGCGGCCGGCGAGGATACGGCCGGTGTGCTCGTCGACGATCATGACCTCGCCGTCGATGACGACGTAGTCCTTGTCCTTCTTGAAGAGCTCCTTCGCCTTGATGGCGTTGTTCAGGTAGCCCACCAGAGGCGTGTTCACCGACTCGTACAGGTTGTCGATGCCCAGCCAGTCCTCGACCTTGGAGACCCCGGACTCGTGGATGGCGACCGTGCGCTTCTTCTCGTCGACCTCGTAGTCGCCGGTCTCCTCGATGCCCTTGAGGGGGTTGCCGGGCTCACCCTTCTTCAGGCGCGTCACCAGCTTGGCGAAGTCGCCGTACCACTTGGTGGCCTGGTCGGCGGGGCCGGAGATGATCAGCGGGGTACGGGCCTCGTCGACGAGGATGGAGTCGACCTCGTCGACGATCGCGAAGTTGTGACCGCGCTGGACGAGCTCGTCCTGGGACCACGCCATGTTGTCGCGAAGGTAGTCGAAGCCGAACTCGTTGTTCGTGCCGTACGTGATGTCGCAGTTGTACTGCTCGCGGCGCTGGGCCGGCGTCATGTTGGCGAGGATGCAGCCGACGGACAGGCCCAGGAACTTGTGGACGCGACCCATCATCTCGGAGTCGCGCTCGGCCAGGTAGTCGTTGACCGTGATGAGGTGGACGCCCTTGCCGGACAGCGCGTTCAGATACGCGGGCAGGGTGCCGACGAGGGTCTTGCCCTCACCGGTCTTCATCTCGGCCACATAGCCGAGGTGGAGGGCGGCTCCGCCCATGATCTGGACGTCGTAGTGACGCTGACCGAGGGCGCGCTTGGCGGCCTCGCGCACGGTGGCGAACGCCTCGGGGAGCAGGTCGTCCAGGCTCTCACCGTCGGCGTACCGCTGCTTGTACTCATCGGTGAGGGCTCGCAGCTCGGCGTCGGAGAGGTCGACGAAGTCCTCTTCGATGGAGTTGACCTGGTCCGCGATGCGGTGCAGCTTGCGCAGGATCTTGCCTTCGCCTGCACGCATGATCTTCGAGAGGACGGACACGGGGGTTTGTCTCCTTGCCGGTCGGGCCTGGGACGGTCGGTTTCAATTGACAGTTTCAAATCACAGCTTGAGCAACGGCCATCGTAAGCGAGGACCCCGCCGTGCCGGGAGGTCTGGCCCTGACAGCCACTAGGACAACGGGCGGGCGTCACCGATGGTGCCGCGTTCCGCCCACGAAATGCACGAATTGCGACCGCCTGTCCCGGCGGCGCCCCGGACCCGTCCACAGAACAGACGCAAATGAGATGGCGCCCTTCCGCCGCCCCGAGCACAATCGCCCGATGGACCCCGTCACCCTGACCACCGAGCGCCTGCTGCTGCGCGCCGTGGACGCGCGCGACACCGACACGGTGTACGCCGCCGCGCAGGACCCGGACATCCAGCGCTGGACCACGATCCCCTCGCCGTATCTGCGCGAGCACGCGGTGACCTTCGTCGAGCACGCGGTCCCCGAGGGCTGGGCCCACGCCTCCATGTTCACCTTCGGCGTCTTCCTCCCCTCCGGGGTGCTGACGGGCATGCTCGGCATCACCATGCGTTCCCTCGGCGCCGCCGAGATCGGCTTCTGGACCGCCAAGGAGCACCGCCGCAACGGCTACACCACCGAGGCGGTCCGTGTCGCCGCCCGCTGGGCGTTCACCGCGCTCGCCGTCGACCGCCTCGAATGGCGCGCCGAGGTCGGCAACGCCGCGTCCCGGGCGGTCGCGGCGAACACCGGCTTCACCCTGGAGGGCACCCTCCGCTCCGCCCTCAACAACAACGGCACCCTCCGCGACTGCTGGGTGGGCTCCCTCCTCCCCTCCGACCTGAGCCTGCCCTCCACGTCCCCCTACCTGCCGAGCCCACGCTGACGCCCGGCGCCCTCGCTGCGCCCGATCGGCGGTTCTCCCAGCTCAGCCCCGCTTGTCAGTGCCCTGGCCTACCCTGCGGACCATGACACCCCTGCCGCCCCCCACGACAGAACTCACCGCGGACGAGGCCCGCCGCATCGCCCTGCGGGCCCAGGGCTTCCTCGGCGCCCCCGACCGCAGGTCCGGCGTCCGCGGCGTGCTCCGCCACCTGGGCGCGGTCCAGCTCGACACCATCTCGGTCCTCGCCCGCTCCCACGAACTCGTCCCGTACGCCCGCCTCGGCGCCATAGGCCGCACCACGGTCGACCAGGCCTACTGGGCCACCGCCCGCGGCGCGGCTCCGGCACGGCCCCACGCCTTCGAGTACTGGTCCCACGCCGCCTGCATCCTCCCCATCGAGGAGTGGCCCCACTTCGCCTTCCGCCGCCGCGCCTACCGCGCCCGCCCCCAGTGGGGTCACGAACTGCCCGACGGTGCCTACGACCGCGTCATCAAACAGCTCCGCGACGAGGGCCCCCTCACCGCCACGGAACTGGGCGGCGCGAAGCGCACCAGCGAGTGGTGGGACTGGTCCGGCGAGAAGGTCGCCGTCGAACGCGCCCTGATGTACGGCGAGGTCGTCTGTGTGGAGCGCCGCGGCTGGAAGCGGGTGTACGACCTCGCCGAGCGCGCCGTCCCCGCCGAGCTGCTCCATGACGAGCTGGACGACACCGAATGCCTGCGCCGTCTGGTGCGTCTGGCCGGCGAGGCCCTCGGCGTCGGCACGCGCGCGGACATCGCCGACTACCACCGCCTCAAGGGCGAGCAGTTCGACGCGGTGGTCGCCGACTCGGGCCTGGTGCCGGTGACGGTGGAGGGCTGGTCCAAGCCCGCCTGGGCGGACCCTGCGGCCCTGGCGACACCCCCGCGCGGCCGCCACCGCACCACACTGCTGTCCCCCTTCGACTCCCTGGTCTGGGAGCGGGCCCGCACGGAACGCATCTTCGGCTTCAGCCACCGCCTGGAGGCCTACGTCCCCAAGCAGAAGCGCGTTCACGGCTACTTCGCGATGCCGGTGCTGTCCGGCGGCCACCTCGTCGGGCGCGTCGACCCCGCCCGCGACGGCCGCGCCCTGGTCGCCAAGCAGGTCACCCTCCGCGGCCCGAAGGCCGTCCCTGCCGTGGCCCAGGCACTGTTGGAGGCGGCGAGCTGGGTGGATTGCACCGATGTCCGCGTGGAGCGAGTGGACGCCCCCGAGCTCCGCGACCCCCTGATCAGAGAGCTCGCCCGCGCACTGGCCTGACCTGCGCCGGGGTCAGCGGATCTCGAGGATCTTCTCCCGCATCGCGTACACCACGGCCTCCATCCTGGAGTGCAGCTGAAGCTTCTCCAGGATGTTGCGGACGTGGTTCTTCACGGTGTTCTCGGAGATGAACAACTCCTTGGCGATGTCCCGGTTGTTCATCCCGGTCGCCACGAGCTTGAGGACTTCCAGCTCCCGGTCCGTCAGCCGTGGCGCCGGCACCAGCCGCCGCTCGTCGGTCCGCTGGATCATCGACTTGAACTCGGTGAGCAGCTTCGACGCCATGGACGGGCTGATCTGCGACTGCCCGTCGGCGACCGCGCGAATCGCGGTGGCCACCTCGTCCGTGGAGATCTCCTTGAGGAGGTAACCGGTCGCTCCCGCCTTGATCGCGTCGTAGAGGTCGGCCTCCTCGTCGCTGATCGTCAGCATGATGATCTTCGCACTGGGGGCGACCTCCTTGATGGAGGTGCATGCCTCGATCCCACCGCGCTTGGGCATCCGGACGTCCATCAGCACGATGTCGGGCAGCAGGTCGGCCGCCTTGTCCACCGCCTCCGCCCCGTCACCGGCCTCGCCGACGACCTGGATGTCCTCCTCGGCGGCGAGGACGATCTCCAGACCGCGGCGGAAGAGAGCGTGATCGTCCACGACAAGGACACGGATTGGCTCCTTGCGGGAGCCCGCCGCGGGGCCCGTGCCGACGGAATGCCCGTCGGCCTCCGCGTCACGCATCGGTCCGAAGCTGCTGTCCGCCATCGTTCCTCCCCCTGAAGGCCGTGGCCTGTGTTTCTGTGCCATCGCCAACCCAAGGCAACGACCCGCCGGTTGGGGCCGGTTCGGCCATGATTTCATGCCTGGGCGACAGTACGGTGACAGAGCGGGCCTCCAGGGGTCGCACGCCGGTGCCCCTGGGGGCGCACGCGCGCTCCAGGGGCACCGGCACAGCTGTCACCCGGCGTGGTCAGCCGCCGAGCGTGCCGCCCGCGGCGTTCGAGTGCACCTCTGCGACCATCGGGTCCGTGCTGAGGTGGATGACGCCGTAGTCGTAGGCGTGTCGGCGGTAGACGACGCTCGGTTCCTTGGTCTCGGAGTCGACGAACAGATAGAAGTCGTGCCCGACCAGCTCCATCTCGTAGAGCGCCTGGTCGAGGCTCATCGGGGACGCGACGTGGGTCTTCTCGCGGACGACGAGGGGGCCTTCGCCCTTCACTTCGAGCGAGCCGATCCGCTTGGTGGGTACGCCGTCGCTCTTCTCCTCCTCGGCGACATATCCGTTGCCGTTGAGAGTCGCCACGCCCGGGACGTGGTCGGCGACCTCTGCGGCCGTGAGCCTGCGCGCGCCCCGGCGCGTGTAACGCTTGTCGTGCTGCTTGCGCAGCCGGGCTTCGAGCTTGTCCGCCGCCAGGTCGAGCGCCGCATACGGATCGCTCGCCGCTGCCTCCGCCCGGATCACCGGCCCGCGGGAGCGGAGCGTGATCTCCACTCGGTCACTGCGGTCGGCCTGTCGGGGGTTGGGCTCCTTGGACACCTCGACGTCGAGGCTGATCACCTTGCCATCGAGCTTCTGGATCTTCTCCAGCTTCAGCTTCTCGGCCACGTGCTTGCGGAACCGCTCGGGCACCTCGGTCTTGCGGCCCTTGACGACGATGTCCACGCAGAACTCCGTTCCCGGATCGCTCCGCTCCACTGGCGGAGCATCTCCCTTGTGCACCAGGTTCCGGCTACTTCCGGAACCGCGGACTCGGTGACTCCACCTCCTCCTCCCCCGCGGACAAGATCTCCACCCCACCAGTGCGGGTGATTGCAGAAAACCCGCAGCACGGCATCCGGATATGTGGTGAACGGCCGGGGCCATTCCCTCACAACCGAACATATCTCGCCCGGACGGATGGCGTCACCCTCTACCGAGACGTACCTCCGTTCAGGTGAATTGACCCTCTCATTACCTGCAACGATGCAAGTTCTCTGTCAGTTCCGGTTTATCCGGAAAGCGTCCGGCGGCGCGGCGATCACCGCCGCGCACAGCCCCTCACCTGCACGGTCCGCTCGGTGGACTCCTGTGACGCTGCTCCGCGCCGCCCCCTTCACCGTTCGCCCAGCGCCTTTCCCTTCTCCCGCCGACGACACCCTCCAACTGTCATGTGCCGCCCGGACCGCCCGCGCCGCCTCCGCGAGCGAGGCCCCGGTGGTCATCAGGTCGTCGACGAGCACGACCCGGCCCTCACCCAGCAACGGGACGGCCCCGGCGGCCACCTCCAGGGCGCCCGCGAGGTTGTCCAGCCGCTGTCGGGAGTCGAGCCCGGACTGGTCGGCCACGGCACGCCGCTGCCGCAGCACAGCGAGCACCCGGGCCGGCGTCCCGGCCCGCCGCAGCACCCGGGCGGCCGAGAGCGCGATCCGTCGCGCGGGGTCGTGCCCACGCGCCCGCACCGCCCGCCGCGCGGACGGCACCGGGACGAGCAGCACGTCCTCGCGGGCACCGCTTCCCGCACCGTCCGCCGGAGCCTCACGCCCCGGTGGTCCGTCCTCGGCGTCCCCGGCCCACATCTCGCCCAGCCCCGCCCGTACGGCCCCTGCCAAGGCCGTGCCGAGGGGTTCGGCGAGCGCCAGGACGCCCCTTTCCTTGTGCGCGAGCAGCGCCGCCCGTACCGCGTCCTCGTACGGAGCGGCCGCGTGCACCTCGGGCAGCCCGACCGGTTCCGGCACCGGTCGCACCCGGCTCGGTACGGCCCCCATCAGGGCGGCGCGGCACTCCGGACAGAGCACCTCGCGAGGCCTCCCGCAGCCTCCGCACTCGGCCGGCAGCACCAGATCCGTGAGGTCCTGCCACCACCCCCGCATGCCCACCACTGTGCCAACGCATGCGAGGCCCTGCCACCCCTGTGGACAACTCCCTGTGGACAACTCACCGGAACCGCACGGGGGTTGTCACCCACACGAGTTACCCCCGTACGCGGATGGCCGGACGCCGCCGCCCTGGGCCGGACCGGCGCACGCACGCCCACCGGGTCGTGGGGGAGGTTCTCCGGGGACTCATCCCGGATACACCGGAGCCGTCCCCTCCTTGACCACCGTCTGCCACTGCTCGCCGGGCGCCAGCCGGACGATGCCGTCCGCCGAGTGCGCGACCAGCGGCTGGCTCTCGTCCTCGGACGCGGCGATCTCCTCCACACCGGTCAGCGCGGAGGGCGCGGGACCCGGCAGCGTGGAGCCGTCGACCTGGACGTACCGCGTCTGCTGCACCCCGCCGGGCTCCCGGCCGACCACCACGAGCCGGCTGTCACCGGCCCACGACATGGCAGAGACGTCCTCGAGGTCCGGTGTCACGGATCGCGGATCGACGATGGAGACGGTGGTGCCGTCGGCGTCGGCGTCCCGCTCGACGCGCCCGATGAACAGCGACCGCTCGCCGTCCTTCTCCACGATCAGCGCGGCCCGCACCCCGTCGGCGGCCACGCGCACCGCCTCGATGCGCCCGTCGAGCCCCGCCGTCCGCACTTCCAGCGGCTCGCCCATGCCGTCCGCCAGGACCAGCAGGCGCGGCTTCTTGGGATCGCGGTCGGCCACCCACAGATCGCCGCGCCCGTCCCAGCTGGGCGTCGTCAGCCGGTCCTCGGCGGTGGCGCCCGCGCTGCGCAGCACCGGTTCGCCGATGGCGCCGCCCGGCGTCAGCGGCGCCACGTACAGGTCGCTCCCGTCGGCCGACACCCCGGCCGCCCGCTCCTGGTCGCGCGACACGGCGGCCGACCGCAGCTGCTTCACACCCTCACCGAGATCGCCCGGCACCGGCGTGGGCGTGCTCTCCCCCGCCGCCAGCCGTACGAGCCGGTGCTCCCCGTCGATGAAGTACTCGTACACGATGCTCTTGCCGTGCCGGCTCGCGCCGTCGTCCTCGACCTGGCTGCCGCTGAGCACGCACAGCGGTTCCCCGGTCGACCCCTGGAGCTCCACGTCGTCGATGCCGTTGGGCATGTAGTCCCGGAGCGTCAACAGCAGTTGGGTGGCCATCTCCCGGCACCTGCTCGCCGAGACCCGGTCGGCCTTCGCGTTGAGCGGCACGACCAGCGTGTTCTGCTCGTCGGGCGTCAGATGGGTGGTGCCCTTCCGCAGCGCCGTACCCGAGGGGAAGCTGGTCCGCGCGCCCCAGTTCAGCCAGCGGGTCGGGCCCTTCATCAGGTCCCGGACGATCTGGGTCACCGGGTCGACCTGGCTGCGCACGTACACCGGATCGGCGACCGTCCCCGCCTCACCGGACTGCGCGGCGGAGGTGAAGTAGTACTTGTTGATCGACTTGTAGTTCCGCTCGAAGTCGGACCTGCCGAGCATCACGCCCTGGGGCAGCTTGTCGATGCGCCACTGCTGCTTGTCCTTCACCTTCACCTTCGTGAGGTGCACGGTCTCCTCGTACTCGCCGCTGGCCGGCGTGTACGCGTGCTGCCCGTCCACGCGGGCGACCTTCTCGCCGACCAGCTCGTACCGGTACGACGTGCTGTCCGGCTCGCGCCCGGTGACCTTCGTGAACGCGGTCGGCGCCTCGTCGAGGACCGTGGTCGACGTGCCCGGGTCCCACGTCTTCAGCGCGCCCCCGGTCAAATACTTGCGGGCCGTCTCGTAGTTGGGGTCGTCACTGGTGAGGGCCTCCAGGAAGCCCTGCACGATCTCCTGGGGCTGGGCGTCCTCGGCGGGCGGCAGCGCGAAGACCCGCACCTGTGTCTCCTGCCGCGGGGTCGACTCGACGTCGCGCATGTCCCCGCTGTCCGGCATCGAGGCACACCCGGCCAGCAGTACGGCACCGATGCCGACGTACACCGTCGCCCGCACCGGACGCCCACGGCCGCGTTTCGCGCGGTCAGCGCCCACGGAATGCCTCCCCCTGCTTCTCCTGCTGCTCGGAGCCGGCCCCGGAGAGCCGATCCTCCGCCTGCCCCGCACCCTCGCCGCCGCGCTGCGCGGGCGGTGCCGTGGGCGAGGCGCCCGGCCGGGGCACCACGCGCGCGCCGTTGCCGGGCAGCGCCGTCGGGTCGGCCGTGGGCACCTGCCCGCCGCCCGGCCGCGGCCCT
This sequence comes from Streptomyces sp. NPDC030814, assembly GCF_055572155.1. Lineage (NCBI taxonomy): Bacteria > Bacillati > Actinomycetota > Actinomycetes > Kitasatosporales > Streptomycetaceae > Streptomyces > Streptomyces sp. NPDC030814. Next base: position 408,082 of record NZ_JBVIDX010000007.1, read on the forward strand.
ATGGACGCCCGGGCAACCCCGTGCTCCCCCGCCTGCACCGGCACCGTGGCGAGCTTGCCGCCTCCGGGCCGCGTGGTCCCGTCGCCGGGACCACGGCTGCGCCGGGAGTCCTTCGGCTCCAGGGGTATCGGAGAGCCGCGCAGCGGTTCGTCAGCCGTCCTCGGCAGGGTCAGCCGGAACTGCGAGCCACCGCCGGGCTCGCCCCACGCCTGGAGCCAGCCGCCGTGCAGCCGGGCGTCCTCCAGCGCGATGGACAGTCCCAGTCCCGTTCCGCCGGTGGTACGCGCGCGTGCCGGGTCGGCCCGCCAGAAACGGCTGAACACCCGCGTCGCCTCGCCCGGCTTGAGCCCCACGCCGTAGTCGCGCACCGCGACCGCGACCGCTCCGCCCGCCGCCGCCAGCTTGACCACCACGTCCTTGCCCTCGCCATGCTCCACGGCGTTGACCACGAGGTTCCGCAGCACCCGCTCCACACGCCGGGCGTCGGCCTCGGCGACGACGGGCTGCTGGTCCCCCAGGACCCGTATCCGCGTCCCCTTGCGCTCGGCGAGCGGCTCGGCCCCGCTGACGACCTTCCGCACGACCTCACGCAGGTCTATCGGCTCGGCCTCCAGGGCCGCCGCGCCCGCGTCGAACCGGCTGATCTCCAGCAGGTCCGCGAGCAGCGACTCGAACCGGTCCAGCTGGTCGGCGAGCAGCTCGGCCGACCGCGCGGTCACCGGGTCGAAGTCCACACGCGCGTCATGGATGACGTCCGCCGCCATCCGTACGGTCGTCAGCGGGGTGCGCAGCTCGTGCGACACGTCGGAGACGAACCGCCGCTGCATCCGCGACAGGTCCTCCAGCTGACTGATCTTCAGCTGCAGGTTCTGCGCCATCTTGTTGAACGCCTCACCGAGACGCGCGATGTCGTCCTCACCGCTGACCTTCATCCGCTCCTGCAGGCGCCCGGTGGACAGCCGCTCGGCGATGCCCGCCGCCATCCGTACGGGCGTGACGACCTGGCGCACCACGAGCCAGGCGATGGCCCCGAGCAGGACGACGACGAACAGCCCCGCCGTCGCCAGCGTGCCCTTGACCAGGCTGAGGGACTTCTCCTCCTGGGTGAGCGGGAAGAGGTAGTACAGCTGGTACGGCCTGCCGTTCGGGTCGCTGACCTGCTTGCCGATGATCAGCGCCGGCTGCGACTCCTGGCCGTTGGTGTAGTGGATCCGCGTGTAGCTCTGTACGGCGCTGGTGCCGTCGTCGACGCGCTCACGCAACGCCACGGGCACGCTGAGGTCCCAGGCCACCCCACCGGAGGCACGCGGACCGAGCCCGCCGGTCTCGCCGTCCGCCGAGACCGGGCTGAGCGTCACGACGTCGAACGCGCCCTGTCCACCGCTGGACAGGGAGTTCACCAGGTTGGTCATCCACTCGACGACGTTCTGCCCCCGGTCGCCGTCCAGCTCTCCGCTGTCGTTACCGGCCGCGCTCCCCGCGCTGTCGGCCCGCTGCTCGGCGACTGTGAACCCGCCCGTGGCCTGGCTCTGCGAGGCCTTGACCTTGGCATCCAGCAGCCCGTTGCGTACCTGCCCGATGACGACGAAGCCCAGCAGCAGCACCACGCTGAGCGACATCAGCAAGGTCGTGACGACGATCCTGAGCTGGATGTTGCGTCGCCACAGCCGCATCACGGGCAGCAAGGGGCGGCGCACCCAGCGTATGAAGAGCCTCAGGACCGGGCTGCCCTGGACTCCGCCCTGCGGCAACCCGCCCGCGAGAAAACGCCCCCAGCGGGAGCCCGACGTCTTCCGGCCGACAGGCCGCTCCGTGCGGGTCCCGGACTGACCGGGCGCCGAAGCGGCGCTGTCCCCGGACATGTCAGCTGGGTCCTGCCTTGTATCCGACACCACGGACAGTCACCACGATCTCCGGCCGCTCCGGGTCCTTCTCGACCTTGGAACGCAGCCGCTGCACATGAACGTTCACCAGACGGGTGTCCGCCGCATGGCGGTACCCCCAGACCTGCTCCAGCAGGACTTCTCGAGTGAACACCTGCCACGGCTTCCGCGCCAGCGCCACCAGAAGATCGAACTCCAGCGGCGTCAACGCGATCGACTGCCCGTCCCGCTTCACGGAGTGCCCGGCCACGTCGATGACCAGGTCACCTATGGCGAGCTGCTCCGGCGCCGGCTCCTCCGACCTCCGCAGCCGCGCCCGGATCCGGGCCACCAGCTCCTTCGGCTTGAACGGCTTCACGATGTAGTCGTCCGCGCCCGACTCCAGACCCACGACGACATCGACGGTGTCGCTCTTCGCCGTGAGCATCACGATCGGCACCCCGGACTCCGCCCTGATCAGGCGGCACACCTCGATCCCGTCCCGGCCCGGCAGCATCAGATCGAGCAGCACAAGATCCGGTTTGACCTCACGGAACGCGGCCAGCGCCTTGTCGCCGTCGGCTACGAAAGACGGCTCAAAACCTTCACCACGCAGCACGATGCCGAGCATCTCGGCCAGTGCGGTGTCGTCGTCGACGACAAGGACTCGTCCCTTCATAAACGACATCATCCCATTAACTAAATCGTTACCTGTCGTGACCTGCCACACAGCTCCGCAAGCGCACCGGCCGTCACCGGCGACACAGCCCCCTCCTCCGTGACGATCGCCGTCACCAACTCCGGCGGCGTCACATCGAACGCCGGGTTGTACGCCTGGGTCCCCAGGGGTGCCACCGGAATACCGCCTCCCGCCTCCGCTCCCGCCACCGGCACCTGGGGCGCTGTGATCTCCGTCACCTCATGACCCGCGCGCTGCTCCACCTCGATGGACGCCCCGTCCGGGGTGTCCGGATCCACCGTGGTCACGGGCGCCACCACGATGAACGGCACATGGTGGTAACGAGCCAGCACCGCGAGCGGATAGGTCCCCACCTTGTTCGCCACCGACCCGTCGGCGGCGATCCGGTCGGCCCCCACCAGCACCGCGTCGACCTCTCCGGCCGCGAACAGCGAACCCGCGGCATTGTCCGTGAGCAAGGTGTACGCCATCCCGCTGCGCGCCGCCTCGTACGCCGTGAGCCGGGCGCCCTGGAGCAGCGGACGTGTCTCGTCCACCCACAGCCTGCGCAGCCGCCCCGCCCGGTGCGCCGCCAGCGCCACCGCGAACGCCGTGCCCTCACCGCCCGACACCAGAGCCCCGGTGTTGCAGTGCGTGAGCACCCGGTGCCCGCCGCCCGGCAGCAGCTCGTCGAGCAGCGCCAGCCCGTGCCCGGCCATGCGGGTGCTGGCCTCGGCGTCCTCCTGGTGCAACGCCCGCGCGGCGGCGAGCGCGGCCGCCGCGGCCTGCTTCTGGTCGCCGGTGCGGCCGAGTTCGGCCAGGTACGCGCCCTGCGCGCGCCGCACACCGCCGGAGAGGTTCACCGCGGTCGGCCGGGCACCCGCCAGCGCCTCGGCGGCCTCCTCCACCGCGAAACCCCGCGCGGCGGCGAGCGCGACGCCGTACGCCCCGGCGATACCCAGCAGCGGCGCACCGCGCACGGCGAGCGAACGTATCGCCTCCACCAGCACGGACGCGTCCGTGCACACCAGCTCGACCTCCTCGGCCGGCAGTCTCGTCTGGTCCAGCAGAACCACGACGGGGCCTTCGGGTGGCTCCTCCCAACGGATCGCAGGGGTCTCGGTCGGCCGGGTGTCGTCGCCGGTTCGCGCGTACTGATCAGCCATGCGGCCAGTCTGCCCCGTATCCGACGGACAATTGAAGGTGCGCAGCCCATACGGCCCCTCGTCCCTTCTCGGACACCGCGTGGCACGATGGGCGCCAACCTGCCGCCGCGACCGCGGACGAGCACCGTGAAGGAGCGACGATGAAGGACACTCCGGGCTGGGCCTCGCCCGGATCGACCCCCTCGGACGGCCAGGACGCGGGCCGGCAGGACACCCCGCAGCCGGCCGACCAGAGCGGCGCGGACCAGACGCAGCCTCCGCCCAACTGGTCGAAGGAGCAGCCCCCGCCCGCCCAGTGGAGCAACCCGAGCCCGCAGGGCCCCGCTCAGGCGCCCCCACCACCGCAGCCCGCCCCGGGCTGGGGCGGCCACCCCGGCGGCCCGTACCCCGGCCCCGGCGGGTACGGCCCGCCCGGCGCCTACGGAGCCCCCGGCGGCCACCCCGGCCATGGGGCACCCGGATGGGGCGGCGGATGGGGCGGGCCCCCGCCCGCGGCCAAGCCCGGTGTGATCCCGCTGCGTCCCCTCGGCGTCGGCGAGATCCTCGACGGCGCTGTCTCCACCATGCGCACCCACTGGCGCACGGTCCTCGGGATCTCCCTGACCGTCGCCGTCGTCACCCAGATCGCGGTGATCCTGCTCCAGGGCCTCGTCCTGAGCGACACGGCGAACGCGGACGCCCTCAACGACCCCACCGCCACACCCGGTGAGCTGAGCCGCGCCCTCGGCGAGACCCTGCTCAGCACCACCGCCGTCCTGCTGATCTCCCTGCTGGGCACCATCATCGCGACGGCCCTCCTCACAACCGTGACCAGCCGAGCCGTCCTCGGCAAGAAGGTGACCATCGGCGAGGCCTGGCGGGACGCCCGCCCGCAACTGCTCAGGCTGGGCGGCCTCACCCTGCTGCTGCCCCTCATCGCCGTGCTGATCATGACCCTCGGCATCCTGCCCGGCATCCTCCTCATCGCCGGGGGCGGCGAAGGCGGGGGCATCGTCCTCGCCGTGTTCGGCGGACTCGGCGGCTTCGTCCTCACCGTGTGGCTGATGATCCGCTTCTCGCTCGCCTCGCCCGCCCTGATGCTGGAGAAGCAGGGCGTCCGCAAGTCCATGAGCCGCTCCGTCAAGCTGGTGCGCGGCTCCTGGTGGCGCGTCCTCGGCATCCAGTTGCTGGCCGCGATCATCGCCTACGTCGTCGCGTCGATCGTCGTGATCCCCTTCGCCGTCATCGGCACGGCCCTGGACGGAGAGGGCTTCTCCGGCCTCCTCACCGGCAGCACCGAACTCGGCTGGACCTACCTCGCCATCAGCGGCGTCGGCTCGGTCATCGGCTCCACGATCACCTTCCCCATCAGCGCGGGCGTCACCGTGCTCCTCTACATCGACCAGCGCATCCGCCGCGAGGCCCTCGACCTCGAACTGGCCCGCGCCGCCGGCGTCCAGGACTACGGCGGCACCGCCTCCACCGCCACACCGGGGAGCTGATGCGGTGAGACTCTCGGGGGGAGTTCCGACCGCCGTCCCCATCGCTTGGCGCTCGGCGGACGAACCACCGGTCACCCTCCCGCGCGACCCCGCGCGGGAGGCGGCCCGGCGCGAGCTGTCCAAGGGCATGTACCACGAGAACGACCCCAGTTGGTACGAACGCGCCATGGACGCCTTCTGGGACTGGATCGACAGACTGTTCGGCGCCGCGTCCGCCGCCACTCCCGGTGGCGCGATCGGCCTCGTCGTCATCGTCCTGGCCGTCCTGGCTCTCGTCGGCGCGCTGTGGTGGCGCCTCGGCACCCCGCACCGCACCCCCTCCTCCTCCGCCCAGCTCTTCGACGACCGCCCCCGCAGCGCAGCCGAACACCGCGCGGCCGCCGAGGCGCAGGCCGCCCAGGGCCACTGGAACCAGGCCGTCCAGGAACGCATGCGCGCAGTGGTCCGCTCCCTGGAGGAACGCGCCCTCCTCGACGTACGCCCGGGCCGTACCGCCGACGAGGCCGCCTCCGAAGGGGGCCGGGTGCTCCCCGCCCACGCGGACCGACTCCGCACGGCCGCCCGGGACTTCGACGACGTCATATACGGCGGCCGGCCCGCGGCCGAAGGCACGTACCGCCACCTCGCCGCCCTGGACGACGAACTGGAGCGCGCCAAGCCCGCCCTGGCCGGCAGCAGCGCCCGGAGCACGACGAGCACGGCCCACAACAGCCGCCAGGGGGCCGCCGGATGACCGCTGAGGCCATGCTCCCGAACACCTCGGCCTCGCCCACCGCCCGACAACTCTGGGGCCGTGCACGCGGTGTCGTCATCGCCCTGGTGATCCTCCTGGCCGCGGCAGTCGTCATCGCGGTCATCCGCTCGGGCGCCGAACACGGCCGCCTCGACCCGCGCTCCGCCGACCCCACCGGCAGCCGCGCGATCGCCGAACTCCTCGACGACAACGGCGTGTCCACCCGTGTGGTCACCACCCTCGACGAGGCCACCGCCGCCGCGGACCCCGACACGACCCTCCTGATCGCTGTCCCGGACCTGCTCACCGAGTCCCAGCAGCACCGCCTGCGCACGGCGACGACCACCTCCGGCGGCCGTACCGTCCTCGTCGCCCCCGACACCCCGTCCGTCGGCACCCTCGCCCCTGGGGTCACCGCCGACGCCGCCCCCAGCTTCGACTCCACGCTCGCCCCCGGCTGCGCCCTGCCGGCCGCCCGCCGTGCGGGCACCGCCGACCTCGGCGGCGTCCGCTACCGGGTCACCGCCCGCGACGCCGACACCTGCTACCCCGAGAGCGGTCTGCCCAGCCTCGTACGCCTCCCGGCGGCCGAAGGGGCCGGCGACACCGTCGTCATCGGCGCTCCCGACATCCTCTACAACGACCGCCTCGACGAGCAGGGCAACGCCTCCCTCGCCCTCCAACTCCTCGGCTCGCGCCCCCATCTGGTCTGGTACCTCCCCTCGCTCTCCGACGACTCGGCCGCCGACGCCGGCGACCGCAGCTTCTTCGACCTGCTCCCCTCGGGCTGGCTCTGGGGCACCCTGCAACTGTTCGTCGCGGGTCTCATCGCCGCGCTCTGGCGGGCACGCCGACTCGGCCCCCTGGTGCCCGAGAAACTCCCCGTCGCGATCCGCGCCTCCGAGACCGTCGAAGGCCGCGCCCGCCTCTACCGCAAGGCCAACGCCCGTGACCGTGCGGCCGCCGCTCTTCGCTCCACCACTCGCACGCGCCTCGCCCCCCTCGTAGGTGTCCCCGTCTCACGGGCGCACGCGCCCGAGGCCCTGCTCCCCGCTCTGTCCGCCCACCTCCGCGGCGACGGACAGACCCTGCACACGCTGCTCTTCGGCCCGCCGCCCAGCGACGACGCGGCCCTCATCGCCCTCACCGACCGACTCGACGCCCTCGAAAGAGAGGTACGCCGTTCATGATGGACCCGACCACTGACAACGCCGGGACCACAGGGGACCCGGGCTCCGCCCGTGCCTCCCTGGAGGCCCTGCGCGCCGAGATCGCCAAAGCCGTGGTCGGCCAGGACCCCGCCGTGACCGGCCTCGTCGTCGCCCTCCTCTGCCGCGGACACGTCCTACTGGAAGGAGTCCCCGGGGTCGCCAAAACGTTGCTCGTCCGCGCCCTCGCGTCCGCGCTGGAGCTGGACACCAAGCGCGTCCAGTTCACCCCGGACCTGATGCCGAGCGACGTCACCGGCTCCCTCGTCTACGACACGCGCACCGCCGAGTTCTCCTTCCAGCCCGGCCCGGTCTTCACCAACCTCCTCCTCGCCGACGAGATCAACCGCACCCCGCCGAAGACCCAGTCGTCCCTCCTGGAGGCCATGGAGGAACGCCAGGTCACGGTCGACGGCACCCCCCGCCCCCTCCCCGACCCGTTCCTGGTCGCCGCTACCCAGAACCCGGTCGAGTACGAGGGCACGTACCCCCTGCCCGAAGCGCAACTGGACCGTTTCCTCCTCAAGCTGACGGTTCCGCTTCCGTCCCGCCAGGACGAGATCGACGTCCTCAGCCGCCATGCCGCGGGCTTCAACCCGCGCGACCTGCGCGCCGCCGGCGTACGCCCCGTCGCGAACGCCGCCGACCTCGAAGCCGCACGCACGGCTGTGGCCAAGACGACCGTCTCCCCCGAGATCACCGCCTACGTCGTCGACATCTGCCGCGCCACCCGTGAATCGCCGTCCCTCACTCTCGGTGTCTCCCCCCGAGGCGCAACGGCCCTCCTCGCGGCCTCCCGCGCCTGGGCCTGGCTGACGGGCCGCGACTACGTCATCCCCGACGACGTCAAGGCACTCGCGCTCCCGACTCTCCGCCACCGCGTCCAGCTCCGCCCGGAGGCGGAGATGGAAGGCGTGACGCCCGACTCGGTCATCAACGCGATCCTCGCCCACGTCCCCGTACCCCGCTGATGGCCCCCACCGGACGCGCCGCACTCCTCGCGGCCCTCGGCACGCTCCCCGTCGGCATCTGGGAACCCAGTTGGACGGGCGTCCTCGCGGTGAACGCCCCTCTGGCCCTGGCCTGCGCCTGCGACTACGCCCTGGCCGCCCCCGTGCGGCGGCTGGGCCTCACACGCTCCGGCGACACCTCAGCGCGCCTCGGCGAAACCGCAGACGTCACCCTGACGGTCACCAACCCTTCCAAGCGGCCCCTGCGCGCCCACCTCCGTGACGCCTGGCCCCCGAGTAGCTGGGCCACCGGCACCGAGGTCGCCGCTTCCCGTCACCGGCTCACCGTGCCCGCGGGCGAACGACGCCGTGTCACGACGCACCTGCGCCCCACGCGCAGAGGGGACCGCCAGGCCGACAAGGTCACGATCCGCTCGTACGGCCCTCTCGGGCTCTTCACCCGCCAGGCAAGCCACAAGGTCTCCTGGACCGTGCGTGTGCTCCCCCCGTTCACCAGCCGCAAGCACCTGCCGTCCAAGCTGGCCCGCCTCCGCGAGCTGGACGGCCGCACCAGTGTCCTGACCCGGGGCGAGGGCACCGAATTCGACAGCCTCCGCGAGTACATCCCCGGCGACGACACCCGCTCGATCGACTGGCGCGCCACGGCCCGCCAGTCCGCGGTCGCGGTACGCACCTGGCGCCCCGAACGCGACCGCCACATCCTCCTCGTCCTGGACACGGGCCGAACCTCAGCGGGCCGCGTGGGCGACATCCCCCGCCTCGATGCGGCGATGGATGCCGCTCTCCTCCTGGCCGCTCTGGCCTCCCGCGCCGGCGACCGCGTTGACCTCATGGCCTACGACCGCCGCGTTCGAGCCCTCGTCCAGGGCCGGTCGGCGGGCGACGTTCTTCCGTCCCTGGTCAACGCGATGGCCCCGCTCGAACCGGAACTCGTCGAAACGGACGCCCGAGGCCTCACCGCCACCGCGCTCCGGACCGCTTCCCGCCGCGCCTTGATCGTCCTGCTGACAAGCCTGGACACGGCCCCCATCGAGGAGGGCCTCCTCCCTGTACTGTCGCGCCTCACTCAGCGCCACACGGTCCTGTTGGCATCCGTCTCGGATCCCCACGTCGCCCGCATGGCGAACTCGCGGGGTAACACGGAGGCCATCTATGAGGCCGCTGCCGCGGCCCAGGCCCAAGCAGACCGCAACCACACCGCCGAGCGACTCCGCCGCCATGGCGTCACGGTCGTGGACGCGACGCCGGAAAGCCTGGCGCCGGCCTTGGCAGACGCCTATCTGGCGCTGAAGGCAGCCGGGCGCCTGTAATCCTCTTCGGACATTTCCGCAGGGCGAGCAGGCAGTCTCCGAAAGGAGATCCCTGAACGCAGAAAGCCCCCGCCGGTTTCCCGGCGGGGGCTTTCTCAATGATTGTTCGGCGGCGTCCTACTCTCCCACAGGGTCCCCCCTGCAGTACCATCGGCGCTGTAAGGCTTAGCTTCCGGGTTCGGAATGTA